>CBDDBE010000009.1:0-22628 GCA_965225085.1 uncultured Candidatus Saccharibacteria bacterium | reverse complement strand
GCCACAGACTCGCGAGCACGTTCTGCTTGCCCGTCAGGTTGGTGTGCCAAAGATCGTTGTATTCCTCAACAAGATGGACATGGCTGATGCCGACCTCGTTGAGCTCGTTGAAGAGGACGTTCGCGACCTCCTCGAGAAGAACGGTTTCGACCGCGAAGCACCAATCATCAAGGGTTCTGCCCTTAAGGCCCTCGAAGGCGACGCCGCTTACGAAGACGCTATCATGGAACTGGTCAAGGCTATGGACGACTACATCGAAGAGCCAAAGCGCGACCTCGACAAACCATTCCTGATGCCAATCGAAGACGTCTTTAGCATCAAGGGTCGTGGCACTGTTGCTACTGGCCGTATCGAGACTGGTATCGTCAAGATCAACGATGAAGTTGAAATCGTCGGTATCCACGAAGCTGCACGCAAGTCAGTTGTAACTGGTATCGAAGCCTTCAAGAAGCAGCTCGACCAAGGTCAAGCAGGTGACAACGCTGGTGTTCTGCTGCGCGGTATCGAGCGCGACGACATCGAGCGTGGCCAGGTTATTGCCAAGCCAGGTTCAATCACTCCTCACACCGAATTCGAAGCTGAAGTTTACATCCTGACAAAGGAAGAGGGTGGTCGCCACACTCCATTCTTCAAGGGTTACAAGCCGCAGTTCTACTTCCGCACTACGGACGTTACTGGTGAGGTTGAGCTCCCAGCTGACAAGGAAATGGTCATGCCTGGTGATACCATTACCTTTACCGTCAAGCTCTTGGCTCCAATTGCCATGGAGCAAGGTCTGCGCTTCGCCATCCGCGAAGGTGGTCGCACCGTTGGTGCTGGTGTTGTGACGAAGATTACTAAGTAATCGAGCACATCGCTACAATTCAAAAAAGGCTCCATCAACGGAGCCTTTTTTGAATTGTAGTCTAAAAAAATGTGAGTGGCCCAGGCGCGTAGAACGCGCCTGGGCCAAGAACGGCTAGCCTGTTAGGGCAGCACGTTGTGCGCTGTCAGCTGTCCGCCCTTGAGGTAGACAGTCAGCGAGCGGAGCCTCGGAGGCAGCTCGATGCCGAGGACCTCGGCCAGCTTGGTTGGCCCGTCGTACCACATGCAGACCACGGGGCCACCTCCGGAAGGCGTCAGCGCGAGTCGGGCCGGCTGGTCGGCGTCATCCATGGGATAGCCCGACACAGCCGGGGCCCATGTGACGTCCACTGATGGCACTTCGTCGAGCATCGCCTTGAGCATTGCGCTCAAGACCTTGCTGGAGTTGGTGTACATACTTACTCCTTGTAACTGAAAGGTGCGTACGATTAAACTATATCATAATTAATCATATAATGCAATACTACTCCTCGTGAGCCGGTATAGTGCCTTTCACAAAACTCAACTTTACTATATAATAACTTCTTGTAAACCTAATCGCACCGACAACTCGGCCAGACGTGAGCGGGCAACCGACACGATTCGAGCAGAGGTTACGGCGCACTAAGCAAAGGAATAGAGGATATGACCCCTCCAGCAAACGCTGCTCCACGTATTCGTATTCGCCTGAAGGCATACGACCACAAGGTGATCGACCAGTCTGCCAAGCAGATTATCGACACCGCACTTCGCACCGGCGCGACTATCGCCGGCCCAGTACCGCTGCCAACTCGACGCAGCACATACACCGTCATCAAGAGCCCACACGTCTACAAAAAAGGCGGCGAGCACTTTGAGATGCGCGTGCACAAGCGCCTTATCGACATCACTAACCCAACGCCAAAGACTATCGACAGCTTGCAGAACTTGTCTTTGCCTGCCGGTTGCGACGCCGAAATTCGCATGTAGTTACCCGCGTGCAACTAGGATGTAGGCCTTCGGGCCTATTTTCTTTTGCGGCCGATTCAGCTACACTAGTCGTAACGCTTATGCCAAAGAAAAAATCCCCGCCACAAGAAACCGATAGCACTTACTTCCTCAAACTCGTCCTCTACGTTCTGCTAGGCTCATTCTGGCTGCGTTTTGCTAGCCCAATAGACATCGGCTACGTCACGTTTAACGGCTTTCCACTCGGACTGCTACTAGGGCTGCTGTTCGCCAGCCACGATCATTTCCAGATCGACCGCAAGATTGAATATGCCATTCTGATAATCGTCACGATTATTACGTTTTTTCTGCCTGCGGGCATCATAATCTAAAACTACCAATTTTTTAAGTAAAATGTTATAATATTCCTGTTCGATTACCCGCCATTCTTCAAACCAGGAGCAACATGAACATCGTTGAGGTCGTGGTGGAGATCATCACCGAAACGCCAGAATCACGGCTAACGGAAGAGCAGGTCGCCGAGAGGCTCGCGCAACGCGGCTTTCACGTCGAGCGCCCAGATCTCATGTCGGCGCTTGCCGACCACAGAATCGCGCGCGTTGGCCGCTCTGGAGCAGAAAGGTATAGCCTCGACATCTGAGGTGCACCTCTTCTATGGCCGGTGCGAAGCGCGAATAATCGTCTCCCGTGCCTATCGTGGCGCGGGAGATTTTAACTTTTTCAGAGCTGTTGACAACAGATGCGATCATCTGTTACAATTCGCTACGTAGTTTTACTATTTTTAAAGCTTAATGAAAGCTTCTTGGTAAGTCTGCAGGTCCGCGTTGGCGCTTGCACCACGCGGAAACCGCTCGATACCAAGATTTTTCAATGACAAAGGGTTAAATAGGGATGAAAGCACTTCTCGGTACCAAGATTGGTATGACCCAGATCCTCCAGGAGGATGGTGTTGCTATTCCAGTAACACTCATCCAAGCGGGCCCATGTACTGTCACTCAGGTAAAGACCGTCGAATCTGACGGTTACGACGCAGTACAATTGGGTTTCGGATCGGGTAAGAACCTGAGCAATGCCGTTGCTGGCCACGTCAAGGCAGCAGGCGTGACACCAAAATACATTCGCGAATTTCGCGATATAAGCCTGAGCGACGACATCAAAGTTGGCGCGCAGTTCGATGTCACTTCTTTCGAAGTTGGTGACCACATCGACGTGACTGGCACAAGCAAAGGTAAAGGCTTCGCTGGCAACGTCAAGCGAAACAACTTTGCCACAAGCAAAAAGACCCACGGTGGCAACGGGTACTCTCGCAAGCCAGGTTCTATTGGCTCGATGTATCCGCAAAAAGTCTTCAAGGGCAAGCGCATGGCCGGCCGAATGGGCGCCGAGCAAGTCACAGTCAAGAACTTGATTGTTGCTCTTGTCGATAAAGAAAACAACCTGATCGGCGTCAAGGGCGCAGTCCCTGGCCCACGCCGTAGCCTGGTTGTACTGGGAGAGGTAAACTAATATGGCCGACACAACTCCAAAAACCACTACCGCAAAGACCAAGACTGTTTCGGCTCTTCCACAGAGTGTATTCGGTGTAGACGTAACCAATCACGAGCTGCTCAAGCTTGCGTACAACGCCTACCTCGCGAATGGGCGGGTAAACCTCGCCAAGACACTTCGCCGTGGTGAAGTCAGTGGTGGTGGCAAGAAGCCATGGAAGCAAAAGGGCACCGGCCGCGCACGTTTTGGCTCCAGCCGTAACCCAATCTGGCGCAAGGGCGGTATCGTCTTTGGCCCACTTGGCAACGAAAACTATAGCCTCACTATCAGCACCGGCAGCAAGCGCGTTGCACTTCGCCAAGCGCTAACCCTGGCAGCCAAATCAGACCTCGTCACCGTTGTTGCTGACATCAAGATGACCGGCAAAACCCACGACATGGTGGACTTCCTGAACGCACACAAAGCCGAGGGCAAGCACATCCTGATCGTCGTAACCGACAAGACACCCGAACTGGTTCGCAGCTCGCGCAACCTCAGCAGTGTCATCCTGAGCCAGGCAACATATCTGAATGTCTACAACATCCTGAATGCTGACCGCATCATCATTACCAAAGATGCCTTGAGCGCAGTTGAGAAATGGTTGGGAGCATAGTCATGAACACTGCACATTTGTCACTCATTCCTGTTATTAGCGAAAAAGCCTACGGCCAATCGCAACACAATACCTACGTTTTCAAGGTTCCAATGACCGCCAACAAGCAGCAGATCATCTCTGCTGTAGCAGCACAGTATAGCGTTGGCGTCGAAGATGCCCGAATCGTGATTGCGAAGGGCAAAGTAAAGCAAACCGTCCGAAACGGCAAGCCACACTCTGGTCGCCGCACTGACACCAAGAAGGCGTACGTCACGCTAACCGCCGGAGATCACATCAAGATCTTTGACGAAGAGACCGAAGAGGAGAAGAAGTAATGGCTATTAAGCAATACAACCCAACTACTCCTGCCCGTCGCGGCATGACTAGCCAGGACTTTGATGGCATTACTACCCGTAAACCCCTCAAGTCTCTGACCGTTATCAAGAAATCGACCGCCGGCCGTAACAACCAAGGCCGCATCACCACCCGACACCGCGGCGGTGGCGTCAAGCGCTTCTATCGTATCGTCAACCACCAGCTGGCACCCGGCACGGTCGCAACCATCGAGCACATCGAGTATGACCCTAACCGCTCAGCTCGCATTGCGCGCATCAAGGACCAACACGGCCTGTACCACTACGTGATTGCTGACAACAATATGAAAGTTGGCAAGCAGATCACGAGCGGCACCGACGTCGCCGTCGAGACCAGTAACCGCATGCCGCTAAGCTTGGTTCCAACTGGTACGTTCATCTACAATATCGAACTACAGCCAGGCAAAGGCGGCCAAGCCGTCCGTAGCGCTGGCACCAAAGCTCAGTTGATGGCCAAAGAAGGTGACTACGCCCAGGTAAAGATGCCTTCAGGTGAAGTTCGCCGCTTCCGCGTCGAATGCATGGCTACTCTAGGTGTCGTCGGTAACGAACAGCACCAGAACGTCAAGATCGGTTCTGCCGGCCGCAATCGTCGCCTCGGTATCCGTCCAACTGTCCGCGGTGTCGTCATGAACGCCGTAGACCACCCACACGGTGGTGGTGACGGTGGTCGCCATGGTACCGGCAAGGCTCCACGCACTCCATGGGGTCAGCTGACACTTGGTTACCGCACCCGTCGTCGCAAATCAACCAACAAGATGATCGTAAGAAGCCGTCACGAGGCTAAGAGGAAATAGCTTATGAGTCGTTCACTTAAGAAAGGTCCATTCGTTGATCCAAAGCTAGCCAAGAAAGTCATGGCTTTGGGTTCTAACGACCGCACCGTCATCAAAACTTGGGCACGCGCCAGTACTATCTTCCCAGAGATGGTTGGCCGCACCATCGCCGTTCACAACGGCCGCGTGCACGTGCCTGTATTCATCAGCGAGAACATGGTTGGCCACAAACTCGGTGAGTTTTCGCCAACCCGCAAGTTCCGCACCCATGGGGGTAAAAAATAATGCAAGTCACCGCTATCGCGCGCGGCGTACGCATGAGCCCACGCAAGGTTAGCCTCGTTGCCAGCCTTGTTCGAGGACGCACTGTCGCCGACGCATTAGTTATCCTTGAGCACACCCCGAAGCGTGCAGCCGCACCTGTTGCAAAA
The DNA here is from genome assembly GCA_965225085.1 of uncultured Candidatus Saccharibacteria bacterium. Lineage (GTDB taxonomy): Bacteria > Patescibacteriota > Saccharimonadia > Saccharimonadales > EFPC-124 > CAZJVU01. The sequence continues at coordinate 17,134 of CBDDBE010000009.1, read as the reverse complement.
GCAATCGCGAGCGCTCGCGCTAACGCCGTCACCAACCACAAAGCAGACGCCAACAGCCTCGTCATCGAGCACCTTCAAGTTACCGCTGGCGCACGCATCAAGCGCTTCCGCCCAGCTGCAATGGGCCGAGCTCTTCCATACCAGAAGAAAAGCAGTCACATCAAGGTAGTCCTAACGGGCGCCGAAAAACCGAAGAAGACCGCTGCTAAAGCAACTGAAACTAAACCGGCTGCTAAAAAAGCAGAAGGGAAGGAGGCATAGATATGGGCCAAAAAGTAAACCCCATCAGCATGCGCCTTCAGGTCAACAAAGACTGGCGTTCAAAGTGGTTCGCCAACAAGCGCGATTACGCAACGTTCCTGCACCAAGACCTGAAAGTTCGCGATCTTATCGAGAAGAAGTTTTCGACTCGTGCGACCATCGCCAAGATCGACATCGAGCGAGCGCCAAACCTCGTCACTGTTACGATCTTTACTGCTAAAGCCGGTGTCGTTATCGGCCGTGGTGGTTCAGGAGCTCAGGAGCTAAAGGCCGACATCGAGAAGATCATGGACCGACAGGTTCGCATCAACATCGAGGAGATCAAACGCCCTGAACTGGCCGCAAAACTAGTTGCCGAGAACATTGCTCGTCAGCTCGAGCGCCGCATCAACTTCCGCCGTGCAGTCAAGATGAGCGCACAAAACACCATGAATGCAGGTGCCCGCGGTGTTCGCATCGAGGTTGCCGGTCGACTGAATGGCGCAGAGATGAGCCGACGCGAGAAGGAAATCCAGGGCTCAGTGCCGCTGCACACCCTTCGCGCAGACATCGATTATCACCTGGCTACGGCACAGTTGCCTGGCGCCGGTATTGTCGGCGTCAAGGTTTGGATCTACAAAGGCGAAGCGAACGCGTAAGAGGAAATGAGCTATGTTACTACCTAAGAAAACCAAGTTCCGCAAAGTCCGCAAAGGCAAGAACGACGGCGTCGCCACTCGTTCTAACTACATTGCCTTTGGCGACTACGCACTGCAAAGCATCGGCAACGAGCGCATTACCTCACGCCAAATCGAGTCTGCTCGTCAGGCCATGACCCGCTACATCAAGCGTGGCGGTAAAATCTGGATCCGTATTTTCCCGCACACCCCTGTAACTCGTAAGCCCCAGGACGTAAAGATGGGCTCAGGCAAGGGCAACCCAGAATTCTTCGTGGCTAAGGTCAAGGCCGGAACTGTCATGTTCGAAATGAAGGGTGTTCCCGAAGAAACAGCTCGCGAAGCTATGCGCCTCGCCAGCCACAAACTTCCTGTTAAAACTAAGTTCATCCGCCGAGAGGAGGCTTAAGCGTATGTCTAAGCTAACCAAAGACTTGCTAAAGCTCTCGAAGCAGCAGCTCGAAAGTCGCATTACTGAATTGCGAGCCCAGCTCGTGGAGCAGCGTCGCGCCCGAGCCGCTGGCGAATTGACCAATCCGCACGCTATTAAGAAAACCCGTCGCGAAATCGCGGTAGCACTTACTCTGGTAGGTAGCTCAACCGAGCTCGCAACGCAGAAAGATGAGGAGGCATAATTATGACTCGTAAACTCGTCGGCACCGTTGCCTCAGATGTCCAAGAAAAGACTATCGTTGTGGCAGTGGCACGCCGCGTAACCCACCCAATCTACGGCAAACAGTACACTGTTACCAAGCGCTTTGCTGTACACGATGAGAAAAACGAAGCTCACGTTGGCGACAAAGTAGAGATTACCGAAACCCGCCCAATCAGCAAGAACAAAAGCTGGACGCTCGGTCGGATCCTAGAGACCGGTCACGCCGCAACAGAGCTGAAGGACGATACCGAAGCAGTTACCAAGCCAACTGTTAAGGCCGAAGATACCGCGGAGAAGGCTAAGTAGTATGATTCAGCAAGAATCCCGACTAAAAGTAGCTGACAACAGCGGCGCCAAGAGCATTCTGTGCATCAGAGTCCTTGGCGGCACTGGACGCCGCTACGCTCATGTTGGTGACATTATCGTTGCTAGCGTGAAGGATGCAAACCCGGCAGGCAATATCAAGAGAAAGAGCGTTGTGAAAGCTGTCGTGGTTCGCACAACCAATCCTATCAAGCGCAAAGATGGCTCAACAATCCGTTTCGACGAAAACGCAGCAGTTATCATCGGTGACGACAAGAATCCGAAGGCAACTCGTGTATTCGGCCCCGTTCCCCGCGAACTTCGCGACCGCGGATACATGAAGATCATCTCGCTTGCACCGGAGGTACTCTAATATGAAAGCAAACCGACCAGTTACTATGAAGATCAAGAAGAACGACCTTGTCCGCGTCACCACAGGCGCCCACAAGGGTCAGACCGGTAAGGTGCTCGCAGTACAACCGAGCAATCAGACAGTCACCATCGAGGGCCTCGGCAAGATCAAACGACACATCAAGCCGTCACAGCTGAACCCACAGGGTGGCACCAAAGACATCGTTATCCCGTTCCCCGTTAGCAAAGTCGCCCTGGTCAACCCGGCCAACGACGCCAAGACTACCCGTGTTGGGTACCTGATCAAGAAAGACGGCACAAAGGTACGTGTTGCCCGCGCCGCCAACAACAAGGAGATTAAGTAATGGCTACCAAAACAGCCCAGACCATCAGCACAAGCCCACGTCTGAAGCGCCTCTACACCGAGGAGCTGGTTGCTAAACTCCAGAAAGATCTTGAGCTAAACAACCCACACCGCGTTCCTCGCCTCGAGAAGATCGTCCTAAATGTTGGCATCGGTAAGCACAAAGATGACAAGCACTACCACGAAGTAGTGGTCAACACACTTCGCAAGATCACCGGCCAACAACCAGTTGACCGCATGGCGAAAAAATCAATCGCTACCTTCAAGATCCGTGCTGGCATGAACCGTATCGGCGTGGGTGTAACACTGCGAGGCAGCCATATGTATGAGTTCCTGGATCGCCTCATCAATGTCTCGTTGCCACGTGTTCGCGACTTCCACGGCGTATCGACCAAAGGCTTTGATCACGCCGGCAACTACTCACTTGGCATCACTGAGCAATCCATCTTCCCTGAACTGGGCTTCGAAGACACCCAGGTGTTGCACGGACTTCAGATTAACTTTGTAATTAAGACCGAAGATAAAGCTCATGCCATGGCACTACTGCGTGCATACGGCATGCCATTTGAGAAAGAGGAGAAGCGTTAATGGCTAAGAAATCAGTTATCGCCCGTGGTAAAAAACGCGACGCTATGATCAGCAAGTACGCCGAAAAGCGTGCCGAACTGAAAGCAGCAGGCGACCAAGAAGGCTTGGCAAAATTGCCACGCAACTCCAGCCCAACTCGTCACAAGAACCGCTCACCGCTTACGGGCCGTCCGCGAGCATACATGCGTGCCTTTGACATGGATCGTATTGAATTCCGCAGGCTCGCCAGCAAGGGCGAGCTTCCCGGCGTAACCAAGGCCAGCTGGTAGAAAGGAGCAAATATGAGTATGTTATCTACCGACCCAATCGCTGATATGCTGACTCGCATTCGCAATGCCGCCAGCGTCAACAAAACCCAGATCGTTTTGCCACACAGCAAGATTAAAGAAACCGTCGCGCGTCAGCTCGCCAAGGCAGGCTACCTCAAGGACGTCAAAGTCGAAGCAGGTAAGCCCCAGCCAACCTTGATCATCACTATCAATGAGCCCGGCACCAACTCGACAATTACGGAAATCGTTCGCCTCAGCAAGCCAGGACGTCGCGTCTACGCTGGCGCAAACGAGATCCCACGCGTCAAGAACGGTCGTGGTATCGTGTTGATCTCGACTAGCCAAGGCGTCATGACTGGCCAAGAGGCAAACAAAGCACGTCTCGGCGGCGAATTAATTTTGAAAGTTTACTAAAGTAAGGATTACATAATATGAGTCGAATCGGAAAACTACCTATCCGGATACCGGCAGGTGTGACAATCACGGTTGAGAATGGCGCCGTAAGCGTCACCGGCCCCAAGGGCACGCTCTCTCAATTCGCCCTGCCCCACGTCAATGTCGCTGTAGCCGACGACGTTTTAACCGTCACCCGCAAATCAGACGAGAAAATGGCCAAAGCCCAGCATGGCCTCATGCGCGCCCTCATCAACAACATGGTGATAGGCGTCACCAAAGGCTTCGAGAAAAAGCTCGAAATCAACGGCGTCGGCTTCCGCGTTAGCGGTGGTGGCCAAGCCATCACCATGAGCCTTGGCTTCTCGCACCCTGTTGAATACAAAGCGATGGAAGGCGTAACGCTGACCGTCGACAAGAACACCATTGCCGTTAGCGGCATTAGCAAGCAAAAAGTCGGTCAGGTCGCCGCCGAAATCCGCGCGCTCAAGAAACCAGAGCCATACAAGGGCAAGGGTATCAAGTACGCCGATGAAGTCATCCTGCGCAAGGCTGGAAAGACGGGAGCAAAGTAGTATGAGCACACTTTCAAAGAAACTAGCAAATCGCGTTCTACGCAAAGTCCGCGTTCGTGCCCGCATAAACGGCACAACTGAGCGACCACGCCTCAGCGTGTTCATCAGTAACATGCACGTAAGCGCCCAGATCATCGACGACACGCAGATGCGCACCATCGCCAGCAGCACCAGTGCCAAAAGCGACGCTACCGGCAGTATGAGCGAAAAATGCGCATGGGTTGGTACCGATATCGCCAAAAAAGCCAAAAAGGTTGGCGTCAAAGCCATCGTTTTTGACCGTAATGGCCGTCAATATCAGGGCCGCCTGAAGGCGCTCGCCGACGCAGCACGTAAGGAAGGACTGGAGTTCTAATATGGCCGAACAACAACGAACCCCTCAGCAAGGCGATCGACGCCCGCGCCGTCAGAACGACCGCATGCAGATGCCTCGCGAGGAAAAGATTTTCGAAGAGTATGTCATCAACATTGACCGCGTTGCCCGCGTCGTAAAAGGCGGCCGCCGCTTCAGGTTCAAGGCGCTCGTCGCCGTTGGTGACCACAAAAACCGCGTAGGAATTGGCGTTGCCAAGGGCTCAGATGTCCAATCTGCCGTTGCAAAAGCAACCGATGTCGCCAAAAAGAACATTGTTACTATTCCTGTTGCCAAGGCTACTATCCCGCACGACGTCGAAGTAAAAGTGAGTGGTGCCCGAGTGCTACTGAAACCTGCTGCGCCAGGTACTGGCGTTATCGCCGGTGGTGTTGTTCGCTCGATCATCGGCCTGACAGGTATCCACAACTTGCTTAGCAAGTCACTCGGCTCGACCAACAAAGTCAACAATGCCTATGCAACCATTGAGGCGCTCAGACAGCTCGTCCCAGCAGACCAATGGCTCAACGCCCCCAAGGTAAAGGCTCCCGCAAAAGCCGCTAAGCCAGCCGCTGCAGTAAAAGCCCAACCTGCCGAAGGCAGTACTGAGGAGAAATAACTATGAAATTTCACGAACTAGAAGCAGATAGCCACAAGGACCGCAAACGAGTCGGCCGAGGCATTGCCGCTGGTCAAGGCAAAACCGCTGGACGCGGGACAAAGGGTCAAAATGCCCGCACTGGCAAGAAATTGAATGCCACATTTATGGGCGGTCAAGGTCCACTTATGCGTCGTATTCCGAAAAAACGCGGGTTCAAGAGTCTTCGCGTCCCAGCACAGGTTGTCTACACAGACCAACTGGAAGTATTTGCTGGCAAAACCGCAGATAACATGACCCTTGCCGAAGCGGGCCTCATTGCAGCGCCGTACCACACCGTCAAGATCATTACCCGTGGCGAGCTCAAGGCCAAGGTAACTGTCAAGGTCTGGGGCGCCTCCAAGGGCGCACAAGAAGCCATCGCCAAGGCCGGGGGTGCATTCGAAAAGACCGATGTCCCAACGTTGCCACCAAGCAAACGCAAAAAAACCGAGGAGTAACCCTCCACATAAAAGAGCCACGCCGTGTGGCTCTTTTGTTTTTTCGCATCTTTGTCCTTATACTAGAAATACTCCACCGATTGAAAGGTAGCCAAGATGAACGAGTGGACTATCCGTGACAGGCAGTACATCGAGAGCCTCGTGAAGGCGATCAACGAAGCCTCGGGCAGGCATTACTCGGTCAGCGGAAGCACAACCGAGGGACAAGCAACCCTGCGCGCTATAGCCGCCGACGAGGAGCTCTGGGAGATTTTGCCAGATACTCTCGACGGCATGCCCAAGCCAAAGGTGAAAAGCCTCCTTCGCGGCCAGTAGTAGATTGGATGTTCGCGCGGCTCTTACCGAGCCAGCGAGCATCCAATCTACCCACATCTTTGGACATATGGTATCGTTGTATAGTAAATGACAGCAAGGACCGATCGTGAACTGGAAAACCATCTTTAAATCTCTCAAAAGCCGCGACATGCAAAAACGCCTCCTCATTGTACTGGGGCTTATTGTTGCTTACCGTTTCCTCGCGCACGTTCCCGTACCCCTCGCGCAGCCTACCGAACTGAAACAAGTGCTCAACAACCTATTGCAAAGCAGCGACCTCGGTGGCTTCATCAACTTGCTTTCTGGCGGTGCGTTGTCTAGCCTGTCCATCGTGCTTGTCGGGCTTAGCCCATATATTACCGCCTCTGTCATCACACAGCTACTCACCAAGGCGCTTCCGAACCTCGAAGAGCTCCACAAGGACGGCGAGACGGGCCGTCGCAAGATCCAGCAATGGACCAGGCTTATCACGCTTCCACTCGCCCTATTGCAGTCAGTTGCGTTCATCTTTATCCTGCGCCAAACCGTTTTGGCCGGCAACACCGGCGTCGATATCGTCGCCCATACCTCGCCGCTGCAATGGGCAACCATGGTCTCGGCTATGGCAGCCGGGTCAATGCTGCTTATGTGGCTCGGCGAGCTCATGACCGAACAGGGCGTCGGTAACGGCATGTCTATCCTCATCTTTGCCGGTATCATCGCTGGGTTTCCGAATACGTTTGGAACTATCGTCAACTCACTTTTTTCTGTCAGCAGCGATGCCCAGAAACTGCATGTGTTTAATTGGTTCACACTACCGGTCAACTGGTTTGTACTGGCGCTCATTAGCGGGCTCGCACTGGTTGGACTTATCACGCTGTACATGATTGTCAAAATCAACGAAGCGCAACGAATCATCAATATCAACTACGCCAAACGCGTACAAGGCAACCGCGCCTATGGCGGCGTTACCAGTATCCTACCCGTCAAACTAATTACCGCCGGGGTTATCCCCGTTATCTTCGCCGTAGCGTTTCTGGCGCTGCCAGCGTTTGTAGGCCAACTGCTTAAGGCCTCACACGATCCGAAATGGCAAGCTGTCGGCACAAACCTCGCTACCTGGTTCAAAACGCCCAACACCACGACGTTCCTGACCGGTGATGCAACCGCTTTTATCTATCCTGCGCTCTATTTTGTTCTGGTGGTTTGCTTTACGTACTTCTACACCAGCATTGTCTTTAACAGCAACGAAATTGCCGAGAACCTCCAAAAGCAAGGTGGGTTCATAGCCAACATTCGCCCAGGCATCCAAACAGAGAAGCACCTAGGGAGTATCGTTACACGACTCACGCTCTTTGGATCACTCGCATTGGGCATCATCGCCATTTTGCCTTTTGCGACGGAGTACGTCTTAGCGCAATTTGGCATCCAAGCCCAAAACCTTGCCATTGGCGGTACAGGACTACTCATCGTTGTCTCCGTTACTCTTGAGACATTGCGCCAGATTAACTCACGTGCCCTCATGGTGACCTACGACCAGGACTACTAGGCAAACCCCTTACACCGCGTTAAAATGGCCGACTGGCCCCTGTTGCTCATGCAAGAAACTTGACACGCCGCCCTGCTACGATACAATTATTTTGTCGAGTGGCGATGGATTAGCCATTATCTGCCATTTTCCTCTTAAAACGTGCTTTACAAGCATGCCTTTTACCGGTATAATCTTCTCTTGTAGCTTATGACCAGTAATAAAGAAGTAATCAAGTTGACTGGGCGCGTCGTGGAAGCACTTCCAGGTGCCAAGTTCAAGGTGGAACTCGAAAATGGTCATATCATTTTGGCAATGATTTCGGGTAAAATGCGCAAGCATTACATCCGACTTGTGCCGAATGACATGGTGGAAGTTGAGCTGACCCCTTACGATCTCACGAAGGGAAGAATCATTTTCCGCCTCAAGGATCAACCGGTCCGAAGAGAGACAACTCCAATTTCGCTTGGCATCAAGCCCACGGAGAAATCTCAAAACGATGATCAACCAATAACACGGGAGAAGGCTGCGTGAATGTCAGTCCAAGTATAAAACTGAGAAGCCCTGGTGACCAACTTATCCGTCGCAAAGGGAAACTCGTCCGAATTAATAAGCTCAAACGCCGCAACAACGCAAGGCAAGGTAGTTAGTATGGCTCGAATCGCAGGCGTTACCGTCCCAACTGAAAAGCAAGTTCAGATCTCGCTAACCTACGTTTACGGTGTGGGTCCAACCACCGCGCGCAAGATTCTCGAGATTTGCAAGATCGACCCAACCACTCGAGTAAAGGATCTTACCGAAGCCGAGCTTACCAAAATCCGCGATGAGATTACTGCGAATTACACCGTCGAGGGTGAACTGCAGCGCGTCGTCGCGGCAAATATCAAGCGCCTCAAAGATATCAATAGTTATCGCGGCCTCCGACACAAAGCCAGCCTGCCCTCACGCGGTCAGCGCACTCGCACCAACGCACGCACCCGCCGCGGCAAGAAGGTAACAGTTGGCGGCACGAAGAAAAAAGTCGCTTCAAAGACCTAAAAGGACTCATGACATATGGCAGAGAATAAGACAGCAAAGAAGAAGGTCAAGCGATCAGTACCATCAGGTCAATTGCATATTCAAGCTACCTTCAATAACACTATCGTAACGTTCAGTGACAAAAAGGGTAATGTGCTCGCAGCATCCAGCGCAGGTGCATGCGGCTTCCGCGGCTCCAAGAAAGGCACAGCCTATGCCGCCCAGGTAGCCAGCGAAAAAGCAGCTACCACCGCCAAGCAAACGTATGGCCTGACCAGTGTTGACGCATTCGTAAAGGGCGTTGGCCTCGGCCGCGATGCCGCCATTCGCGCACTCAGCAACCTCGAAATTACTGTTGACAGCATTAAAGACGTAACCGGCGTTCCACACGGCGGTGTTCGTCCACGCAAGGCAAGGAGAGCGTAACATGGCCCGAGACCGAAGTCCTATTGTTAAACAAAGCCGCCGTGAAGGCTATGCGCTCCATCCAAAAGCGCACAAGATCATGGCAAAGAAAAGCGGCATCCCAGGCATGCACAGCCGTTCGCGCCAAGGCAAGCCAAGCCTGTACGCTATTCAGCTTCGCGAGAAGCAAAAAGTTCGCCGCCTGTATGGCCTCCTCGAGAAGCAATTTGCAAATCTCATGAAGGAAGCCGGCCGCACGCAAGGCCAGTCAGGTCAGGTCCTCCTGCAGCTGCTTGAGCGCCGTCTTGACAACACCGTTTACCGTGCGGGCCTTGCCACCAGCCGCCGCGCATCACGCCAGCTCGTCACTCATGGGCATTTTATGCTCAATGGTCGTCGCGTAGACATCCCGTCTATTCGCCTCAAAGCTGGTGACGTCATTACCGTCCGACCACGCAGCCTTAAGACACAGTACTTCGCGAAGCTCGATGATGTCATCAAAGAGACAAACCAACCCGTCCTTAGCTGGCTGAAATTCGACCCTAAAAAGGTAAGCATTGAGATCACTGGCCTGCCAGCTCGCACTGAAGCAGAGCCGGATATTAACGAACAACTAATCGTTGAGTACTACTCACGCTAAGGGAGAAACGCACTATGAGCAAAGTCATTCACAACCCAACCCTCGCTCACGTTGAGGAGCACTCAGCAACCAGCGCGACATTTGTTATCGAACCATTACACACCGGCTATGGCATGACCTTAGGCAACAGCCTACGCCGCGTGCTACTGAGCAGTATTGCCGGTAGTGCCATCGTTGCATTCAAAATCGAAGGCGCAACGCACGAATTTACTACCGTCCCAGGCGTTAAAGAAGACGTCGTGGATATTATGCTTAACCTCAAGCAAGTCCGCTTCCGCAGCGCCGTTGACCAGCCTGTTCAAGTTCGCCTTGAAAAGAAGGGTTCTGGCCCCGTTACTGCCGCCGACATTAAGACGACTGCAGACGTTGAAGTAGTTACCCCTGACGCGCTAATCGCAACCATCGACGACCCTAAGGCCACTCTGATTATCGACATCGTTGTCGACAGCGGCCGCGGCTACCGCACGGTCGAGGAATCATCCGAGAAGCGCCTCCACAGTGACATGATCGCTGTCGACGCCCTATTCAGCCCTGTCGAGCGTGTTCGCTACAAGGTTGAAGATACTCGCGTTGGCCAAGCCACTGACCTCAACAAACTTACGCTGACTATCGACACCGATGGCTCGATCTCGCCAAAAGACGCCTTCGAAGAGGCGGCAGCAATCCTCATCAACCAATACACCGCACTAGCCGGCTCAACCCGGGTCGAAGCTGCGCCAAGCGTTGGCAGCAAGCATCTTGACGGCGATGGCGGTTCTGAGCTGATGACTCCTATCGAGGACCTTAACCTCAGCGCCCGCACGACCAACGCGCTCATCAACAACGACATCCGTACCATCAACGACCTCGTTACCCTAAGCGACACTGAACTACGCGAGCTAAAGGGCTTCGGCAGCAAAGCACTCGACGAAGTCAAAGACAAGCTTACGGAGATGGAGCTTTAGGCCATGCATCGTCATAGTTATCAAGGAAGAAAATTCAGCCGTGAGCGCGACCAACGTCGCGCGCTCCTGAAGGGCCTGGCAACTTCGCTGGTAGAGCACGGCAAGATTGAGACCACTCTCATGAAAGCCAAGGAAATCGTACCATACGTTGAGCCGCTCATCACTAAGGCTAAGATTGGCGACCTGCACAATCGCCGCCAAATTGTCGCTGCGCTGAGCACTGTTGAGGCCGCACATAAGCTCGTCGACGACATTGCGCCAAAACTCACAGCCCGCAACAGCGGCCACCTGCGCATTACCCGCACGACCGTACGCGTTGGCGACAACGCCCAACTCGCAACTGTTTCGTTTGTGGACGACATCAAGGCTGAAGCCGCAGTAGCAACCGAGCAAAAGGCGGAGAAATAGTCATGAACAAAACATTTTCACAGAAACCAGCTGATGTAACTCGTAAATGGATCGTGCTTGATGCCAGCGAAGCGCCACTCGGTCGCCTGGCAACGGCTGCAGCAAAATACCTGATCGGTAAATACAAACCGACCTACACAGCCCACGTCGATGGTGGTGACTATGTCATCGTGGTCAACGCCGCAAAACTGGTCGTCACTGGCGACAAAGCTGCCGACAAGAAGTACCGCAATTACTCTGGATTCCCTGGTGGACTGAAGGAAGCAACTCTAACCGAAGTCATGCAGAAAAACCCGGAGAGAATTATCGAATCGGCAATTTCTGGCATGTTGCCCAAGAACAAGCTTCAGCCACTGCGCATGTTACGCCTGAAAGTTTACGCCGGCGACACGCATAATCATGAAGCCCAGAAGCCAGTTAAGATGGGAGTGAAGTAATGGCACAGAACGAATACTACTACGGTCTTGGCCGACGCAAATCAGCAACTGCACGCGCACGCCTATACACCGGCAAAGGTAACGTAACGGTCAACGAGAAGAAGGCTAGCGACTATTTTGCCGACAACGAAGAAATGCTAGGCGAGTTGATTCGACCGCTCGCCCTTATTGGTAAGGAAAAGGCCTACGATATCAGCATCGTCGTAAGCGGTGGTGGTCTGAGCGGTCAGGTTGACGCAAGCAAACTCGCTATCAGCAAGGCACTCGCCGGCATGAACGATGAGCTCCGCTCGACGCTCAAGAAGGCAGGCCTTCTAATGCGCGACCCTCGCGAAAAAGAGTCCAAAAAGTACGGCCTGCGTTCAGCACGCAAGCGCGAACAATTCAGCAAGCGCTAACATTGAACGTACTTTATACGCCAAAATACCCCGATATTGTCGGGGTATTTTTGTGCGAGCTGCAGGGAAAAGCCGACGAACCTACGCCCGCTAGACCCTTGAACTTCCTGAACGCCTCGACAGCAGCCGGTATAAAATCGAGCTGTGACAGCATAATATTGCTCGGTAACCGATCAGCCGCATAAAATTCGCCAACAATAGGCTCGTCAATTACCTCCGCAATAAAAACCTGCGCGCTTTCCGTGCCGCGTTTGTTGTGATGAAGAAGATTCTTGATGTAGATCGGCTCGCCGGCAAGCCGCACGTCGTGCAGTTCATCGTGCAGAATGCGAGCAAATGCGTCCTTATAGCTGCCCAGCTCGTCAGTCGGGCGAATAACAGTACCTGGAGTGTGCAAAATACCCGGCCACAACTCTGGCCAATCCTGCTTTTCCTCGCCACGCTTTAGCAGCAGCACCTCAACACCCCCGCTAGCATTGAGGCGCATAGGCACGACCTCTACAATGGAAAACACGGCCAGCCGTGCGATCTGTCGAAAGATAGGGAAGGGTAGGAAGCCTTGTTCGATTCGGGCGAGCAAATCAGCTATCTGGTTGATCTCTGAAACGGTCAGTGGCGCTGGGATCGGGGTATTTTTAATCATAACTGCCGCATTATAGCAGATATTTGCGGCGTGACACCTCTTATTCTATAATACGATGTGCTCCATACGATTTCTGAGAGGTAGAAGACATGAGCACTGCAAGGCTTGGCACGCCGGAGCCTCATTTGCTTCAACTACACGTGCCATTGCTAGACCTTTCGTCACAACAGATTCAGGCGCTAGCGAAGCAGTTCGAGAGCATCGTCGGCTGGCAAGCGAGCCATACAACGCAGATCGCATGCACGATCAGTTGCTCACCCACGAGTAATCTCTTGCGTACAAAAAACGCAGTCAAGCGCATCCTGCAGAAAGCCGCGATCCAAGTTCCTACCATCGAAGTTTCGACTATTTGGCGCTTCAAGATCACGCTGCTGAGCGGATGGGGGAAGCAGGACAGCCTGAACAAAGCAACACGCGCTATCCGAATCATGTCCGACGTCGTGACCGCAACAAATGATTTCGCGTTGCAATTGATTGTGGTGACTACAAACGGCAGGCCGAACGAAGCCTTGCTACAACGCGTCGAGAATATAGTGTCAGCACGATAGAGAGCGGTGGCCGGGTCTTGCTAGTAGTGGCAAGGTCCGGCCCCAATTAGACCCATCTATGCTACACTTATCTATAGTATGAACAGAGACAGAGTCCTTACTGGCATTCGCAGCAATGGCGAGCCACATATTGGTAATTATTTGGGTGCGATACTGCCCATGGTCGAGATCCAGCAGGCACATGGCAGTACGCACGACATGTTTTTCTTTGTACCCGACCTGCATTCCTTTACAACGCCCATCGACCACAGCACGCTGTACGAGCACACGCTCCGTAACCTCAAGTACTTTGTAGCGGCAGGAATGGACTTCTGGGCCGACGGCGCGCACCTGTACCGCCAGAGCTACATCCCGGCGCACGCCGAGCTAGCATGGATACTCGACTGCTTTACCTACATGGGCGAGGCGAGTCGGATGACGCAGTTCAAAGACAAATCCGATGATCAACCGAACGTAACCGTTGGTCTCTTTAATTATCCTGTCCTGATGGCCGCCGACATCCTGTTGTACAATGCCCGCTACGTACCTGTCGGCGACGACCAAAAGCAACACATCGAACTGGCACGTGATCTCGCGCTGCGACTCAACCATAAATTCGGCGACGTGTTCCCGGACGACGTGTTCACGACCGTGCCCGAAGATTGGAAAAAACAATTGGCGTTCGCCAAACGTGACAACGGTGTACGCATTCGTAGCCTACGTAACCCCGAGAAAAAAATGAGCAAATCGGTCGATGACCCCGCCGGCACCATCAATATGACCGACAGCCCGGCTGACGCTGCCAAGAAAGTTATGAGCGCCACAACCGACAGTTTAGGCGTAATCGCCTACGACTGGGACACCCAGCCAGGCATCGCCAACCTACTGCAAATGCTAGCACTGCTAAGCGAACGCCCGGTTAGCGATGTTGCGGCCGAATGGAATGGCAAACCCAGCTACGGCGACCTGAAGAAAGCTGTCGCCGAAAAGGTCGAGACCTTCCTACGCGATTTCCAAGCTCGCGTGGCAGAGGTGGACGAATCGAAACTCCTAGCCAAGCTCGAGGATGACGAACGCAAGGTTAGCGTAATCGCCGAAGCAACACTACTACGCGCTCAGCAGGCCGTCGGGCTGCGACCGCGCCCCGTAGCCCCATGAGCGAACAACACTTCATAGCCGCACGAAAAGGGGAGCGCATAGACGCGTACCTGGCGTATATTGCGCCGGAGCACACTCGTTCGTACTGGCAAAAGCGCTGCGAAGAAGGTGCCGTAACCGTCAATAGCAGCGTCGTGAAAGCCAGCTACAAACTCCGAACTGGCGACGTTATCGAGCTTTCTGAGCCCGAAGCGCCTGATTTCACCGGTCAGGAGCTACCCCTACTGTATCAAGACGAAGGCGTTGTCGTTATCAACAAGCCAGCTGGCGTCCTGACGCACGCCAAAGGCGCCGAGAACCAGGAATTCACCGTGGCGGAGTTTGTGCGGCCGCTTACAACCGATGGTCTCGCGACCAATCGCCCGGGCATCGTACACCGTCTGGACCGAGCCACATCCGGTGTCATCATCGCAGCCAGGAGCCCGGAGGCCAAGCGCTGGCTCCAGGGTCAATTCAGCAAGCGCAATGTCAAGAAAACCTATCTGGCGCTTGTTGAGGGACATTTGCGCGAGCCCGAAGCGATCCTACGGCTACCCATCGAGCGCAACCCAAAACGCCCTCAAACCTTCCGTGTTGCAGCCAATGGCAAGCCAGCCGAAACATCATACAAGGTCATTACTCATTACCGCGACTACGATCTGGTAGAGCTTCGCCCGCTAACCGGCCGTACTCACCAATTGCGCGTCCACATGGACTACCTCGACCATCCAATTGTTGGCGATCCAGTCTATGGTCGCCCTCACAAAGCTCTTGGGCGGATGTTCCTGCATGCGCAGTCGCTGGAGCTAACGCTTCCTTCCAGGGAGCGCAAAGTCTTTACGGCGCCGCTCCCACCAGATCTCCAGACATTTCTGGAGACGTTAAAATAGCACCATGCTAGATGACCTCCTTATCCACGATTCTGTGCGCTCAGCACTCCACGCTATCGAAGCCCAGCCACCACAAGGCCTACTCCTAACAGGCCCTGTTGGCATCGGCAAGCTAACCGTCGCTACCGCTTGGGCACGCGCCATCGTTGGCCACGAATCAAGTCTGCGCATTGTGTCCCCAGATGAAAAGGGGCTGATCGCCATCGAAACCATCCGTGAACTATACCGCGCCGCACGGGCCAAGCAGGAAAGCCGACAAGTCATCATCATAGAACGAGCCGACGGCATGAGTTTGGAAGCCGAGAATGCCTTCCTGAAACTACTGGAAGAGCCGCGCGACGGGCTAACATTCATTCTCACGGCCGAGAACGTAGGGTCGCTCCTGCCGACCATCCTATCCCGCGTGCAACAGATTGCACTGCAGCCCATCGCCGACGATGCCATTCGACGGGCCATCGTTGCACTAAAGCCCGGGGTTTCACAAAACGACCTGGGACAGCTAGTCTTCTTGGCCGGGGGCAGGCCGGGTGTCGCATTTTCACTTCTGACAGATGACCAACTGCCACGGCAACGCGAACGCATGCAGCTTGCCAAGCAGCTTATCAGCGAATCGGCCCACAAGCGCTTCAGTCTAATGGGAGCATTTGCTGATCGTGAAAACGCCACAGCAACCCTTGTCGCAATGATGCGCATTGTCGAGGTGCAAATGGTTTCGGCCACTGTGCCCACGGAGCTCAAACGCTGGCTCACTCTGGCAGACGCCCTGGACGAAACGCTGCAGGCTCTCGAGCACAATGGCAACGTGAGAGCCCAGCTGCTGTATCTGTTCAGCCGTTACTAACTTTGCTATAGTGTAGGCATACATGTATTCACTCCTGTTGATCGCTGCGCTCGGGGCACTCACCATCCGCGCGTTCTTCCGCCCAGACGAAGAACCTGATTTGATTTTGAGTTCAAAGCTCACAGACCGTGTCGAGAAATTATGGGAAATCGCTCACCAAGGCATTGTCGAGCAAAAATACCTCCGAGCCGAGAAAGCGCTCTTGACCATTTTGCGCGTCGATGAGCGTAATGCCACAGCGTACAACCGCCTAGGCATCCTGTACACCAAGCAACGTGCATACGCCGATGCTATCGAATGCTTCGAGATCGCCCAAAGCCTCGAGCCGAGCGCTTCGAGCCTTCACAATGTTGGTCTTATCTATTACGAGACTGGGCAATACGACAAAGCCGCCATTGCATTCGAGCAGGCCATCGAGATGGAGAGCAGCCTAGCCGCGCGACACATTGCCTACGCCAAGGTCCAGGAAAAGCTCGGCCATACCAAGAAGATGATCGAATCACTCGAGAAAGCCGTCGAGCTAGAGCCAAACCCGCAGTCGCTTACCATTCTGGCTGATGCCTACGAACGCGTCAACGAAGCCGAGCTAGCGCTCGCCATCCGCGAAAAGCTCCAACATATTGCGGCGACGGCCAATGCCGCCCGCAGAATCCGCCAACCCCGCAAGGTGGTGATGTAGCAAGTTTGATGATATAATCGGACGGTTGTCGACCAGAAGAGAGGATCGCTCATGCGACTCACCCAGATCAATATCGTGTTCAACCCAGACGGCAAAACGGCTACCGTTACGGCCAAGGCCGAAGGGATGACCAGGGCTGAAACGTCAGCAACGGTTGATGTTCGTCAGCCCGATGTGACCGACGAGCAGCTTGAAGGCATCTGCGAGGGCTACGTCAGGAGCCTTCAGGCTCGCTTCAAGCGGTAACATCTGACGGGTCGCCAGGGCCAACCAGCCCTGGCGACCGTCAACAACATTGAAAAAACAGAGGCCACATGGTACGATAGTGCAGTAAATTATGCCGATGTAGCTCAGTGGTAGAGCGGCTGTTTTGTAAACAGCGGGTCGTGGGTTCAAATCCCTCCGTCGGCTCCAAAAATAATCATACATGCTGGGATAGCGAAGTGGTCAAACGCATCTGACTGTAAATCAGACGACTTAT
>CBDDBE010000008.1:0-24467 GCA_965225085.1 uncultured Candidatus Saccharibacteria bacterium | reverse complement strand
GTCCCCGGGGTGGGCCCGGGGGGCCCCGTGTGGGGGGCGGGGGGTGTTCTCCCCGGTAAAACCCCGAACGGGGGGGGGGGTTCACCACCTTTCGCCCCCCGCCCAGCTCCAGACTATTCAAGAAATTATACGCTCGTCGGCAAATAAATACAGATAACCTAGCCTGGTTGATCCTTTATATCGGCACGGACGCGCCCAACCAGCGGCAGCACCCAAAACGATATAACCAGCGCAAGCAGCACCGCAAAACCACACATGATGGACGGTATACCTCGAACGGTAGATGGGCTGATCGTGTTAACAACCGTCGTGGGCAACATGAACAGAATGTAACCAACCGTAAATGACTGTAACGCTCGCTTGACGTTATCTGGCGCACCGCTGACCAGGCGCAGGCTCACGCCGATCGTACCCAGTAGCAGCCCATAGTAGTACACCGAGTACAAACGCGACGCAAACGAACCCATCTGAAAGATGACATAATTACCCAAGCACTGACTACCGGTAAATACATCTGTCGCCAGCAAAAAATACGCTATAAACCCAGCTGCAAATGTATACGATCCGCCAATCAGCGTACGGTTATACCTATTAGCCAACGCGAATGCCAAATTAATTCCCAACGGAGGCAACATGGTTATGGCAACGTAGCCGATCCGGGCCCAGGTCATGGCCGACAGGCCAATCCCCCCGCACACCATATACTCCGCGAGCTGGAATATCGCCAGAAAACCAATGAGTGCCACGGCCAGCCTGGTGACCCGATCAAGGGTGTACCGCCACAGCGTATATAGCGCCAGGCAAATCTCAATTGCAAATGTTGCTAGCATGACGGGCGGCGAGAAACAAAGCATCCCCTTGGGGCGAACTCTATCCATCCTATCCTCCTAATAACTTCTTGAGCGCTTGTTCGTCAATCTGTTTGGTGCCTAATTTTGCAGCTTTCGTGACCTTGCTCTCACCCGGGTTTTCGCCAACCACCAGATATGTCGTAGTCTTGCCAACGCTCGATTGGAACGCACCGCCCAGCTCGCGGATTCTGTCGGCAGCCGCATCCCGGTCCATATCGTGGAGCGTCCCGGTAATCACAAAACTTTCACCGGACAACGGCCCATGGGCATGTGAGGCAAATACCGGCTCGACGCCCAGCATCTTGAACTTTTCGAGCAACTTCTGATTATCCAGATCGGTAAACCATGCCAGGATTGATTCGGCTACCACGTCGCCAATGCCTTCTACCGCCAGCAGATCATCGAGGCCGGCATGGGCCAAAGCATCCAGTGACCCGAATGCTTCACTGAGGTCAATTGCTGTTTGCGAGCCAACATGGCGGATGCCCAGGCCAAAGATAAAACGTGGCAATGGAGGATGCTTGACGGCAGCAACAGCGTTGGCCAGATTCGTCGCCGAAATATCTGCAAACCGGTCTAACGTGAGCAACTGTTCGCGCGTGACCGTATATAGATCGGCCAGGTCGTGCACTAATTTGGCATCAACCAACGCGGCAACATTTTTCTCGCCCATGCCGTCTATGTCGAGTGCTGCTTTGCTGGCAAAATGCTCTAGTGCTTGCTTTAGTAAGATCTTGCCCGTTGCGCCCTTCACACGGTACACCGCTTCGCCTTCAGGCCGATCAAAAGTCAGCTCGGGATACTGGCGTTTCAGCTCAGCCGCCATATCGAATGGTTTTGCGGTACGCGGTCGAAGCTTGGGCAGGACCTTTGAAACCTGCGGGATAATGTCCCCTGCCTTGAAAATAATAACCGTATCGCCCACACGGATATCCTTGCGCGCTATCTCATCGGCGTTGTGCAGGCTGGCGTGTTGCACGGTTGTGCCCGCCACAACCACTGGGTCGAACACCGCAACCGGAGTAGCCGCACCGGTGCGTCCGATGCTAATCACAATGTCCCGCACAACCGTCGTCGCTTCCTCGGCGGCAAACTTGTACGCCACAGCTGCACGAGGCGCCTTGCCCACCACGCCCAATTGACGAAACTCGGCGCGATCATTCAGCTTTATGACCAAACCGTCGGTGTTATATGGCAAATGATGACGTTTCTCGGCCCACATATCGACAAACATCATGATGGCATCAGCGTCTTGGAGCACCGTCGCTTGTCTGCCGGCCGCCAATCCTAGTGCGGCAATTACTTCGTAGGCAATGGCATTGGTTGATACATCATCCGGGTTATCGCGCAGAATGTCCCACGCCCTGAAACGAAGCGGACGCTCCGCAGCCAAACGTGGGTCAAGCTGGCGAATGCTACCGGCCGCAGTGTTGCGCGGATTGGCATAGAGCGGCTTGCCCTGGGCTTCGCGAGTTTTGTTGAGCGCCTCAAAGTCTTTCTTGTGTATGATAATCTCGCCTCGAATTTCGGTGCGCCCTGTCGCAAACGCCTCAAACTTTCGGGTATGCCGCAGCTGAAAGGGCACGCTCTCGATAGTACGCACGTTTGCCGTCACGTCCTCGCCCACATAGCCGTCACCCCGGGTCACTGCCTGCACAAATACTCCATCCTGATAGATGAGCGAGCAGGCCAGCCCATCCAGCTTCACATCTATGAAGAACTCTGGCTTAGCCTCAGGCGCTAACTTTTGAATACGTGCGATCCATGCTTCTACCTCGTCACGGCTAAAGACATCGTTCAGGCTGAGCATACGCGTCTGATGCTGAACCTGCGTAAAGCCAGGCAGCGGCTGGCCGGCAACGCGCTGCGTTGGACTATCGGGCGTAATCAGGTCGGGGAAGGCCTCCTCGAGCTGGGCCAGCTCGTGCTTCAAGCTATCGGCCGCAGCCTCGCTCATAATGGACTCGTCCAACACATGGTAGTGATAGCGATATTCGTTGATCTGATCTCGTAAATCGGCCGCGCGTTGCGCAGCCTGATCGTGTGTTGGCTGCTTCATAATAGTGAGCGATATAATCTATACATATACACCGAGGTGTAAACCAGCGTAAGGCCAATCAACACCTGAGCAAAGATGGGCACCAGCGGCAGCCAGTCGAAACGCAGCCAGCCGTCTAGCAGAAAAATCGGGATCATGACCACCGCCCAGATAATCAACATTTGAACAGCAAGGGTAAGTGTACGCAGCACCAAACCCCATCGACGATTCATTACCATTCCCCTAGCCGTTCGAAGCGCCTGCCATGGGTATGTCCCCGGCAGCGACACCACGATAAGCCCCACGAGTGAGCTCACCACAAAGTACGCCGACAGCAGGCAAAGGAGCAACGCCGCAAAGGCAAACGTCATAGATTCGACGCCGCCGCTCAGCCACCCGCCATTCAGCGCCGTAACATACGCAAAAACACCGATCGCCCCGGGGATCAGTTGTACGACCATAATCGATAGGACAACCAGCGTGGGTATTATTGGCGCACCGCTGTTGTACAGGCTGTCGCGTAGGGTGATCTCCTTGTCCGCCATCAGCATGCGGCTAGTCCAGACAATTGCCAACCAGAAAAATAACACCAACACTGCCGACATAAACTGCTGCACATCTGATGGAGGGCTCATAAGATTACCCGTCAGGGCTGCGCCAAAAAGCGATGTAGCCGTGCCGAACGCGCCAAAGTCGCCGTTTACAACCTGCGTCGTCGCGTTTTTCAGCGTCACAAAGTCAACCTGCGAGATGCCGCCAACCAACACATATGCCAGCACGGCATACAGCACCCCAAGGCCCAGTAGCAGACGCTTATGCTCAAATATGAATGCCCAGCTTTCGCTATGCAGTTTCCAGGCCGCCTTCAAATCACCAGAGGTAACGGAGCGGAATCGAGGCCGGGTTAGGCGGAATGCTTGGTGTGGGTTTTTGGGCGTTCGGACAATCGTTCGTCGCCACAATTGCACCACGCGCGCCTTTGGCGTTACCCGAGGGTGCTTTGTTGGCGGTGTGATTCTTTGCGTTTTTGCGTTCTTAGGCCGTCCCACTACAGCTTGCCCTCCATTGCGCGTAACTTTGCAATTCGTTCCTCGATCGGCGGATGCGTACTAAGTAAATTCGCGGCGAAGCTTGCCTTGAGCGGGTTCGCAAAGAATAAATGCGCTGTTGCCGAATTCTGATGACGAGTCACCGAACCAGCATCTCGAATCTTTTCCAAAGCCGATGCCAGGCCCTCGGGGTAACGCGTCAGCAGTGCGCCACTACTGTCCGCCAAATACTCCCGCCTGCGCGAGACTGCCAGTTGCACCAGCGTCGCGATAATCGGTGCCAGTATGGCTGCGGCAACCCCCACGATGATAAAAATCGGACTCGATGGCCGCTCCTCGTTATCCCGGCCGCCAAACCACATCATACGCATCAGCATGTCTGCAATAAACCCAATCGCACTCACCAGGCCAAATACAATCAGCATGACCCGAATGTCATAGTTACGCACATGACTTAGCTCGTGCGCCATGACAGCCTCGAGCTCGGTATCACTCATGATATCGAGAAGGCCCGAAGTAGCACACACTATTGCGTGATTGGGGTCGCGCCCTGTTGCAAACGCATTCGGCGCAGCGTCATCCATTATATATACTTTAGGCATGGGCATTCCCGCGGCAATGGTCAAGTTCTCGACCGTTCGGTACAATCGTGGGTTATCTTTGCGCTCAATCTCCTGCGCTCCGTTCACGGCAGTCGCGATCTTGGCCGCCAAGAAGTACTGAATCAACGCGTACACTGCGCTCGCGCTCAGCGCCAGATACACATAACCGTAGCTACCATCGCCATACAGGTTCCCAAAAATCCATCCAAGCAGTCCAATAATCGCCACGAACAGGGCAATTATAAACCACGTCTTGCGCTTATTTGCAGCGATGGCCGAATACATGTACGAAGCTACCTTTGCGACTTTAAAACTTCACTGCAACTGGCTGCTCGACTTCGGCCTGGTTCTCAACTTCGAAGAACTCACGAGGTTTGTAACCCAGGATGCCAGCTACCATGTTGCTAGGGAACGTCTGAAGCTTGGTGTTGAGGTCACGAACGCCGCCGTTGTAGAACCGGCGTGATGCCTGGATTTTGTCCTCGGTGTCGACCAATTGGCTCTGGAGCTGCTGAAAGTTCTCGCTTGCTCGAAGTTGCGGATAGTTTTCCGAAACAGCAAACAAGCTCTTGAGTGCCCCTTCGAACTGATTCTCGGCAGCAGCAGTCGCCTGGACGCCTTGTGCGTTCAGTGCGTTTGCACGGGCTTCGGTAACTTTCTCGAAGACTTCCTTTTCGTGGGTCGCGTAGCCTTTCACGGTTTCGACCAGGTTCGGAATAAGGTCGTACCGGCGCTTCAGCTGCACGGTAATGTCGCTCCACGCCTCATCCACGCGGACTTTTAGTGTCACCAATCCGTTGTATAGAGCAATAAACACTACAACCAGCACCGCAACTACCGCCAGAAGAATATACAACCATGTCATGAGCGAACTCCTCAAATTTACTACATATATAGTATCACCTTAGAAATGTCTTCACTAGTAGGCGTGGACAAAAGATCCTAAAATTCAAAACCCCGCCCTGCCGCACCCCTTTCGGGATGGGCAGAGCGGGATGAGCGTCAGCGCCAACCGAGCGTGACCTTGACGAGAGAGTCGGTGGCGGCGAGCTTGACGGGGACGTAGCTCGAACATTCGAGCCGCTTGCCGTCGATCTGCGCGACCAATCCGAAGATGGCGTCACCGGTCGACATGCTCGGCACGAAGTATGCCCCGTACTCGACCCCCGTCAGCACAGACTTCAGCACGACTGGCTGACCCGGCCTCTCCGCTTGGGCAAGCCCTTCGAGGCCACATCCCGGGTTCGCGATGAAGCCCCACCGGAGCTCGACGCAGGCCGTGCACGCGTCGAGGACCGGGCGCATCAAGCGCAGGGTGCTACCGAGTGCGGCCTTGGAGTAATCCTCTGCCATCCTGTCGGTGAAGAAACCGCGCATGCCCGGGTCTCCCGGAACAGCGTTCATCTTAGCGTCCTTTCGGATTCAGGCCCTTTCCGCATTCGCATCAGGGCAGATGTGCGACTATCAGATATAATAACATGAAACTATAAATTGGTCAATAAATCTCATAGTGCGTAATAAAATCATGGTGGGCAAGGTGGGACTTGAACCCACAAGACTGTTTCCAGCCAGCGGATTTTAAGTCCGCCGCGTATACCAATTCCGCCACTTGCCCATACGATCCGAGGTACAACGGGTCTGCCGCGTATCCACTTTTCCCTTCGTTCGCGCTAAAGCGCTCCTCTCAGGCGTAAAGCCGGAAAACTCTGGCTGTCGCTGACAGCCTTCGCCAATTCCGCCACTTGCCCATATTTGTAGCGCTAACCGAATAAAAATGGAGGCACCTACCGGAATTGAACCGGTGTACGAGGTTTTGCAGACCTCTGCGTAACCACTCCGCCAAGGTGCCACTTTGCTACTCACCCGATTATACCGTGCGTTGCGCTACCGCGCCAGAGGTCGTTTTGGGCGCTAGTCACGTTGTACTTCAGCGATAGTCAAGATATAGTTGCGATCTTCACTTTGGGTGGAGTGGAGGGTGTAGAAACCTGCGCGCTCCAACGTTTGATTTAAACTAGTCGGGGTTACCTGCCAACAATGCCACAACGTTACGACATCACCCTTCTCGAAGACAAGTGTCCGGTTACCATCCGGAAGATCGAAGTTAATAGTCACTGCAACCTTAAAACGTATGCGTGCATAACGCCGATTAGCTTGAGCGTCAAAACCCAATTCGACATCATAGAATGATTCTTTTACATTGAGGAGCTCTAGAACAAGACGGTGGCGGCTAAGTAGCTCAGGCTTCTTTGGTTCGCTTTCGTAGCTATGCTCAAACCATTCAGGCCGCCGTTGAGGCGATACAAGGCTGTCGGTATATATCAATAAATCCTCAGAGTTCATACTTTCACAAACCGATCGAAAGGCATCGCCGGGGGCGCGCAAGTTGCCTGGCGTTGCACCGAGGAAGAGCACGAGGTTCATCGTGCCACGCTGAGGCCGTAGATAATCTTCGGCCAACAAATTTGCAAATCGTTCACGCGCAATATCCAGCTGATAGCCCTCAAAAGCAACTTTATCGCCAAACCACTCTTTCAAATGCCCCCGAGCTAGCTCAAGCATGCCTTCGCTAAAATCAAGCCCCACATATCGGCCCAATTTGCCCTGGCCAATCAAATGAGTCAACAACCCTTTGACTGGCACAGCGTTGCCAACCCCGATGTCGATTACATTTATCTTCTTGAACTTTGCAAGACGTTTGTCGAGATATCCAAGACTGTCATCCAGCAGCCCGATCGTACCGCGCAACATGCTAGGAATGTCGACAGCCATCTGCTGATTCATATAGTCGTCCCATCCGATTACACCTCTATCAAAATACCCATACTGTCGCGGAATCTCATGATGCAACTCGAGGTTACGAATAATATCATATACTTGCGTCTCATTAAACACTTCAAACAACTTGGGGCTCGGCGTTACTGCCTTAGCTGAGAGCGAATTCCGATATTTCCTATTTTGTCCCACGAGCTTCTCAATGAGCGATATGTTGCTAATATTGCTCGCAACATGATCGCGACCAGCATGAGCCACTAATTCAAGCCCGAGCTTGCCCTGCTTAGCTGATTTTATCCAGTTACGAACTGTTGATTCTGATATGTTATAGCGATCAGCCAATTCAGTATTCTTGAAAAATGTACTCATAATTTCCTGTTTTGTAGTTGACACGTTGCGAGTATTCGACGTAACATTACGACAAGCAAATCGTCACACAGACAACGCTAGGGTAATCTATGAGCAACCATACCATCATTAAGCAAAAATATCAAACCCCACTATCGGAGGAGGCGCTCTGCGCTTTCTGTGGTATATGCGGCGCCCACTCAGAGCAAAACAACATGACGGTCGGGCCTTACGACGAACGCGGCAACCTGACCTTCATCTGCGTGGATCATTTCCGGAGTCAACGGCAGCTGATCGGTCTTCTTGCCACGTTCATAACGGCTCAAGGGGCCAATGGGGAGGGGACGGATGCCTGGTTTCTACGTTGAACGCCGTACTCTGCCAAGTGGTATTCCGCTGAGCCGCGACCTAGCCCAACACATTTTTGCCCGCGGCGTTCACGGTAGTGTCGTAGTCGTGGCTGAGCGACCGCAAGAACTGGCCTCAATCACTAAGAAGCAATGGCAGATGCTCACCCGAATGGTTGAGCGCGAGCGCGCCAGCACACTCAACATTACACGCATCGCTCATCTTTCAGCACAAATCGCCTGGATGCAAAGAGTATACTTTACGTGCAAGCTGGAGGACGAATTGCCAAGTAGCACCCTCATCTTTGCCGCCGTCGCTGACCTTATACAGAAGCCGCCTATCTGCTCGACCCTCTATATTACCCAACCGCTCAACCAGAAGCAGTTCCATCTTATAACCAGCTGGCTGCCGAGCAGTAGTGTTGTTATTGACTATGGATAGTTTGTGCGGCCTAGTCAGCATCAACGGCATAAACCGTCATCAGATACTCACGATCTTTAGTCAGACTTGAATGTAAAAGTGTAAAACCGACATCATCAAATTGCGAGATCAGTTCAAGCACAGTTTGATGCCAGACTCGCAAAAGCAAGATCGTGTCACCCTTTTCAAAAGTCACAGCGCGCTCACCATTATCAAACGTGAACTTAATAGTTAAGGCTGTATTCAAACGAATCTGTACGTAGCGCATTCGAGTCGCTTCGTCAAAACCCATTTCGGCGCTGTAAAGACTGCCATCAATACTAAGTAAATCCAGCACAAAGCTATAAAGTGGCGATAGACTTGTCGCGGTCTTGTCGGGGTTAAAGTCGAAATAACGACGAGCGGCCTTCGTGTCAGGTTTGCGCGTATATAGCAAAAGATCGTTACTGCCCATACTGTTATAGACTACACGGAGCACATCCGTAGGAAAACGGAAATTGGCAGGCGTTGACCCCAGAACCAAAACAAGATTAATGGTGTCATTTGCGTCCGGGCCAAGCATATCATCGGCCAAGAGATCATCGAAACGCTCATATGTTATATCTTTAACATAACCTTCAAAATTAACCCTTCCATCAAACCACTTGGAGACATTTTGCTCGGCTATACCTAACATACTCTGACTTATATCGACTGCGATGTACCGATTAAGCACTCCTTTTCGCAACAAATGTCCTAACAAATTCTTGCTAGGCAATGCGTTGCCCACGCCTACATCGACAATGTTGACGCGCTTCTTACCTTCGATAAGCCCGTCAACTACATCCATACTGCCGTCTATTAGCTCTATGGTTCCCCTCAAGATGCTAGGAGTCTCGTCCTCTACTAGGCGCTCCATCCAATCATTCCAACTATCAGCGCCACCATCGATATAATTGTACTGCTGTGGAATTTCATGGTGTATGGTCAAGTTCGAAATAATATCAAGCGTCTGACGGCTCGTGAAGACTTTGTAAAACTCCCTCTTCGGCGTCACGACCTTATGATGAAGGGTGTTGCGGTATTTCTTGCCTTTGTCGACTAGTTTCTCGAGGGCAACCAAATTGGCCGGGGTGTTGGCTATATATGTCCTGCCGCTGTACTCGTGCAACTGCAGTCCCAACTTGCCTTGTTTGGCGGCGTCAATCCAATTATGCACTGTTTTCAGTGAGACGTGGTAATCATTTACGAGGTCAGTGTGCCGGAAGTAGAGCATAGGCATATCCAATTCTATTATAAAACAACACTTTCTATTTGTATGTTACATCATTATTATGTAACATTAGAAATGGGTGAGGTTTACTCAACCAAATATCACAAAGATAAATCGTAGCACTCAGGCGATTTGATATCAAGCCTTACGCACAAAGGCCGTGAAAGGAGCTCGAATGTCATTGCGACAAATAACACTGCGCCACATCGGTGAAATGAGAATTAAACCGAAGGAACGACCATCGCTCCTGCTCGGCACATTTACACCGGATAATCCACCCACTGGTTTTTCGATCGCCATCAGTCCCAACCCCAACCCCGCCGGCTCAGTTTCCACCCATGTTGTCACCTCTGGCCCAGCCGACCGATATAAACTTATTCTCCACGTCACCAACAACAGCCGCAGAACCATCGGCGTCGAAGTCCACCAGCTCTAAAAAAATCTACGCAATATGGCGTTTCAACCTATTTCCTATCTTCATCAAGCCGTAACTAGCCACAAATAGCACCAGCAATATCCCGATAGAATATATCGCCACACCGCCGTACCCGCCAGCTAATGCCGGATTCATGAATGGATACGGATACCAGCCAACAATTGCACCCCTGATAAGCGTATACATGAGGTACGCGGCTGGGAACCACAGCCAGGGCAGGATACGCTGCACCGTTAGCTGGGTGCGCTGGGGCTGATACAACCAGTCGGCCACCACGACGATTGGCATAATATAATGCAGCTGCAGGTTGACCCACGGCAGCGTCAGGTCAACATCCGTACCGCTCAGCAGCAGCGTATATACAATACCCGTTACCGCCATATATAGCACCGATGCACCCCGCAAAATGTCATCAGTTGGCGACGGCTTGCGGCCTATAGCCAGATAACTAGCGCTGGCAATGAACACTACAGACACAAATACATTACTCAAAATCGTAAAGTAGCTAAAAAAGTTGAGCAAGCTAAATGTTACTGCATACTGGCTGGTATACATCAGCTGTGTCGCGATTGCCGCAATGGTTAGCGTCGCAAAGAGTAACCGCACCGTGATGAGAAAGAGCTTTTTGTTCATATGCCATTATTATAACGCACGCTTGCGCTTAATTGACTTTGGCTAAGCCTTTTTTACAAAAGAGCCCGGCCAAAGACCGAGCTCTTACCCTTTGAACTAATATCGCCTTAGATCGTTTTATTTTTATAGGCCTTGATAGCTCCAACATAGAAGACAAGCAGCAAAACCGCGCACCATCCGACCGCTAACCACAGCTTGTTGCCGGCGGTGCCGGTCGTCAGGAGCGAACGCATGGTCTCGATGATTGGCGTAAACGGTTGGTTCTCGGCGAATCCGCGCAGCGCCGGTGTCATAGAATTTGTGGGTACAAATGACGGGCTGATGAAGATCAGGAGCATCAACAGATAGCTGAACGAACCAGCACCTTCAGTGGATTTTGCCCGCAGACCGAAGTATACAGCCATCCACGTTGTTGCCAGCGTGAACAGAACCATAAGACCCGCAAACATCAGCCATTCAGCCAACCCCGCGCTGCTGCGAAAGCCGATAGCAACAGCAACCAACAACACAAGTAGCGACGAGAACAAGTTTGACAGGGTGGACGACAATGCCTGCCCGCCCAGGATTGATGACGGCGCAACGGGCATTGTACGAAAGCGGTTGATCACGCCCTTTTGGATATCGTTATTCAAGCGGAAGGCAGCATACGCAATACCGCTAACCACTGTCATGATAATGATACCGGGCGTAATGAAGTCAACATACTTCACCCCGCCAGTTTGGTGCTCGAGTGCGCCGCCCAGGACGTACACAAACATCAGCAGCAACGCAATCGGTGTCAGCACAACCGTGATAATCGTATCGGGGCTGCGAACGATATGACGCAAACTCCGTTTTGCCATTGTAAAGGTGTCTTTAAACGTTGACATGCTTATTTTCCTTCCTTCTTGCCACTCGTTAGCTTGAAAAATACGTCGTCCAGGGTAGCCACCTGTTGCGAAAAATCAGCAGGCTCGATGTGCGCATCGCGAAGCTTGATAAACAATCCCGCCAACTGGGCAATGCTCTCATCGGCCGCGATAGTCAGCTCCAGATTATCTTTTGTGACTTTGTACTCTTTGGCAAGCACCGTATATGCAGCCTGAGCTTGCGTCCCATCATGGAAGGTCATGCGGACAAGGCCGCTTGGTACAAGCTTCTTTAGTTCGCGCGGCGTACCGCTAGCCACCACCTTACCATCGTGTAGTAGCGCAATGGTGTCGGCCAATTGATCGGCCTCTTCCAGGTACTGTGTGGTCAGAAAGATCGTCGTGCCAGCTTGGGCTAAGGTCTTTATCTTGGCCCACATTGCAGAGCGACTTTGTGGATCGAGCCCGGTCGTGGGCTCATCCAGAAAGATGATCGCAGGATTACCAATCAGACTCATGGCAATATCGAGCCGACGGCGCATACCGCCGGAAAAAGTTGCCACATATCGATCGGCAGCGTCCTCAAGGTCGAACTGCTTCAGCAAATCCGCGGCAGTCTGACCTGGATTTTCTACATTGCGCAGGTCACCTATGAGTACCAGGTTCTCGCGTGCCGTAAGTATGTCGTCAACAGCCGCAAACTGGCCCGTTAGGCTGATACTTCTTCGTACCTTCGCAGCTTCGGTTGCCACATCGTGGCCGTCGACTATTGCACTACCGCCATCCGCCCGCGAAAGCGTGGTGAGGATATTGATAGCCGTGGTCTTGCCAGCGCCATTCGCACCCAGAAGGGCAAATACTGAGCCCTTCTCGACATCGAATGACACACCGCGCAGTACGTGCACTTTTTTGAAAGACTTCTGAAGATTCTTGACAGAAATAATCGAGCTCATGGCTACGCCACCGTTACATTTGCTAGGTTTGCCTTGGCGCCTTTGAGGATAGCATACGTCACTTTGTCCATCGTTGCGCCTGTAAAATCAGTGTGCTTTACGTCTGAGTGACGGAATGATACGTCATTCAGTACAGCATTCTTGAACGATGTACCCCTGAGCGAGGTATTGTCAAAGTTCGTATGATTAAGCGTCAGCCCGTCGAATGACACGTCCTTCAAGTCAGAATGACCAAAGTTCGTACCATCCAGGATTGCCGCTTCAAAGGTTGCAGCCTTTAACGCCGTGGCCTTAAACTTCGCGCTCGTAAGATCAGCTGCGTCAAAGCTGACGCCCGTTACGTCACACCCTAAGAGGCTTGCACTCACAAGTTTGGCCGCCTTGAATGTGGCCTTCCGCAGGTCGGAGCCCCTAAAGGTAGCGCCGGTAAGGTCAGAACCGTCAAAGTTAGACTCGGCTAACGAGCTGAAACTAAAGTCGGCTTTGGCTAGGTTCACATCAGACAGATCACTCTGCTTGAGCTCGCTCGAAGAGAACTTCGACTGGCTCCTTTTAGCCTTCTCGAAGGTTTCCTTGAGCATTTTACCAACGCTCTTTGCGGGACCAGATTCTGCTTCGCCTTGCTTTACTGGCGGTTGCTCGACCTGTTCCATTATTTCGCGTACATCGCCAAATGAGTCAACCGTTGCTCGGTAGGCTTCGTCGTCGCTCGCGCCTTCCAACTTCAGGTCCTGATATTTTTCTTTCAAATTAGTCAGGAGTTCCTGCTGCACGTCGGCGCGTGCCGGAAAGTCACCATACGGTGCAAAAGCGTTGTCTAAAAAGTCTTGTAGTTTTTTGTCCATAGCGTCTCCTTTATAGTAGTTGGCCCAGGATCTGCTTGGCAAAATCCCAGTTTAGTTTGTTATTAGCATACAGCTGCCGGCCACTGGTGGTGATCCGGTAGTATTTGCGGCGACCGCCCTGGCTTTCATCGCCCCAGTACGAGGTAATGTGGCCGTCGAGCTCTAGGCGCCTCAAACTTGAGTACATTGTTGCCTCTTTCAGCTCATATTGCCGATCGGAGTGCTCGTACACAAGTTTGGTGATCTCGTAACCATACTTATCACCATCCGCAAGCAACTTGAGGATGATCGTGTCGGTATGCCCACGAAGCAAATCTGCTGACAGTTTCTTATCTATCATGTTTTACAGTGTACAGCACATTACTGTGACTGTCAAGGTAGTTTATTCATTACTGATTGTTGGCGTGTTAAGGATCAGGTCACGCGAGCTGCACGCACCAGCCTCTCGACGGCGTCGCGGACCTTAAAATAAACTACTTGCATCAATACGCGCTCAATCGTTGACACAAGATAATTAAAAGCTGAGAATAGATACATAATAAAGGATGGGCAATATGGACGAAGCAACGGGACCGCAACCAGGTAGCAACGACCAACCCGACGTTGGCACTCAACCAACATCGGACCAAAATCAAACACAACCGGGTGCCGCACCCACAGTAAAACCTGGTGGCTCAAAGCGTCTGCTTTGGGTCGTTTTATTAGTGTTGATTCTGGGCGGTGGCGGTGCAGGCCTGTGGGCATGGCTAAGCTACAGCGCTGACCAAAATATGCCAATCAAAATTGGCGTCGCACTACCTTTTAGCGGACAAGTGGCAGCGGCCAGTAGTGGCGAGATGAAGGGTATTGAATTGGCTCAAAAGCAGCTTAATGCTACCAAGATCACTCTAGTTCAGGAAGATACTAAGTGCTCCCCCGATACCGCCAAAGCAGCGGTTCAAAAGCTAATTGCACAAAAAGTAGTGGCTATTATTGGGGACGCTTGCTCTGGCTCGTCGCTAGCAACGCTACCCGACCTAAACACGGCAAAAGTACCCATGGTTAGCGCCTCAGCCACCAGCCCAGACCTCAGCAAGCCAGACGACTACTTCTTTAGGGTGGTGCCAAATGACAACTTCCAAGGTAAATTCTCGGCCGACACCATGTACCAAAAAGGCATCCGAAAAGTGTCAGTCCTATACGACGACGAATCATACGGCCAGGGACTGAGCAAAGCATTCACCGACGACTTCAAATCCCTTGGCGGTACCATTACCAGCCTGGACAAATATCAAAATACTGACACAAAATTCGACGGCAAAGCTGCCGCTATCGCTGCCGCCAAGCCGGAGGGTGTGTACTTGCTAAGCCTTTCGACTTCTAACGCGGTTGCTATCATGAAAAGCCTCCAGGCTGCTGGCGTAAAGGTGCCCGTATACAGTGGTGATTCGCTCAACGACTACCAACTGATCAACACTGGCGGCGCTGCTGTCGAGGGCTTGTACATTACAACCTTCCCTGCTGGCACGCAAACCTTCCAGCAAACGCTTAAGAACACCTACAGCGACAATCAGTACTACGCTTCCGCCCAAGCATACGATGCTTTCCAATCACTATATCTAGCCTACAAAGCTGGTGCGCGAACTGGTGAAGCGTTTAAGCTCAAGCTGCCAAATGTAAGCTTCGATGGCGTGTCAGGGCCAATCAGTTTCGATAAAAACGGCGAGATCTCGAATGCCAGTTACAAATACGACCTATTGCAGGTCCACGACGGAAAATTTGTAACGGTCAACTAGCACGGGGCAAGGGGGCGGGCGCTACTGGCCCGCCCTTAAAACTCACATGAAGATCCGTCAGAAATTAATCCTCCTGCTTGTGATTGTCGGGCTCGTCCCAGTCTTGGCTTTGAGTGTCATTGCGTACATTGCGATCAGCAGGAACATTACCGACAAGACACTTGGCCAGCTCAGTAGTGTGGCCGGCAAACAGACGGACAAAATCTCGCAAATTCTAGGCGACATGCGTTTCGAGGCTGTTCGCGTCAGCAATACCTTTGCCATAAATGATGCGGTTAGTCGCTATCTAGAGGCAAAGCAAAAATCAAGTGCACAAGATGCCATCGTCACGAGCCTGCGCGAATACGCAAACACCGCGCCAGACGTTGATGACGTTGATATAGCAGACAAGTCAGGTACCATCATTGGATCGACCGCGCGTGATGATCTGGGCAAACACCTCGATAGCAGTCAGCTGGTGGTGGCTGGTGGCGACATAACTATCTCACTGGAACGCGATGCCAGCGACAATACCGATAAGATCTATGTCCGCTTGCCATACACCCTGGGCACAACACAGGTTGGCACAATCATCGCCAAAATGAGATTAATGAATATCGCAGCGGTTACCCAAGACTATAGCAGCCTGGGCGATACCGGCGAAACAATTTTGAGCCGACAAGATGCTAGTGGCAATGCCATTTCGCTCTTTGCGCTCCGGTTTGCCCCAAACGCTGCCGGTACCACCAACCTAAATAGCCTACACTTAGCCCAGCACACCACCGCTACTTATGACCAGGCGACCGACTACCGTCACAACCAAGTGCTCGTGGCCTCAAATTTTATTCCAGCAACAAGCTGGGGCCTTGCCACCAAAATCGATAAAAGCGAAGCGCTCGCACCGGTTGCCGCGCTGCTCAACACGGTAATTGTTATCTTTGCCGTGACGGTTATAGGCCTGACAATTCTGTCACTCATTCTGGCACAACGTGTCACCGCCCCAATTGTAGCCATTACCGCCAAAGCGCGCGAGATCAGCGCCGGCAGCCTGCACCAACGATTACCCCTATCATCGCGTGACGAAATCGGTACCTTAGCTACTGCCTTCAACACCATGACAGACCGATTGGCGGAATCCTATGGCGCACTCGAACAAAAAGTCATCGAGCGGACGACAACATTGGACCAAAAAATGCGTGAGCTAGCCGCCGCCAAGGCCAAGGACGACGCCATTCTGGATAGCATGGGTGAAGGGCTGATCGTGACTGATGGGAACGGTGTTATCTTGTTGATTAACGAGATAGCCGCCCAATTGCTCGGCAGAGAACGTCTGGACCTGCAAAATACACCGATTGGCGACATCGTTTTGTTCGATGAGCAGGATAAACCCTTACAAACCAGCGATACGCCGACTCAAATCGCACTCGGCACTGGCCAAAAAACGGTCCAGGAAGTCAAAGCCATGCATACTATCGACGGCAAAATATCGCTCAATATTATTGCCACCCCTGTCGTGCAAGCGTCTCAGACAATCGGCGTGATCCAAATTATCCGTGATATTACCAAGGAAAAAGAAGTCGACCGCATGAAGACCGAATTCATTTCCCTGGCCTCACACCAATTACGCACACCGCTTTCGGCTATTAAGTGGTTTACTGAGATGCTCATCGCTGGAGACGCCGGGCCCCTCAATAAGGATCAGCTAGATTACGAACATAACGTTGCGGATTCCACTCAGCGCATGATCGACCTTGTTTCATCGCTACTCAATATTTCTCGTATCGAGTCTGGACGAATTATTATCGACCCCGAACCGACTGATTTGCAGGAGCTTGTTAGTGGCATAGTCAACGACCTAAAGGCCAAAATCGAGGAGCGCCAACAGCATTTGGCGATCAGCATTCACAAGGAGTTGCCTAAGGTGGATCTAGACCAGCGGCTCATAGGTCAAGTCTTCCTTAACTTGCTAACCAACGCCATCAAATACACGCCCAAAGGCGGTGAAATCGACGTCTTTGTATCGCGCAAGGATGACCAGCTTGTCACCCAGGTGACAGACAACGGCTACGGCATCCCCGCAGCACAACAAGACAAGGTGTTCCAACGCTTCTTCCGTGCCGAAAATGCCGTCAAGGTCGAAACCGATGGAACGGGCCTAGGACTTTATCTCATAAAAGCCATCATCGAATCATCAGGAGGCAAAATATGGTTCAAAAGCAAAGAAGGCGAAGGCACTACCTTTTGGTTTAGCTTGCCCATGAGCGGCATGAAGGCCAAGGAAGGCGAGGTTACAATCGGAGACTAAGATTAAAAACATAATCCCCTCCACTTTGTTTCGAACACCTGCCTGGATGGATCGACGCAATGTCTATATTTTACTGCTCGTCAAATGAGTAGTGTGCCGTGCGAAACTTATCCGCAAACACCGTGACTTCGTCTGCAAAATCATAGCCGCTCAAGCCGCGCTGCAAAAAGTCGGCAATCTGTTCCATTTCAACTTCTTTCATACCACGCCGCGTAATTTCTTGGGTGCCAAGACGGATAAAGAAGCCCTGCTTGAACACATCCGGGCTGTCAAAATTCACATTGATGTTATTGCTGTATAACTTGCGCCACAGCTCACTATGCTTGCCGATCTTTTCAGTCATGAGGTGCACTTGGTGGTTCTCTGAGTAGCGGTCAGTATTAGCCTTGCGGACATGGTAACCACGTTTATTGAGCGCTTCGCCAAGTGCGTTAGAGTTGGCAATGATTTGCTTCGCAAAGTCTTGGCCGAACTCTTTCATCTCAAGAATAGTCGTAGAAAGAGCGATCATAGAAGCAGTATGTGGGCTGGAATATAAACAGCCGTCGACAATGGCGTTGGCTTTTTTGCCAAAGTCGGCGTCGCGGAAGGCGATCATGCCTTTCTGTGGACCGGGCAACGTTTTATGGGTATTGGCACAAATAACGTTTGCGCCTTCTTTTAGTGGTGCTTGAAATTGCTGACCCATAATTAAGCCCATTGTGTGACTGGCATCGTAAATAATGATTGCTTCTTCGCCAAGCGCAGCTCGGATTTCGCGCAGGTTGTGCGGGTTAAGGTAATACGACACATCCATATAGAGTGCTTTGCAGCTCTGCTCCTTGAAGGTTTTAGCGATAGCAGTCGCGTTAAACTTGAGTGTGTCATAGTCATAGGCAGGCGTAAACACGTGCTTGCGCCCAATACGGTCAACGATGCCTTTGGTAGCAAAATGGCCGCCGTGGTCATGGTGAACGGTCATTACGGTGTCGCCCGGCTCGGTGGTTGAAAGGATAGCGCACATCATGGCGTGAACGCCGGACAAACAGTTTAGGTTTACTTCGGCTGCGCCAAGCATTTCTTTGGTCGCTTCTTCGGCCTCTTTGACGAGTGCGGCAACGCCCGGCATGCCGAGCGACGTAAATGCGCCGAAGTCTACCAGTTCGTCATCACCGCCACCAAAGTAATAGCGGTCAGCCAGGCGTGAGCTAGCAAATGCTCGTGCCGTGTTGGATACATAAGGCTCATTTGAAGTTAAGTGTAAAAACTTCGCATCAGTTTGCTCGTCTTTGCGGATTTGGGCGTAGAATTTTTGAATATCCATAGGGTGCTATTATAGCAGCCACCGTTCCACATAAATCATGTCTAGCATGGGCACAGCACACAGCGGCGTGTTCGAAATCTATCCCAACAGGTCAAAATTAATCAAAATATTCCAACGTTTTCACCCCAACAAAAAAGACCTAGCTTTCGCTAAGTCCCTTTTGGTGCGGGTGAAGAGACTCTAACTCTCGGCCTCATCCTTGGCAAGGATGCGCTCTAAACAACTGAGCTACACCCGCGCGATTACTTTACGATTGTACAATAGTTGGCCTCTGTTATGCAAGCACAAACGAGGGGTGCTACGCCAAAAGTGATTCTGCACGCGGCACAATGGAGCCTTGGCCCGCACAATTTACGCCGTCTAGACCTGCGGAAAACGGTTGTGCCTCACGTTAGGAATAGCTGGCTCCAATACCTCCCCATCCCGCGGCAGGTTGCTAGGGCATTTAATCTACCCTCACAAAACGCGGCACATGCCGACCACCGCCCATGTCAACGATTTGAAGCCAGCTCGACACCGGACGAACCCACGTGATGCGCTGTTCGTATTGTGCCTGGTACACGACACACGGTTCGCCGTCTTCTTCGCGCAGCGCGAGCGCGAGTACTGTGTAGGTGCGGTCCTTGTCTTTGTAATGCGCATACCGTGCACCAATAGTCACCTTCGCGGCGGCGGCATCGATGTTTGCTGATAATTTATCTTGAGAATCGTGCGATGAATTCATATCCATAGAACCACAATCAGTCGAATGCATTCGCCACATGCCGACGCGTGAAGAATATGATAAAGAACACTGGCGTGGCGATACTCACAAGTATTTGCAGCGATATGAGGATTATAAAACCTCGAACGACTTTCTCTGGCACCCCTGCTAGCGTAGGCGCACTCCCCACGAGAAGTATAAGGAATTTTCCCAGTGTCCATGCAAGCACCACAATAGAAAGAAATACCAGATACTTCCGCGCTGCCTCACGGCGCATTATTATGCCAATGCCCAACAGCGCCTGCAAGGCCAGCACAATAGCGCGAAGCACATTATCTACCGTTGGTCTCAGCCTAACGAGCTCACCCGTGAACGCGACCATGAGCTCGTATAGCAACACCGCCGAGATAAGCGTCGTCAGCACACCAACAATGATTACCACCGCAGACAGTGCCGGCGAAGCCTCGCCCATAGCCTCACGTTCGGATGCTTCCGCCCCAGGTGCATGATGGCTTCCTGGCGTGGGATATATACTGGTCAAATCATGATGCAAAGGCTCCGGGGCGGGCACGGCAGGATGCGGCTCTAC
This sequence comes from uncultured Candidatus Saccharibacteria bacterium, assembly GCA_965225085.1. Taxonomy (GTDB): domain Bacteria; phylum Patescibacteriota; class Saccharimonadia; order Saccharimonadales; family EFPC-124; genus CAZJVU01. The sequence continues at coordinate 4,415 of CBDDBE010000008.1, read as the reverse complement.
TTTGCTAGGATCCTCAGATGAAGGGTCTGAAACGGGCGGCGTCAAATCAGAGGATATAGGCTGCAGGACCCGCAAACCTTTGCCGTAGGAAGCGCCTCGATCGGCTGATGGCCTAGGTGTTTCTTCCGGGTGCACACCCGCCCCATCACGTTCCGCAACTCGCAGTGTTATCTTTGGTTTTTTGTTCATTGCTTTAACCTTAACCTGAATTGTATTGTACAGGTTGCTGGCGAAAAGTGCACTTCAGACCCGCACAACCCCGGGTGCCGGGAGAAATCGAGTAACTAGGCTACTTCTTCGCACGGTAAGTAAATATCTTCCCTATAGAGAGCTCGTCCGCTAGCTCGATGAGTCTCTCAAAGTGCAACGCGACTATGCCAATAATGGCAACTACTACAGCGTTCGTCGACAGTGTATGCCTGAACACTAACTCAACCCCAACGGCCGTGAAGGCCAGAATTGTTGTGGCCGCCCGAAAGGTCATGACGACCAATAGCGACCGGTTGAGCGTAAAGACAATTGTCGTCATTAGCGCCTCAAGTAAGCTCTGCTTGCGTTGTTCAACCATCCTATTGGCTTGCAGGTCGTAGTACTGCTTATCTAGCCCTGCCATACTCGGTGGTATCCATTGAAAGGTCAGCGCAAAGAAGGCGAGCAGCGCAAGGATTATATCCGACCAGTGACTCAGAACGAAGTTGGTAATTGTCATACTTATGCTCCTATTTAGTAAGGAGTATGGAGCTTTTAGCGTCGTATCTGCAAGCACAAGCGTGAAGATCTTCCTTCGAATTTTCGAGTCATTTAGGATACGCCAATCCTCCAGGTGATGCGCCACAGCAACGCAATAGCCCGAAAGAGTCTTTAGACAAGAAAAAACTCCACCTATTCGGTGAAGTTCTCTCTGGTGGCTCCTCCCAGACTCGAACTGGGGACACAAGGCTCTTCAGGCCTCTGCTCTACCAACTGAGCTAAAGAGCCACAATAACAGAGTAGATTATAGGGTATTTGGGTATACTATTCAAGGCTAGAGGATATTTATGGCACGGGCGGCAATGATGGCCACGACCAGGAGCGACAGAAATGCCTGCACGGCCATAATCATCTTGGCACGGCGCGACAGCGGCAACGTGTCGGTAGGGCTGAACGCGGTCGCGTTGGTTGTCGAAACATATAGATAGTCTGTGAACGTCGGAAACCACTTTATTCCAGCCTGCTGCTGAGGGAACAAAAAGTCATTTTCGTCCCGATGATTGGCGTGCCGCATGCCAGGCCCGCCACCGTCGATTTCCCAGTATAGCAGCGCAAAGACAACTACATTAGTCACATATATGCCCACCGCTGACGACAGAAGCTCAGGCGCATCAGCTTTTCCGGCAGTAAATAATGCCGCCAACAGCAACTGCAGCGACGTAGCATTGGCGATAGCTACCAATGCAATAAGGGTGAGGGCGAATATACGCCGCACGTGCGAGTCATACACCGCCTTGCGAGGAGTTACGTAGGATAGCACAAATAGACATGCCAACTCAAGTATGGGCAGGAACAGCTTGGGTAAAGCAATGAGTCGCGCCGGCAGCAACAGCTGGAGCACGATCACCCCCGCGAGTACTAGCTGTACATGCCACAGCGGGTCGCGGTCGTGGTGTTTGTTCCTGAGAAACCCCATCACTATTTGACCAGCTTTTTGATTACGTCGCCCAAGTCGGCGGGCAGTACGATGACCGTCTTCTGCGAAGGTTCCACGGCAATTCGCTCCAAGGTCTGCAAGGTCCGAATACCCATCCCACCGGGGACCACGCCCAGCACCTCGGCCGCTTCGGCGACCTTTTGGGCGGCGGCTTTCTCGCCTTCGGCATTGATGATAACCGCACGGCGCTCACGTTCGGCCTCGGCCTGCTTGGCCATGGCTCGCTTCATATCCTGGGGCAGTTCAATGTTCTGGATCTTGACGTTTTCGACATCAATCCCCCACCGATCGGTCTCGCCATCCACAATGCGCTTGATCTCCTGGCTGATCTGCTCGCGCTGGCTCAGTAGGCTATCCAGTTCGACGTTACCTACCACGTCGCGCAGTGCAGCCTGCGCAAACTGTGCTGTTGCATACAGATAATTGTTGGTCTCTAGAACGGCTTTTTCGGCACTAATGACCCGAAAGTACACCACTGCGTCGACATTGATCGTGACGTTATCCTTCGTAATAACTTCTTGGCGTGGCACATCGACGGGGGTCGACCGGATGTCAACCTTTGTCATCTGCTGAAATATCGGCACCACGACGCGCAGGCCCGGCTCACGAATGCCCGAATAGCGCCCCAACGTCAGTATAACGCCACGCTCATACTGATTAATGATACGGATGCCACCCGCCACCAGCACCCCGATCACCACCAAAGCCAAAAATCCTAAACCGCCAGCTATATCCATACGCATCACACCTTTCTGTAGTTTCAGTATACCCCTAGCCGAAGGTCAGTACTAGTTGTCTAACATGTAAATCGCCCAGCCCTCCTTGTTCGAAGAGGGCTGGGCGACCGGAGTGAGGCTAGTCCGCGCCGGTGATGTATGCTCGAGCTTCATTGAGCTGTGTGAGGGTAGGCCTGATATCCGTTCCCAAGTAGGAATCGGCCACCAGATCTCTGAAATTTGCGCGAGTGACCGGCCTGTCTGAATACCTGCGGATGACCCACGCGCAGATGTAAACCGCCATGTCCGACAGCTCCCCAGTCGCGCGCAGAAGCTCTCTCAGTTGGCCTTCACTCAAGCCGTAAACGGACACTCCGTTTATGGTATCGCGGATGTTGACCATCTCTTCGGTCATGGTGAGTTCCTTTCGATCGTTGCCTCTGGCCGATTCGAGTAGGAACACTATACCACAAGCTACGGTCAAATCAAAAAATTATAAACTCACAACTGTACATTCACACCGCCTAAGATCTCAAAGTTACACTTGAGATTTTGGGTGGCGCCCCTGACACCACGCCGCCAACATGAATTGGGACTGTGATGCCAGGGGTGGTGTGGGTCAAATATTGACCCCGCATTTTGCTACGCCCAGCCCTCACTAGCAAAGGCCGGGCACTAGCGAGATGCCAGCTACTGCCAGCCGGGCTTTATCCCGGCCATGGTCTCGCTAGTCGGCAAAACGCAGACTGCGAACTGTCGGCCATCTATGCGCACAAGACAGTTTGCATACCCGCGCCCGGCGCGCTTGAGCACGAGAGTGTACCCAAAGCCAGTAGCCAATGACCTGACCGAATAGACAGTCTGGCCTGAAGCACTACTGATGCGCATTTCAGCGTCAGCGCACCCGGTGACGGTCATTTCCTTAAGCATCGCGTCGATGCGATGCCTGTCAGGCTTCGCCATTACGACTTACCCTCTTCTCGAAGCCCGTCGAGAAAACCCTCTACCCCGCTCAGTGCATCCGTCAGAAGAGCCGCTTGCTCTCCGACGCACAGCGCCTTGACGTATTCCGCTAGAAGGGTCGCGAGGTGCCTGGCCGACGGCGTACGCTGGGCATATTCGACCAGCGCGCGACAGAAGACAATCGCTACAGATAGACCGCTACGCTCTTTCCCACCCAAGTCGCGCGCCACTGGGATGAAAAGATGTTCCTCGAGATGATCGCCAGCCTCGCAGAACCGCCGAAGCCGTCGAAGGATCTCGTCGGCGGGCGGCATCACTGCCGTAACAGGCATTTGATCTGACATCCGAATACGCTCCTCGAAGTCGCGCAGCCACAATGTGGCCCCTAAAGAAAGCGGCTTGCCGTTTGGACAAGCCTCTGTGGTTATAGCACACTAGATATATCTTCGCAATATCATCTTCCGGCCCACCTCACGCTGGGAGGGCCGGAAGCTTCTGAAGTCCTAGGCTAGTAGACTTCGGGGGTGGCTAGTTTGTAGCCGTCCTGGAGGCTATTGCCAGCCTGCACCACCTGGACTTTGTCGCCAACCTGGTACTTGCCCGGGGTGGCGCTGAAGATCACCGAACACCCCCAAATGGACGCCTCGACAGTGTCGTGCGGACGGCCATCGGCACCGCCAGCGCTAATGCCGATAATGCTAGCCTCTTCGGTTCCTTCCATTACTCCTCCTACTGGTTCGGAATGAAACACGACGACAACCAAGATGGCTACCGCGACGCTTCATCCAAAAAGGTTTGAGCATGGCTGCCGCAAAATAGCAACCTGTACATACTTTATAATAACTTCAACGCTCTTCCAATAATCCAGACTGCGAAGCGCAGCCATAGAGTACTCAAATAACAATACCACCCTCTCGGGCAACATTTCTACTATTCTACTTCCTTGGTCGACCTGCGAGTAAACAATCTGATGAATACTTCTCGTAGAGCGGCCATGGTGGGCGCTGAGGGATTCGAACCCCCGACCCTCTCGGTGTAAACGAGATGCT
>CBDDBE010000007.1:0-26055 GCA_965225085.1 uncultured Candidatus Saccharibacteria bacterium | reverse complement strand
AGCACCGCTTTCGTAAAGCGGGGGTCCGGGGTTCGAATCCCCGAGATGGCTCCATGCGGATTTGCGAGATTAGTATAGTGGTAGTACGCTTGCTTCCCAAGCAAGAAGTGCGAGTTCGATTCTCGCATCTCGCACCATTTCCGTGCATCACTCTGCACTTTCCGTTATACTTTAGCCAAGCGTATGTTCAAAAAGAAAGAACTTATCAGATTTTCTCGTGACCGCGTCGCAATGGCCTTGCTGGTGGGGTTTTTGCTTGCCATGATGTCGCTGTTGGCTATGACCCTCATCCGTATCAGGATAAGCGACGTGCAGTTACCGGTGCGGTATTCGGGATACGGCCTCACGAATATTTACCGGGATAGGTGGTATTCGCTGTTTTCATTTGCGCTTTTTGCAATCTTGGTGGGCGGTGTGAATGGCTTTCTCATCATTAAGCTTCATGAAAAACGCCGGAGCCTGTCGCTCGGTTTTGCGGTTGTGAGCCTCATGATAGGGGTTGTCGCCCTTGTGGTTGCGACTGCCGTGTTTCGTCTGGCGGCGTTGTCGCTATGACGGACCTCGAGATTCCGCTCGGCAAGCGAACGCCCGCATATCGATTTTTTGAGATGTTGCCGGCAATATTGAGCTACGGGTTATTACTTGTACCCATCGCACTGAGTTTTGTGAGTCCATTCGCGGCTGCCGTGTTCATCATCGGGTACATTATGATTTGGTTCGTAAAGGCTATCGGTATAGCCTACCGAACAGTCCAGGGGTACAATCTGCTGCAACAGGCCAAGAAAGTTGACTGGCTAACGCGCCTTAACGAGCTGGGTAACCCTGATAAGGCGCTGCAGAAATATGGCGAGCGTGAACATGGCGGCGAATGGCGACATCGGCAGCATTATCGCAATCTGCTTACCGTCGCGGCAAATCGGAGCGAGTATTACGCTCCCAAAGATGTGATCAATGCGGTGATAGTGCCCTTCGTTAAGGAAGGGCAGGACGTGCTCGAACCAACCGTTGAGTCTATTCTGGGTAGTAACTATGATTGCAAACGTAATATGATAATCGTGTTTGCCTACGAAGGTCGGGCAGGGAAGCCGGCCCGCGAGCTAGCCGAGTCACTTATTAAAAAGTACGAGGGCAAATTCTACCACGCCATGGCAGTTATGCATCCAGCCGGGCTGCCGCACGAGCTGATCGGTAAAGGCGGCAACATTAACCGTGCCGGCCGCGCGCTGAGGCAGTATTTGAAGGACGAGCACATTGATCCGGACAAGGTAATTGTGACAACACTAGATGCTGATAACCGTCCTGATCCAGCGTACTTTGCTGCCGTTACGTACGAGTACGTTATGTCCGGTTTGCGTCGACGACATCTGGCATTCCAGCCGGTTGCGTTGTATATGAACAACATTTGGGATGTGCCTGCGGCCATGCGTGTCCTGGCAGTGGGCAACTCTTTTTGGACGATTATCAATTCGCAGCGCCCGCATATGCTTCGGAATTTTTCGTCGCATTCGCAGGGAATGGGTTCGCTACTCGATACCAATTTTTGGAGCGCACGCACCATCGTAGAGGATGGCCATCAGTATTGGCGCAGTTATTTTGCCTATGATGGCGACTACGATGTCGTGCCAATCTACGTGCCGATCTATCAGGATGCTGTACTATCGGATACATATTGGGGAACGATCAAGGCGCAGTTTGTGCAGCTACGGCGATGGGCATATGGTGCCTCAGATATCCCATATGTCGCCACAAAGGGATACGGTGCGGATAGCAAGGTGTCCTTTTGGGCGTTGACGGCGCGATTTTTGCGCCTTGTCGATAGCCACGTTAGTTGGGCAACCGCTTCAATTATCATCGGGCTTGGGGCTTGGGCCCCGCTTTTCCTAAACAGGGAATCAAACAGGAGTATTATAGCTCACGAACTGCCGCTTATTGCTAGCCAATTGCAGCAGTTTGCGATGATCGGAATCTTTATTACCGTTTTCCTAACCTTTAAGATGCTACCGCCCCGTCCTGCTCGGTACAAACGTCATCGTACCCTTATGATGTTACTACAATGGGTAATAATGCCCGTCACAAGCATCGCCTATGGGTCGGCTGCTGCATTTTATTCCCAGACCCGCTTGCTGTTTGGCAAATACCTCGATAAATTCGACGTCACCGAGAAGGCTATTAAGCAGTAGCTCCCAACGTGTTGTTTATTTGAGGTGCTTTTTTAGTGTTCGGGCATCTAGTTCGGGTGAATAGCGCGTCAGGTACTTAACGTAGGCGGCCGTATCGAAATGCTTTAGAGCCTCCAGGACCGCATGCATAACGTGGGTTTTGGTGACGGTGTTGTTCGTAGACGCACTTTGAAGGTACATTTTTTGTTCAATCGTATCGGCCAGCCAGTAGGCAGCCTCGCCGTGGTCCGCGCGGTGGTCACAGACCGTCAGAATACTGACGATCAACTTTGCGCGTGAGTAGGGCGATGTTCGTTTGAGCGTGCCGACGCGTAGGATGCTTTGCGGGTCGGCGCTTTCGCGCGTTGTGAACTCGCGTCTGCATGCGTCACAGCGCCTTCTGCGCCAGGTTTCGTTCAATTTGACCGTGTGGCGGCTGTTATAGATACTAGTTTTCTTGTGAAGACAAAATGGACATACCATGACTATATATTGTCATTACGCAATTGAAAAAGCTAGTGTAAAACTAGTTGTAACTGTGGGTAAACATAAAAGACCCCTGTTTGGTGCAAGGGTCTTCTCTAGAGATTGGGTTAGGGATTGTCAGCGCTTGGTGGCGATATTCCTGTTGGGCTGCTTTAGCGGCTTGGCCTGTGTGTTTACTATCACGCGACTGTCATTTGTATGTTCAAAAAATAGTTTGAATTTTTCGAGCGCCGATTTATCTATTTGGCTTGTTTGGTTGGGTGTTTGTGTTTTATCCATGACACACGTATAGTAGCATAAGCATGATAAAAAAGCAAGTAGCTTACGTTGTTGCGCTATTAATATAAAGTGATACGGTAGGTATCTGTTTTATACCGCCTGTGGTATGAACGGGTACCGAAGGGATCTACCTATACACCGCTGAGGATATATTAGCGCGTCAATCGGTAGCTCAACCTACGTGGAAAACTTTGTATAACTGTGGGTAACATTTGGGGCATGCTTGTCGCCAAAACAAAAGAGCGCCGAATGGGCGCTCTTTTGGACAAAGGCAATAAATTCACTTGGTGGGCTCTAGAGGACTCGAACCTCTGACCTCTTCCACGTCAAGGAAGCGCTCTAGCCAACTGAGCTAAGAGCCCAAGAGTACCTCCAAATATAGACTAAAATAACAGATTGCACAAGAGACGATTGCGAGGAAGCCCCTGGCGCGGTAGAATAGAGCTCAAGATGAATCAGTTACGCATGGCTATCATTTTCTGGACGACCCCTTAGGGGTATGTTTATTTTTGCCACAATTCACGCATAACTAATTCAAAGTAAAGGACTCTCGCAATGAAACCCGAAGATAAAAACTTACATCCGATGCGACATTCGCTAGCGCATGTAACTGCGGCAGCCGTAAAACACTTATGGCCGGAGGCGAAGTTTGGCGTTGGGCCGGTAGTCGAGAACGGTTATTATTACGATATTGACCTCGGCGCAGGGAAAACAATATCGGAAGCCGACTTTCCGGCTATCGAGAAAGAAATGCGCGCTATTATTGCAAAGGATCAGCTCCTTGAGCGCTCAACTATGCCGATTGATGATGCTGTTGAGTGGGCGAGAGAGAACAACCAGCCGTATAAGGAAGAGCTTTTGAACGACCTGAAGCGCGCAGGCACCACCGTTGCGAGCGAGCTTGACGTCGATGAGCTAGGCCTGGCTGCGAGCGACAAGAGTAAGATAGACGACGTTTCGTTTTATAGCAACGGCGACTTTAAGGACCTGTGCCGAGGCCCTCATGTTGAGAGTACGGGGAAAGTCGGCGCCTTTAAGCTACAGAAGGTTGCGGGTGCGTACTGGCGTGGCAAAGAGGGCAATCCTCAGATGCAGCGTCTGTATGGAGTGGCGTTTTCGACCCAGCAGGAGCTTGACGAGTATCTGCAGGCAGTCGAAGAGGCGAAACAGCGGGACCATCGTTTGCTCGGTAAGCAGCTCGATTTGTTTACATTTTCCGATTTGGTAGGGTCAGGCCTGCCGCTTTTTACTCCTCGAGGTACCACTATTCGTAACTTGCTTAAGAGCATGCTAACTCAGGTGGGCAAGAAATATGGCGGCGAGGAAGTTGGCATCCCACACATCGCCAAGCGTGAGTTGTACGAAACCTCTGGCCATGCGCAGAAGTTTGGCGCAGAACTTTTCGAAGTAAAGAGTCATTACGACATTGATTTTGTAATGAAGCCGGTGAATTGTCCGCACCACACGCAGATCTTTGCCTCCAGACCGCGAAGCTATAAGGAACTCCCCCTTAGTTACATGGAATCGACGATGCAATATCGCGATGAAAAGCCGGGTCAAATCGGAGGCCTTAGCCGGGTTAGGGCAATTACTGTTGATGACGGGCATACTTTCTGCACAGCCGATCAGATAAAGGACGTCGCAATTGGCCTGTGCAAATTTATTGAGGAGTTTCATACCAGTCTCGGAATGTATGGCGACCACTGGGTGTCGTTATCTGTTCGGGATTATAGCAAGCCCGAAGGCTATGTTGGAGACCCCGAAGATTGGGACAAAGCCGAGCAAATGCTTGCCGATTTGGCTATTGAGCTCGGGCTTAACGCCAAGCGCATGGAGGGTGAGGCGGCTTTGTACGGTCCCAAGCTGGACTTTATGTATCGTGACGTACTGGGAAATGAGCGTCAGCTTTCTACCGTTCAGCTTGATTTTGCGACGCCAAAGCGTTTTGGCCTGACCTACATCAACGAGCAGGGGGAAGAGAGCTCACCAGTGATGGTTCATCGCGCGATTTTGGGGTCGTACGAGCGCTTTATGGCGATCCTCCTGGAAAAGACCGCTGGATGGCTACCTCTGTGGCTTGCACCAGAGCAGGTGAGGGTGTTGACTATAAACGATGCAGTTCTGCCATATGCGCAGAAAGTAAAGGACGCAGTAGCGGACTTGGTATTGATGAAACCTCTTAAATATAACGAAATGCGCGTAACGCTGGATGACCGTAACGAGTCACTTGGTCGCAAGATTCGTGATGCAGTCGAACTCAAAGTACCAGTACTGATCATAGTCGGTCCTCGGGACATGGCCCAAAATCAAGTCAGTGTGCGCACCCGTGATGGGGAAAAGACTATAGGCCTCGATCAGCTTGGAGAGTTTCTAGAATCGCTATGACGCAGAAGGCCTCCACGTGCGGGCCGCTTGTCGTGATCGTGGGGCCGACTGCCAGTGGCAAAAGCGCTCTTGCTATGCAAATTGCGCGTGAGCATGATGGTGAAATTGTCGCTGCAGATTCGAGGACGGTCTATAGGGGTATGGACATCGGCACTTCCAAACCTAGTCTAGCTGATCAACGTGAGATACCGCACCATCTTATAGATATTCGGAATCCTGACGAATCATTTAGCGCGGCTGAGTTCCAGGCTCTTGCCTTGAAGGCGATTCGCGACATTGGCACGCGTGGCAAGTTGCCAATTCTGGTTGGTGGGACGGGACTTTATATCGATGCCGTTATCTTTGATTATGAATTTGGGAGCGCGGCCGATCCACGTGAGCGTCGGCGTTTGAGCACATTAACTGTCCAGGAGCTTCAACAAATATGTAGATATAAAAACATCGATCTTCCAATCAATAGTTCAAATGCGCGACATCTGGTGCGAGCTATTGAATTGGGCGGACTCATACGACACGATAAGTACCTAAGACCACATACAATAGTTGTAGGATTATCTACGAAAAGGGCCGTATTACGTGATCGTATTAAATCACGCATCCACAGTATGATTGACCAGGGCGTTGCGAAAGAAGCTAAGAAATTGAGTGACGAATACGGCTGGGAGGGTGAGGCGCTTAAGGGCAATATCTATAGAGTATTGCGAGGCTTTCTTGAGGGCGCGAAGTCAGAAACGGAAGTGATTGATGAGTGCGTGCGAAGCGATATGACCTTAGCAAAGCGGCAGATGACATGGTTTCGGCGTAACCCACATATCGTATGGTCCGATGAGCCAGGGGTCCTGCGCGACCGGGTTGAGAGTTTTTGCAGGGTGAAACAGTAGCGTGACAATTTATTAAACTTTGTTACAATCATACAGAGATGACAGTGAGGCAGACGTAGACAATGATTGACGCATTATTTGGTTCAAAGACGAGGGTAAAGCTCCTGCATCTGTTCCTCAATAACCCGAATAGGGCTTTTTATGTTCGCGAGATTACTCGCAAGATTGACGAACAGATTAATTCGGTCCGTCGGGAGCTTGCAAACATGCTGAGCATCGGGATTATCAAGAGCGATAGCGCAAATAACCGCCTGTACTACGAGATTAATCAGGATTATCAGCATTATGCACCGCTCAGGGCTATCTTTGCGGATGAACACTTGCAATCAGAAGTTGCAGTTGTCGAGGTTAGCGACTGGGCGAAGCGCTTAAAACCGCTTGGTGATGTTCGAATCGCACTGTTCAGTGGTAGCCTAGTGAGGGGAAGCAGCGGTGAGCTGGATGTACTACTGGCTGGTGATATAAATAAGACACAGTCCAAGCGCTTCATAAAAGAACTCGAGCAGGACGAAGGCCGTAGCCTTAATTACACCGTTATGACCTATGAAGATTTTTATTACAGATTGAGTATTAAGGATCGGTTTATTACGAGTATCACCAACGGCAAGTTTACCTTGCTTCAGGACACCGAAAACGTATTATCTAACCATAAATAGAGGAAAGGAAGCTATGGATATTGAATATAAAGGTGGCAATTGCGTCGTCCTAACAGTAAAGAAAAATACTATCTTCGTAGATCCAAAACTATCGACAATTGGCCTAAAGGACTATGGAACAAATGCTAAGGTACAGCTGGCAACTCAGCCGCAGTTTGTCGCACCACATAATGAGGACGTACTTATAATCGATGGGCCAGGTGAGTACGAAGTTGCCAACATTTCGATTCGTGGAGTCGCGGCTCGAGCTCATATGGACCCCGCAGATACGCATAAGGCGACGATATACTCTGTACTGGCTGAAGATGTAGCTGTAGCCGTCGTAGGACACATACACCCCGATCTTAGCGAGGAGCAGCTAGAGGCCTTGGGTGTGATTGACGTGCTTGTAGTGCCGGTTGGTGGAAATGGCTATACCCTTGACGCTACGGGGGCTGTAGAGCTAATTCGTAGGATCGACCCTAAGATTGTTATCCCAACGCACTATGCAGATAGTGCGCTTAGCTACGAAGTACCACAAGCTGATTTAGAAGCTTTTACAAAAGAGCTCGGTGCCGCCGTGGAAGTCTCAAGCAAGTTGAAGCTAAAAGCAGGTACATTTGGGGAGGTGCTTACCGTTCATCAATTGACGCGATCGGCATAGTCCATGGTCAACTATTCTAAAAAACCGGCTCTGATGCCGGTTTTTTAATGAGAGCGGGTAAGCTAGCTTTCTAAAGAATACCTTGCTTGCGAAGGGTGCGGATACCGTGCGCGCTGAGGTTCATGGTAATTTTCTCGCCGTTAACGACAAAAGTCTTCTTTTGGATGTTAGCTCGCCAAACGCGCTTGGTGCGGCGCTTCGAATAGCTGACATTATTGCCGTACTGGTTACCTTTACCGGTGAGTTCACATTGTGTTGCCATAAGTTTCTCGTATTACAAGTATACATACTACTGTTTTTTGGAAGTGAAGTCAATACGCTAGTAGCCGGAAGCTGCTATACTTGTATAGATTATGGGAAACATCAACCTAGTATATTTGTTTGTCGTTCTTGTCTCGGTTCTGCTATCGATGACCTTACATGAGGCGATGCACGCATTTGCGAGCTATTGGCTGGGTGACGATACTGCAAAGGTCGAGGGCAGGCTGACGCTCAATCCACTTTCGCATATAGACCCTTTTACGACAGTTTTGCTTCCATTGATGTTGGCTGCCCTTGGTGCGCCGCCTTTTGGCGCCGCCAAGCCGGTTCCGTTTAATCCGAATCGCGTGCGCTTTGGGGACTATGGTGCCGCCTTGGTGGGAATCGCGGGACCCCTAACGAACCTACTATTGGCGCTAATGGCAGGCGCAGTGGTACGGCTTGGTGCGTTTGCTCCCGACAGCTTGGTAATTAGTATTCTTTTAACGTTTACAGTCGTCAATGTTAGTTTTTTCTTGTTCAATATGATTCCGATTCCTCCGCTCGATGGTTCCAGGTTGCTATACGCATTCGCGCCAGACTTCGTGCGTGATGCAATGGAGCGGATAGAATCGATGGGGCTTATAGCGGTCGTCGGCTTTGTTGTTGTATTTTATACTTTTCTGAGCGATCCATTCTTCCGGATGATAGGCTACTTGGTGCAGGTTTTTAGCGGCTATAGCATTCTGTAGCTAGATGGTATAATAATATTGTCCTACGGGGCGATACGAGCGCATAGCATTTCCTCTATACTTTGTTCGATCGGGTACTCTATATGGCATAGGTCTGTGGACGTATGATGCGAGTACCCACCTGCACATAACGCGGGGAGTCGAGCGTGCGTTCGGGGCTTTGTGGGACTTTTATGATATCGGGATGTGGCGCAGTTTGGTAGCGCGTACGGCTGGGGGCCGTGAGGTCGCAGGTTCAAGTCCTGTCATCCCGACCATTGTATAATAAATCACACATCTCTACTAAACGAATTCATTATGAAACAAAAAATTTCGGTACGAGGCCTCTTGAAGGCAAATGGCAAGATACTTTTTCTGAGGCGAGCTAGCGGTAATCCTTTGTATATTGGGCAGTTCGAACTACCAGGCGGGAAAGTCGAGTTTGGCGAGAGCCCAGAGTTGGCCTTGCGCCGTGAGATTGGCGAGGAGATTGGGGTCGAGGCCGGGGCTATGCAGATTCTTAAGATCGTCTCCTGGATGGATGACGCCGAACGTGACACTCAGCATATCGTAATAGCTTATTTGACTAGCTTAGACCATGATGACGCACGATTAGCGCTAAGCGATGAACATGATAAGTTTATTTGGGTAAAGTTGTCTGATATACAACAGGAAAAGATAAATACATTGAGTCGGATTGTGTTGGACGGTGAGCGAGAGGAGCAATCGACAGGGAGAGCGCAGACCCCCACTTCAAATTATATTGTAGATATGTCATCAAATGATAGCAATAATAAGTCAGTAATTGTATACACCGATGGTGGCTCGAGGGGCAATCCTGGGCCTTCGGCGTCAGGTTTTGTCATGCGTACGACAGGGGGCGACTTGCTATTTGAAGGTGGAAAATATCTGGGGGTCACAACCAATAACCAGGCGGAATACCATGCAGTCAAACTTGCGCTTGAGAAGGCCAAAGAGCTTGGCGCTAAAAATGTTGATTTTCGCCTGGATAGCCAATTGGTCGCGAACCAACTCGTAGGGATCTACCAGGTAAAAAATAGAGACCTATGGCCTATATACTCAGCCGTAGAGGATTTGATAAAGGAATTTGACAAGGTCACCTTTACACACGTTGGTCGGGAATATAACAGAGAAGCCGATGCCATGGTCAATAAGATTCTTGATGAGCATAAGTAGTTCTTTGGCGGTAATCTTGGTATAATTGTAAGCGTCAGACTACTGAGCGATCGCTTGGCATTGCCAAGAGGAAAGTCCGGACAGCATAGGACAAGACAGTTGCTAACCGCAACCGGGGGCAACCCTAGGGAAAGTGCCACAGAAACGATACCGCCATGCCTTCGGGCGAGGTAAGGGTGAAAGGAGTGGGCCCAGTTCGTCTGGGATAGCATGGCGCATTTTGTGCTATGTGAAAGTAAGAGCCCACAGCGGGCCAAGGTGACTTGGCCGGAAGGTAAACCCTGTCTGCTGCAAGGAGGTCTGTTTCCATCCTTCGGGATGTAGCGGTCCGCTAGACAGGCCGACATAACCGCTCGATTACGTAAGCAATTACGTAGCTAGATAGATGGTCGCTCTCGACAGAACCCGGCTTATAGGTAGCCTGACAATCTAAAATACCGCCAATCAACAAGGCGGTATTTTAGATTGCGTATGCTTTTGCAAGGCCTATTACTTAGTGGCAGCTTTCACGATTTCTGCAAATGCCTTTGGCTCAGAAACGGCTAATTCGGCAAGGATCTTGCGGTTTACAGAGATGCTGTGCTTCTTCATGCCGGCGATTAGCGCGGCGTATGTTATGCCGTTTTCTCTAGCGGCGGCATTAATGCGCGTAATCCATAGGGCCCGAAGGTCGCGCTTTTTGTTGCGGCGATCTCGATACGCGTATTGCAGGGCTCGAATAACAGCCTGTTTCGCAAGGCGGAACGAGCTGGTGCGGGCATGCTGCATGCCCTTTGCTTGCTTTAAGATTTTCTTGTGCTTATTGCGTGCTACGACGCCTCTTTTTACTCGCATATCCTTAAATTCCTAGTGCGCGCTTAAGATTACTAGCATTTGCGCCTTTGACGAGCGCGTTGGTGCCGATGACACGCTTCCTGGAAGCACTTTTCTTTTGCAAGAAATGTGTGCCATTGGCGCGACGACGAAGCAGCTTACCGCTAGAGGTCAGCTTGATGCGCTTCGCTGTCCCTCGATGGGTTTTTAGCTTTGGCATTGGTGTTACTCCTTACTACTATGCTCAGGTTTTTACCGGCGAGCTGTGGTGTTTGATCGACAACCCCGATTTCGGACAGAGCTTGGGAAATTCGCTCCAGAAGCTGGTAGCCCAGTTCCTGGTGCGCCATCTCGCGACCTCGGAAGAAGACCATGATCTTCACCTTGTGGCCTTGCTCCAGAAAGCTGCGGATTTTGCGAAGCTTGATTTCAAGATCGTTCGCGCCTATTTTGAGACCCAGTCGCATCTGCTTCACCTCAGAGGTTTTGGCATTTTTACGATTTCGCTGCAGTTCCTTCATCTTCTGGTAATTGTATTTACCCCAGTCGACAATGCGAACCACAGGTGGGTTGGCGCTTGGTGAAATCTCGACTAAATCAAGTTCGTGTCTTTCCGCTTCTAAAAGCGCTTCTGCCCGACTCAGAATACCTATCTGTTCTCCGTCTGGACCAATTACGCGTAGTTCATTTGCCCTAATCGCTCCGTTGATCCGAACTGGTTTATTAATAGAAGTACTCCTTAACGCGGTTATTGATTTCGCATACCATTTTATCAGATAAGCTGCGGTAATTCAACAGGGTTGGGGCGTGGGCGATATTGAAGGGCTTCGGAGATGTGCTGGGGCTCAATATGATGAGAGGTGTCTAAGTCTGCGATGGTCCGAGCAACCTTAATGGCCTTAAAATATGCGCGTGCCGATAAGTTGAGGTTGTGCGCAGCCGTGTCGAGTAGTTTTCTTGATGCAGGATTAAGCTGTGCGTGTTTCTTGATAGCAGCATTATTCATAAGCGAATTTGTCCTGTGAGCCCGGTGGTGTTGGAGCGCCCGCGCCGCTGCAATGTCTTTTTGGGCTTGGGCGTGTGTGTCGCCACTGTTCGCCGCAAGGAGCTGTGTATGTTCGACTGGTGAAACAGAGATGAATATGTCGATGCGGTCCATAAGTGGCCCTGACACCTTCTTCTGGTAATGCATAATCTGAGCGGCAGAGCAGGAGCAGGCGTGAGTTGAGTCATTTGCAAAGCCGCATGGGCAGGGATTCTGCGTCGCGACAAGCATGAAATCAGCTGGATACGAGCTGCGATGGTTCGCACGGGCTATGTGTACTATCTTGTCTTCCAGCGGCTGTCGTAGCGCCTCTAGCGTCGCGCGACTGTATTCCGGTAGCTCATCCAGGAACAATACCCCACGATGTGCGAGGCTAATCTCACCTGGTTTTGGCCGCTGTCCGCCACCAACTAGCGAGATCATGCTGGCGCTGTGATGAGGCGAGCGAAACGGCCTGGCAGTAATGATATCTTGGGTTGTCTCACCGGCAAGGCTATGGAGCTTTGTCACTTCTATGACCTCACTGGTTGTGAGCTCAGGTAACAAAGAGGGGAGCGTTCTGGCGAGCATTGTCTTGCCAGACCCTGGCGGGCCATCTAGTAGAATGTTATGTCCACCCGCAGCTGCGATTATCAATGCTCGTTTGGCCTGGTTTTGGCCGTAGATGGCATCAAGCTGATGTTCGTATGACGTGTTGGTAGGGGGTCGGGGAATTTGTGTAGCTTCTGGTGATACTGGCAGATGCTCTTGCTCGGCGAGGTAGAGGTAAACTTCCCGCAAGCTATGTGCGCCGCAGACTTGGATGTTGGGTATGAGCCGTGCCTGAGAGGTGTTTTCGACGGGCAGGATGATCTTTTCGTAGCCGAGGCTCTGTGCAAGCTCTACGTAACCTATTATGCCCTGGACTGGCTTTAGTGTGCCGTCAAGGCCGAGTTCCCCGACGACTAGGGTTCTGGCCAGGGTGTCTTCATGTAGTTGCCCGCTGACAACCAGAATCGATAGCGCAATTGGAAGGTCAAGGTGTGATCCGTCCTTAGGCAAATTGGCTGGTGCAAGGTTGATGGTAATACGTTTGCGGGGGAAATTAAGCCCGGCGTTCTTGATCGCGCTTCGTACGCGTTCCTTTGCTTCGTCAACCGCCTTGTTCCCAAGGCCAACGATAATAAGAGTCGGTAGTCCATTGCTGGAATCACTTTCGACTTCGACGAGCTTACTACTGTAGCCTACATTGGTAGCGGAGTGGATTTGTGCTGTCATACGCAATGCGGAGTATTAAAGCATCAGTAGCCCCAGGCGCGCAAGTATGGTATAATACTTATGTTCGTATGGGGCTGATCATTAGCTTCGACGTTTGGATATTTACATCTGTTATCTGGCAAGTCGTTTTGAACGGGCGTTAACGTTCAAACAAATAACTGCAAAGTCATTTGTACAGCGAGTAGCTGATGCGTTTCGCGCACCTGCTTTCGCACCAGTCGCTGCTTAGTTGCTAGCGACCGTCGCCTTACCTATGCCGAATAAGGTACGGGCGATGTCATATGCATTCGGCTTGGATGGTGAGTGGCTGTAGGGCTCATCTTCGACGTTTACCTATAGGTTTTATCGGCTATGTTGAGCATTGTTTAGGCTGATGGGACTACAAACCCAAATGTTCTAAGCTTGTAGATGGATAACAGGTAACCGGACGGACCGGGGTGCGATTCCCCGCAGCTCCACCATAAATAGCTCAAGGTATCTTGGGCTATTTATATTTGTTTTTAACAGTGGTCATAATTAAAACAACGGCCTGCGAGAAGCCGTTGTCAGAGTTTTCGTTTTTTGTTTTTGAGCACTTTTTTTATTCAGTGCTAACCCTATAGTAGGTCGAGCGCTTATGCCTGTCAACAGTATTTTTTGTAACCTATATACATAGCCTGTGGAAAAAATAATTATCTTTCATGGGTAACGAGAGGGAAGGTGATGATTCTAGCCGCTTAGGTCTCATGACCACATTACGCAGATGATGAAATAACAAAATCGCAGCTCCTTATAGTCGACAGCATGGCTGCATACGCAGGCATAGACTAGAACTCCGCGTAGCAGCGGGTAGGTTTTTGTATCCAGATTGCCATAGGCCCTGATGGGTCGTCATTGCCATACGCAAAATCTTGGGGACGCACAAAAGCAAGATTTTTAGCCGAAGCCACAATTATGTTGGCTAAAAGCAGGTGGAAAATGATTGCCCGCAATGAGACTTTACGCGTTGAGCGGGCGTCGTTCAGCGCGGTTTTTTGGAATTTTCTGCCAGCCCCTCAAGCCTAGTCTGTATGGCTTGTATTCAAATATTCAAAAACACGAGCCTAGTTATAATTACAACAAAGTATACGAAGAGCCGTGTTTAACAGATGAATGATGCAAACTCTACATCGATTTATATAGTTGTTATAATTGACATGATGAGAAATCTGTGCTAAGTTTAAAACAAGCTTTTATAAAAACAAAAACGTTACAAACATAAAAGCTCGTACATTACCTAAAGCGTCATAAGTCCACCGAGCCATACGCAACCCGCGGAATGGTATTGGGCTCGGTGGCGGACGAGATGAGTCTCCGGGATAGTCGGATATTCATCGCCCATTTTATCTTCGTCGCTCTCTATTATGGAGAGCGGTCAGTCAGGCTGTTGAGCGAGAAGCGCTAAATATTTAATATATAAGGAGCGGATTTCTCGCTCAAGCCTTTTTTAGTAATAATGATCCATAGGTGCGATGTAATAATATGAAGAGTAAGCTCAAACGATATTTCCCGTACATTGCGCCGTTTTTGAGCTTTGTTGGGCTTGTAATGTTACTAAATGCGACGAACCCACTTGATATTGGCCCGGCTGGCATTTTGCTAATATTTGGTTTGGCGTATGCGTTTGCGGCAAGCTCACTCTACCTGCTGTTGACGCTTCTTCTAATTGTTCTGGCTAATTTTATGGTTGTTCAAGTACGATCGAAACGAAGGATCTATTATATGGCGAGCATAGTTGCACTTTCGCCGATTTTTTTAGTAGCCCTAAACTCTATTGGGCAGCTCCAGATCAGAGATTTTATATTCGTCATCGTTTTGATTGGGCTTGCGTGCTTCTACGTTTCTAAGCGGGCCTGACCCGTTATTTGCTTATGATTTATGCTACAATTTAGCTAGTTATGGAGTCAAACGTATCTATGCCCGGCCCTTCACCAGAGAGTGGTGGATATCAGAGCCGTGAAGTGCCTCCGGTCACTGCCGAGCAAGCTCCTCGGCAGAGTTTTGAAGTGATGCCAAGCGCAGGTGAGCGAGCCGAAACGCACGAGCAGGCCATGCCGGCTCAACCAGCGCCGCCGGTCCCAGCCGCTACCACAATAGCCTTGCCTGCTCCAGTTCAGACCACATCCAACCAAGTTAGCTCTGCATCCATCGGTCATTCTACCCCCGTGACGGCAAGTGATGATGGACTAATAGAAAGGGAGTGGGTGGATAAGGCGAAGAAGATTGTACAGCTGAACAAGAGTGATCCATATACCCAGGAACACGAGGTGAGTAAGCTGCAGGCCGACTACATAAAGAAGCGTTATGGTAAGGACGTAAGGCTGCCAAGCCAGATGTAACAAAATGGTTGGAGTACTGACAGGATTTTTCATAGGAGGAGTGCTACTGGCGCTTTTCTTATACTTGGCATATTGGCAGTATCGTAAAATTGCTCGTGAGGCAAAGAATTACGAACGGGGCCTGAAGATGGTTCCATTTGTCATTCAACTGCCCCCTTCAAGTGATGATATTGAGGTTGGAGCCAGAGACGTACGTGATGTAACCGATGAAGCGATATCACAGGCGCAGATAATGTATAACATTATCGCCAGCACCGCTACGAAAGGCTTCAAGAGTAAGATCTATGGCCAGCGTCATATTACTTTCGAGGTAGTCGCGACCAAGGGACTCATTCATTATTATGTCGTTGCGCCTTTGGCGCTTGCGGACGTTGTTAAGCAATCGGTGCTGGCGGCTTATCCGACTGCCGTTTTGGAAGAGGCGGAAGAACATAATATCTTTAGCCAAGTCGGCAAGATCAGCGGAACGATAGGGGGCGAGCTGACGCTTAAGCGTGAGTTTAGTTACCCAATAGCAACGTATCAGGATAATAAACGGGATGCTATGCAGGCGATATTAAGCGCCTTGGCTGTCGTATCGCAAGAAGACGGTGCTGCCATTCAGATCCTTATGAGGCCAGCGAACGAAAGATGGACGCGATCCTCGCTCACGTTGGCTGCAAAGATAAAAAAGGACAAGATCGAGGCTACGACCGGGCTTGGCTTTAAGGATCTCTTAAACGCGCTCTGGCGGCCGCCAGAAGCTAAGGATACAAAACCAGAAGAGAGGCAGCTCACGGCACTGGAGCAGGCAATCGTTGATGCACTGGAGGAGAAGACTCGCTATCCAGGGTACGAAGTTCTTATTCGGGTGATTGCTTCGTCGAATACGGCCAGCCGTTCGCAGGCGATACTCAAGAATTTGGTCGCGGCCTTTTCGTTGTTTGATGCACCAGGGAAGAACGGCTTCAAGTTCGTACCGGCAAAAAGCATGGAGAGTTTCGTGACTGCATTTATTTTTAGATTCTTCCCACAAGAAATTGGTACGAACATACTGAACAGCGTCGAGCTGGCTACGATCTTTCATTTCCCGGATCAGCGTAATACGCCGACGTCACAATTACAACGACAAGCATCAAAGCAAGTTGACGGGCCAAGGCAAATGCTTGATGAGGGGCTATTGTTGGGCTACAACTCGTACAGAGGCGTGAAGAAAGAGATTCGATTGAGTACGAGCGATAGACGTCGTCATGTTTACATCATTGGGCAGACGGGCACAGGTAAATCTGGCCTGCTCGAGAACCTGGCCTTACAGGACATGCTAGATGGTCGGGGTTTTGCATTTGTTGATCCGCACGGCGACTCAGCGGAAAGGTTGCTGGGGATGGTACCAAAGGAGCGCGTCGAAGACGTCATCTACTTCTCGCCAGGGGATATGAGCAATCCGATCGGGCTTAATCTATTTGAGTTTGAGAATAAAGAGCAGAAAGACTTCTTAGTGCAGGAGGCGATATCGATGCTGTATCGCCTGTACGACCCCGGTCACACGGGTATTATTGGCCCGCGCTACGAACATTGGTTCCGCAATGCTGCTCTGACAATCATGAGTGATCCTAACGGTGCGTCGTTTATCGATATCCCTCAAGTTTTTAATGACAACGATTACGCTCAGGAGAAGTTAAAGTATGTCCAAGACCAGACGGTTCTGGACTTCTGGAATAAAGAAATGGCGCAGACCAGCGACTACCACAAGAGCGAGGTATTAGGCTGGTTCGTTAGCAAATTTGGTGCATTCCTGAGTAATGAAATGATGCGCAATATTTTAGGCCAGACAAAGAGCGGTTTTAATCTGCGCGACATAATGGATAAGAAGAAGATCCTGCTCGTTAACCTAAGCAAAGGCAAGACAGGCGAGCTCAATTCCCAGCTACTCGGCATGATTTTTGTAATGAAGTTTCAGGTTGCCGCAATGGGCAGGGCGGATATTCCTGAGGATCAAAGGCAGGACTTTAGCCTCTACGTTGATGAGTTTCAGAATTTTGCGACTGATTCATTCGAGGGCATTCTTTCTGAAGCGCGCAAGTATCGACTCAATCTTATTTTGGCTAACCAGTTTATGACTCAGTTGAATGATAAGATACGGGAAGCAATTATCGGCAACGTAGGGACGGTAGTGTCTGGCCGTATCGGTACGACTGATGCCGATATTATGGTTAAGAAGTTTGCGCCAGTATTCGACGCCGAAGATCTAACTAAGCTGCCCAACTTCGAGAGCGTTGCGTCGGTTATGATCAATAATGTGCCTTCGTCACCATTTAGCATGTCGTTAGTTCCGCCTCTTGGCCGGCCTAATCCACAGCTTGCCGATGCCCTGAAGCGCCTGTCGGCTGCTAAATTTGGTCGCCCCCGGGCAACAGTAGAGCAGGAGATATTTCGACGCTTACGCAGTCCGGGGGCGCCAGCAAAGACCGACGCCGCAGCAGCTCCAGTATCGTCCTCTAGTTCTTCGGCTTCCGATGTAGCGCAGCCAGCTGCTGGCCCGAGTACCGGTTCATCTTTCCTTGATGAGTGGCTCGCTAAGCGCAAAAAGAAGTCAGTTAGCGTAGCCAAAGATCAGCAAGCACCCGCTAAGACTACGCCTCAGTCGCAAGCTCCTCGGTCAGCCCAGCCACAGCCAACGCCGCCGCCAGCACCGGCCCCAAAGCCGGCCGAGCAACCCAATAATCCTGCTCCAAAGATCCCTGATGTTGATCATACAACTCTTAAGATTAGCCGTGACCTTCCACCGCAAGACGTCATACAAGCTGCCGAGAAAGAGGTGCAGGAAGCCCGGCCTGAATCTGTAGACGAGATTTTTATCGACATCCATGGCAATTTGCACCACGCAAATGAAAAACCGAAAGACGAGGCTCCGAAGAGCTCCTCATAAAGCACTTGGACGAGGGAAGAGTTCCTATTCAGCTTTGCGCGTGATGGCCAGCTTGAGCAGGTCGAAAATAAGTCCCGCCAGCCACCCGACGGCAAAGGCGATGATAGTTTCCGAGCCCTGAAGGGCAAAGCCTGCGTACCGTGCGTAATTGTACATAAGGAGGGTAAAGATAAATGAGGTGATGCCCCCAGCCAGAATCGCGTGCGGTCGCGCGATAGTGCGTCCAATGAAATCGCTGAAACTTTCGATGGTCGCTTTGTGAATAAAGCGGCTAAAGGGTCGAGTGGCGCGGTGCATATGTTTCCGCGTATAATCCATGGTCTCGTCGAATGTAAGACTTTGGCCAGCATCGGCGCTAGGACCTTCGTGACGCTTTGCTTGGCGTGAGCGATGCGTGTCAGCCTCGAATTGTTGATTGTGCGGTTGGGGCCGCTTGCCGGTGTTTATATGAGCTCTATCGACTTGTAAGAAGTCTTTATTGG
Organism: uncultured Candidatus Saccharibacteria bacterium; assembly: GCA_965225085.1. GTDB lineage: Bacteria > Patescibacteriota > Saccharimonadia > Saccharimonadales > EFPC-124 > CAZJVU01. The sequence continues at coordinate 7,536 of CBDDBE010000007.1, read as the reverse complement.
ATCCATGCGCGGTTTCTTTCATAACGATCCTCCGTTAAATTCGCGACGTATGATGCGCGCTTCCTTGTGCAATTGACGCGAACGAGCGTATAGATAGGTAGTCACTAGTAGCGCTGTTCCGGCGAACAAGATGTTACCGCCTACACCTATGCTGGGCAGTTGTCGGATGTAGCCTTCGATTTGTTTGCCGATGGGGCAGGGCATTTTAACGCGGGTCGTATCTCCGTACGAGTTTGTGATAGTACAATCGTATGCAGCTGGGTCGTTCGCAGCTCTAGGTGTTGAAGATATGACATCGTCTATCTGTATGATAAAGCTACGTATGTCGGTTTGATTGTGGGCCAGCGCATCGTTACCCCAGTTTGCGCTTCCAGCATCGATCGTAGCACCGCCTGAGTCGATAACGGTAGCGTACTGGAGTAGGTCGTTTATAGTATCCCGTATTGATGTACCGATTACATCGTATCCGATGTTGGTCGTATAAAGATCGTACTGGACGCGGTCACCTTGATTTGCTGTTGTATTATTTGCGTCTATATTATTTTGGCTTAGATTTCGAGCCTGCTTAGAGAGCACGATGTGCGGGGAGCAGTCGTTATCTTTTATCCATAGGCCCGTGTCGTAGGGGCAGACTAGGCACTTTTTGTCGGTTTGCGAGAAGCTTGGATTGAACTGGCATTGCCCGACTTGCCCCACATAAACGCTTTGTGAGCATTCTGTGCTCTGCCTATCGCCCTCGGATGTTTTGGCAATAACACTTGCCTTGTACGCCCCGGGATTTTTGAGGTCAATGATTTCCGAGACATCTCCGGGATTTGTAGAGGGGTAGGTTTTGTCAAAGACTTTTTTGCCATCCTTGTCTAGCACGATATATTCGTATCCGGAGATGATAGCACCTCCGTTGGCGGTAGCTGCTGTTCTAAATTGGAACCTTGTTCGGTCGATGCGGCTGGCGGAAAGGACGCTACAGGTTGCCATGGGCGTTTTCTGAGCTTTGCAATGTGAGGGTATCTGAACGGTGTTGTCGGCATGTACCATTGGGTCGGTCCATCCGGCCAAGGGTTGCATGACGGCCGTTATCTGGATGGGCGAGCTACCATCTACATATGCGTCGGGTACGGCAAAGCTAAATCCATGCCCTTTTCCGACAGGTGAGCTCTCTTCTGGTGAGTCGGCTACGACTGGGCCGTATTGTTTGCCTTTTCCTGGTGGCCCACCTAGATACAGATAGACTTTAACCTTCTGCGCAGAGTCTCGTTCGTCATAGGCAAAGCCCTGTATAGTCGAGCACGTGGCACTGACGAGGTGGGCGCGGGGGAGCGTACGCGCATCTTGCTTGATTTGGAAGTTGCCACACTTGCGCATGATAGCGAACCATCCTACCTGTTTTGAGTAGCCGACAAATGAGTCGTAACACGCTGTTTGACCATTCCCTTCGTCAAAGCGGTAAAGCGGGACGGAATAGAATGTTGACGTACCTCCCTGCGCAAGCTGAACAGTGTGCGAGAGCTCGCCTTCGGAGGAGCTATAGTGATGTTCGCGTCCGAAGCTGACTATTGAGCGATCGCTAGAACAAATGTAGGTGACATTTGTATTCATCGTCGCTAGCTCGCTTCGCGTAACCCCGAAGTAATCCATGAGTGGCTTGAAATCGTTTCCACCCGCGCGGCTGGAATCGTATATATGTATAATTTCTTGCACTGACGATACACCGCCAGGTATGACAGCTGCATTGCTACTTGCCGACGCCTGAACGGGCGGATTTAGGAGGGCAAATGATTGCACGACGAGGGCCGCAACGACAAAAAGCAGGCCGATTTTCCGTATGACCACCTCTTTACGTAGCCTCCCTACGTATAATCCGAGTTGTCCAACAAGTGCCGGGCTGTATGGCAAGTTGGAGACTAACTTCCGGAACATTTTTGTTTTCTCCTTATGTTTAAATTTAGCATAAAAAATATGTTCAATTCAATAGGTTGAAGAGAAAGATTTTTAACGGTATAATTGAGTGGTTGTAAAGTTTTATTTTCTGACGAGGGGTCTATGACTAAACAAAAACAGTCTGCTGCTGCGGCATCATACGATGCAAGCCAAATCCAGGTCCTAGAGGGTCTTGAGCCTGTCCGTAAGCGTCCGGGTATGTATATCGGAAGCACGGGCTTCGATGGCGTGCACCACCTTATCAAGGAGATTGCCGATAACTCAATCGACGAGGCAATCGCTGGATTCGCAAGCAAAGTTGAAGTTACGATTCTGCGGGACGGTGGTATAACGATCATCGATGATGGGCGTGGTGTCCCAGTTGATAAGCATCCCAAGACGGGCCTGAGTACCCTTGAGACGGTCTACACGGTGCTACACGCCGGGGGTAAGTTTGGCGGCGGCGGTTACAAAGTGTCGTCTGGTTTGCATGGTGTGGGCTCGAGCGTGGTCAACGCGCTTTCCACAAGACTTATTGCTGAAGTTTCCAAGAATGGGGAGCTATATCGAATTGAGTTCGAGCGAGGCGCCACTAGCGTGCCGTTTAAGAAAGTCGGCAAGACCGATATGCCAAATGGTACTCGTATTACGTTCTATCCAGATCCGACCATCTTTAAGGAGACGGTAGACTTCGATTACAAGTGGGTGGTTGATTATCTGCGCCACCAGGCATATTTAACAAAGAGCGTATATGTTGCCGTAACCGACGAGCGAACCGATGAGCGATATGCATTTTATTTTGATGGTGGTATCAAATCATACGTAAAACACCTGAACATTGGCAAGGACATTGTAAGCGACGAGATTTTCTATGTCGAGCGACAAGTTGAGGATTGTATGATCGAAGTCGCGATCCAGTACAATGACAGCTACGTCGAGACTGTAAAAGCATTTGCTAACAACGTTTTGAACCCGGAGGGTGGTACACATCTGGTGGGATTCCGAAGTGCCATGACTCGCGTCATTAACGATTACGCACGCAAAAATGGTCTTTTGAAAGAAAAAGAAGAAAATCTCACTGGTGACGACATTCGCGAAGGCTTGACCGCAGTTATTCTAGTGAAGCTGCCGGATCCGCAGTTCGAAGGTCAGACCAAGAACAAGCTTGGTAACCCCGAGATGCGCCGTTATGTCGAACAGGTCATGAATGAGTACTTTGCGTACTTCCTTGACGAGAACCCAGCAACCGCCAAGAAGATTATCGGCAAAGCAACTTTGGCAGCTCGTGCTCGCAAAGCCGCCCGTGCCGCCCGTGACAACGTTATCCGAAAGGGCGCACTCGATGGTCTTAGCCTACCTGGCAAGCTTGCCGACTGCTCTAGCAAGGACCCGAAGAATTCTGAGCTCTATATTGTAGAGGGTGACTCTGCTGGTGGTTCGGCTAAGAGCGGCCGTGACAGCAAGACCCAGGCGATCTTGCCGCTGCGAGGTAAGGTGCTGAACACTGAACGAGCTCGTTTGGACAAGATGCTCGCGAATAATGAGATTGTGAGTCTTATCAAGGCTCTGGGCGTAGGAATTGATGAACAATTTGATATTCGAGCGCTTCGATACGACCGTATCATCATCATGACGGATGCCGATGTCGATGGCCATCACATTAGCACCCTGCTTATGACATTCTTTTTCCGATATATGCGCGAAGTGGTTGATGGCGGTCATATCTATCTGGCCAAGCCGCCATTATTCTTATTGCGTTCGGGCCAGAGCAAGAAGTTTTATGCCTACAGCGACGAAGAGCGTGACGAGATTATCGATAGGCTGATCGAAGAGCGCAAAGAGCGCGGCACCAAGATCGACCCGGCGCAAGACCGCAACAAGCAAGCTGGCCTTACTTTGCTGCAGCGCTACAAGGGTTTGGGTGAGATGGACGCGGAGCAATTGTGGGAGACTACAATGAACCCAGAGAACCGCGTATTGATGCAGGTTAGGGTCGAGGACGCCGAAAAAGCAGATGCAATCTTTAGCAAGCTGATGGGCTCCGAAGTTGATCTTCGCAAGACCTTTATCCAGTCACGTGCAAAATTTGTTAATACGGAAGATTTGGACATTTAGCCATGAATGACGATACCCAAACCCCAGTTGAAGGTGAAGTTCTAGAGCCGCAAGAACCGGTACAAACTCACTCAAAAACGCTCGAACTCCGTACGGTCGAGAATGTCATGGAGGATAGCTTCCTTCGTTATTCGATGAGCGTTATTATCGACCGAGCACTTCCTGACGTGCGTGACGGTCTGAAGCCTGTGCACCGACGCATTTTGTATTCGATGGAGCGCAATGGTTGGCGTCCGGGTACAAAGTTTGTGAAGAGCGCTCGTATTACCGGTGACGTAATGGGTAAGTATCACCCCCATGGTGACTCGGCTATTTATGACTCTATGGTACGTCTGGCTCAGGATTGGGCTATGCGCTATATGCTGGTTGATGGTCAGGGTAACTTTGGCTCGATGGACGGTGATCCACCGGCTGCGGCTCGATATACCGAGGCTCGCATGGCCAAGCCGGGCGCGGAATTAATGGCGGATCTCGATAAGAACACGGTTGATTTTCGTGATAACTACGATGGTGAAGAAAAAGAGCCGGTTGTTCTTCCGGCGAAACTCCCGAACCTGCTTCTGAATGGGCAGATTGGTATCGCTGTCGGTATGGCCACTAGTATCCCGCCGCATAACCTTGGCGAACTTGTCGATGCGATTATCCATATCATCGATCACCCCGAGGACACAACCCTGGAGGACCTTTTGGGCTATGTTAAGGGCCCTGATTTCCCGACAGGGGGTATCGTTTACGGCGGTGATTCGCTGCGTCAAGCGTACGCTACCGGACGAGGCGGTATTGTCGTGCGGGCCGTTGCCGAGATTGAAGAGACGGCGCGCGGTAAGCATCAGATTATCGTGACCGAGATGCCGTATGCCGTGAACAAGGCGACGCTTATCGAGCGCATTGCCGACCTAGTCAAAGAGAAGAAGATTATGGGCATCTCTGACCTCCGTGACGAAAGTGCGCGTGGTGCGATCCGATTGGTGGTTGAGCTGAAAAAGGATGCTTATCCCAAGAAAGTTCTCAATCAGCTTTACAAAATGACCCAGCTCCAAACCAGCTTCCATTACAACATGCTGGCACTTATCGACGGAATCCAGCCGCGAATTCTAGGCCTCGAAGAGATCCTCAAAGAATATTTGAAGCATCGACAGGTAGTTGTTCGTCGTCGAACTGAATTTGAGCTCCAAAAGGCTAAGGACCGTGCGCATATCTTGGAGGGCTTATCAATAGCGCTGGACCATATTGATGAAGTCATCAAGACCATTCGTGCTAGCGAAACCTCGGAGGAAGCGCAAGTTAACCTAATGGAGAAGTTCAAGCTCAGCGAGATTCAGGCGCGTGCGATTCTGGCTATGCAACTGCGAACCCTGGCCGGGTTGGAGCGCAAAAAGATCGAGGATGAACTTGCCGAACTCCGTAAACTCATTAGCGAGCTGGAAACAATCCTGGCGGATGAGAAGAAAATCCTAGAGATCATCAAGGAAGAGCTGCTGGAAATGAAGCGGCTTTATGCTGATCCGCGCCGCACCAAGATAATTGGGCAGGAGCTTGGCAAATTTAGCGATGAAGAGCTCATTCCGGATGAACAAGTTGTGGTAACCATAACAACGGAGAACTATATTAAGCGTTCGCTGGTCAGCGAGTATCGCCGTCAAAATCGCGGTGGTAAAGGCAAGCGGGGCATGACAACAAAGGAAGAGGACGTGATAGACAAGCTAGTTACGGCTAGTACTCATGACTGGCTTCTTCTCTTTACGAATAAGGGTCGTGTTTTCCGTCTGAAAGTTTACGAAGTTCCAGCTGCCGGCCTGACTGCTAAGGGTGTCGCTGTTGTCAATCTAGTGCAATTGCAGCCCGAAGAACATGTAACTTCGATGATCAAGATCGATAAAAGCCAGGGTGATGACGGATACCTATTCATGGCAACTATTCAGGGCGTTGTGAAGAAGACACCACTTAGTGATTACAACAACATTCGTACTACGGGCCTGATTACTATCAAGTTGGACGATGGGGATGAACTACGGTGGATCCACCGTAGCAGCGGTGAGGACGAGATTATCATCTCGACCGCCTTTGGTCAGGCTATTCGTTTCCAAGAGAAAGATGCTCGGTCAATGGGTAGGTCTGCTCGAGGAGTCCGAGGTATTCGGCTGCGCCAAGGTGACCGAGTGGTTGGGGCAGATTTGGTGGATGATAATCAACGGTTATTAGTTTTGAGCCAGAACGGCTACGGCAAGCTCACCAAAGTCTCCAATTTCCCCGCTCACAAACGGGGTGGGGTCGGCATCAAGGCTGCTGTAGTCAATACTAAGACAGGCGACCTGATATCGGTCCACTCTATCGATGGTGATGCAAAGGAAATATTGGTCATTTCTACTCACGGTCAGGCAATCCGCATTGGTATCAAGGACATTCCCGTCCTTGGCCGTACAACACAAGGCGTGCGAATCATGCGGCTCAACAAAGGTGACAGTGTCGCATCGGTTGGCATAGTGGGCGAAAATGACGTCGTCGATGCAGACGAAATTAGCGAAGGTGAAGATGACCAGAACGAATAAAATAGGCTACAATAATAAGTAGATCAAAAAACTATGGGTATAGAAGTGTCAAGTTACATCATTGCGCCGGTCGTAGCCTGGGTATTAGCCCAAACGGTTAAGTACTTTATTCAGGCGTATAAAGCCAGCTCCTTTAGTGACACCTCCATTCTGTACAAATCTGGCAGTATGCCCAGCTCGCATGCGGCGCTGATGCTGTCGCTATTGACCATCATCTCGTTTCGAGATGGTACGGCGTCTGCGGCGTTTGGTATTGTACTGGTGCTGTCGATGATCGTGCTATATGACGCCGTGAATGTTCGTCGTTCGGTTGGAGAACAGGGACCAGTTTTGCTTGAGCTGGCAAAAAAAGCAAATATTCGTGCGTCGATTCATTTGGCTAGAGGCCACCGTATAACTGAGGTGATCGTGGGTGGCCTCATTGGTATCGCGACCGCAATTGTAGTGTTGCAATTTATGTAACACTTTTGGCCAGCTAAAGTGTTGACACAGAGGCCGGATAGAGGTAAGATCAATATCAGTCTGCTTGACACGGTAAAGTGTCAGGGGAGTTGGACAAGGTACATTAACAGTTTAGTAGTGCAAGTCAACGTCAGTTTTTTGAGCGAATGTCACTTGTGACATTCATTTTTATGGAGAGTTTGATCCTGGCTCAGAATGAACGCTGGCGGCGTGCCTAATACATGCAAGTCGTGCGGCAGCATGCCCTTCGGGGTGATGGCGAGCGGCGGACGGCTGAGTAACGCGTAGGAATCTACCCCAAAGTGAGGGATAAGCCCGAGAAATCGGGTCTAATACCGCATATGGTCTTCGGATTAAAGGATTTATCCGCTTTGGGAAGAGCCTGCGTTCGATTAGCTAGTTGGTGAGGTAATAGCTCACCAAGGCGACGATCGATAGCTGGTCTGAGAGGATGACCAGCCAGACTGGAACTGAGACACGGTCCAGACTC
>CBDDBE010000006.1:33684-99731 GCA_965225085.1 uncultured Candidatus Saccharibacteria bacterium | reverse complement strand
TCACGCCTCCCTGTCACGGAGGAGATCGCCGGTTCGAATCCGGTCGGGCCCGCCAAGTTGAACTTATTTTTATAGATTGTTATCATGACGATTGAATGATCCGACGATTATTCAATCATGCGCTATCGAGGGAGTAACGATGGAAGCTCACTTTGAGCTCGAAGGAACGACTTATTCTATTCCTGATGGCCCCGCGGACATCATCAAGCTTCCTGACGGTCGCCTATTTCGCATCAACTACTGGATCGAGACGTACCCTTCGCAGCCGGGCGGCCTAGAAGAGATCAGCGAAGACGATGCCGCGGGCTGTCTCGTCATTGACGTGGCTGTCGTCGGCTAGCCATGTAGGGCACACGGCCCTGGGCATGAACGCCCAGGGCTATCACTGAGGTAACCACCAACTTGTTACTTCGTAAAAATTTTTGCTGTTATAAAAATACCTGCTACCATACCGCTACGACCATTCATTGATGGTCTGGTGCCTGCCTGCAAGGAGTATCCTGATGAGCGTGTATACAGAACCGGAAGATGTGGACCGGCAGACGGCGTTGATCAAGGGTGGCATCGCAGATAAAGTTCTGCGGATTTTGATCTTGAAATGCCCCGATACCGACGGCGCAACCACCACGAACTGCAAGTTCTGGGCTCGTTGGAACACAAGGATGACTACGGTCACATTTTGCGAGCTGGACCATGGCTACAGATTGTCATTCTCTACCCGACGACCCTGGGCACCCACTCTACGTACGTCGTCACGGTGGCCGGTGAAGGTCCATGGTTCCTTATGGGCGATGAGACGCTTGATCCCGCTTAGCTTGAGCTTGCAGCGGGACTTGCAGGGTCCACCCCTGTGTGGCCATATTGCTAGCAACCCACACGCAGCCCTGTTGGAGCACCTCATCCGACAGGGCTCTTCGCTACGCTGGCAGCAATACATTTGAATTTATAAGATTTTATGCTACTATACACAATACACTCCCGCTCGGCTACGCGCCGACCACATAGTCAAAGGATAACCCATGACAGTGTCAATAGTGGTCCAGGACCACGAAGCTCGAATCATGAGGGGAGGTGTCCAGATCGGCACATTCATCCTGGATAACTTCTTCCAGATCGATCGCGTGATCATACACGGCGCAGCAACTCCAGCCGAAGACGGGTTGATCGTTCGAATGGCCGCGTCGCACGTTGGGCAATTCGTCGTTCGCCGGACTGAAGTGATAATAGAATCTGGTGTCCTCTCTAGGAGCACCTCTATACCACCTTCACCCGACACGTCAGCGGAATACTCTGTCAGGCTTCTTAAGTCACTGACGGTGCACCCAGCATACGCAGCAGTTCCGGCGCGCGAGCTCGAAGTTGGCATGAAAACCCTTTCAATCACGTTCGAACGCGCCCAGTAGCCGCCCGCCGCCCCATTCGATGGAAACGTTTTCGCCCCGGCGATTAACTCATCAGTGATGGGGCGTTTCTATTGGCTACTTGGTGCAGCGGTCTGCGAAACCTTGATATATTCCTGGATTTTGCCTGCTGTCTTGAGACTTGCTAGCTGCTGGTCAAACGTTTTATATCCAACAAAAATCTTTGCGTAACGCAGAGTGCTGTCCTGTATATCAACCAATTTGACCAAATAAAACCCATCTACGCCCTCTACAACGTCGGATGTTTGCCCGGGCTTCAGCTTGATCGCCGCTGCGATGAGCCCGTTAGGGTCATCCGCAGTCTTTGACACGACGCCCATGTCTCCCCCGGTTGCCTTCGCTGTCGGGTCGTCGGAGGCTTCCTTGGCTTCTTGGGCAAAATCTTTGCCCGTCGTAATTGCAGCCAAAATACCCATGATTCTCTGACGACCAGACACGTCAACCTTTGCCGCAACTTTTTTGCGCAGCAGCTGGCTCTTGACCGAAGCCTTGAACTCATCGAATGACCAATCATAGTAGTCATGTATAACCTGCCGGAAAACCTGTTCGCTCACGCCCAGCTGATTGCCATTGACCTCGCGCTTCACGAAATCATCTACTTCTTTGTCTGTCACTCCGACATTTTGTTGTTTGGCGAGCTTCAGAACGTAGGCATTCTCGACAGCCTTGTTAAGCGCAAGTCGTTTTTGATACTCCAGTTGCCGCTTGCCATCATCCGACGAAAAATTGACGTTCTCCTTGGTAGACAAGTAATGCAGTGAACTCCGAAGTTGCAACAGATAGTCGCTATACCTCACCTGCTGGCTGTCGACTGAGGCAACCGGATATGGCAAAACCTGCGTAAGGCGCAGCGTGAACTGACTCGTGTTTTGCCCTGCGTACAAACTCCAGGTAAAGATGCCAAAAAAGGTCAGAATGGTCAGCACCATAATAATAACCGTTACAAGCACAATGCGATGTTTGGGTATCTGAAGCGGGTACTTAAATTTACGCCCCCCGGCCAAAATTCGCTCGCGATGCTCGGCAACCGTTTCGTTGGTGATGCGCGACGAAGATGGCTGCTCTGTAATGATGGGCGGCTGCTTCCTCTTGCGTAACTTATTCACTAACTTCTTCATGGTCCCCAATCGGCTCGTCGCCAGTGCTGGCGTGAATAACTTTTTGTAACTCGTTGTATACATTACCTGGATGCTTGATCCTGTCGAGGACCAAATCACCTACGTAGGTCTGCACCACTAGATTGCCGAATCCGAGCGTGGCTGCAGTAAAACCAGGTACATTATAGCTGATGTTTTGGATCTTCGATATACCCACGTCGATGACACTTTTGTTAAAAAATCCCTTTTGCGTCACTTGTCGCAGGCGCATATTGGTCACCAGGAAGATGCTAAAATACCACCCAATCCAGTGATAAAAAAACAACACTAGCCCAAGCCCAAAACCGCCCATCGACAGCCAAAAAAGATCAAAATTATCCGACCAAATCAGGAATGGCAAAGACGCCACAACGAACGGAATCAATAAAAGATAAAAGCCCTTCCGCAGCGCGACCGGGTGGCGGCGAAATACGAACAAAACATCCTCACCCTCGTGCTGACCTTCGAATTGTTCGCTCATAATGTCATTATTGTAGCAGATATTGATTAATAACCGACTAGATGACATTATGTACTTACTCACAGGCAGACCGAAGGAGAATATTGTGAGCACTTTAGATACCAGCATCGTCGTCATCGGCAAGCTCAGCGGGCAAGAGCACCGCTGGCAGTGCAACTTCTACATCCAAATTGGCCCACAGTGGCTCGAGGGTGAACCCAGTGCCGCAATCCAGAACGCCCGAGCGCAAGCTGCACGCCGAGGCATTCCGGCAGCAGAACTGATTTGTCTTGGCGCAAACGTTCTTGGCGTAGCGACATCAAAGTCAATGCTGCAATACCGGGTGTACAGAGCATTTTGCGGCGTGCTGAACGTTACCGGCCAACCGCAATCTACGTACATCGTCTGGGCTGGGTTCGACAACAACGAGCGACAAGCAGTTTGGACATCAGCAGACCAAGTGCTTGCTTTTCCAGCCATTGGGGTAAAAAGCCTCAACGAGCTAGCAGCACACCTCAACCCAGATACTCGGCCAAACGAGTAGCAAAAAGGCCCGCGCAGTTTGCGGGCCTTTCAAAACTTGTATAGGAATAATCGTCTGGTACCCCGGGTAGGAATCGAACCTACAACCTCTCCCTTAGGACGGGCTTGCTCTATCCGTTGAGCTACCGGGGCGTGAGCGGCCAACTTGCGCTGGCCGATATATGGCTATTTCTTCTTCTGACCTGGTCGAGGTTGAGTGAAGTATTCGTGCACAGTACTGTAGCTGTCATACATTTCGCTCTCGGCAAACCAATGTGCGATCTCTTGCTGGGCTTCCTCTGAATCACCTGATGCGTGCAGGATAGTCGGCAAGGCGACGCCCTTCTCGTTGACATAGTCAATGCTCGCATGAGCGTAATCACCCCTGATCGTACCGGGTGCCGCTTCGTTGGTGCTTGTTGCGCCAACCATTTTTCGCACCAAGGCAGCAGCTCCAACCCCCTGCAGGACCATGGCGATGACTGGGCCTTCTTGCATAGCGCCAAGCTGCATCTTGAACTGCTCTTCGCCACGGCGGGACACCATCTTGCCGATAGTCTCGTAGTGATGGTAATAATGATCGTAATCAGGACTGAGCATCTTCATGGCAATAATCTTCAGACCGACCTTCTCGAATCGGCTCAAAACATCGCCAACAATACCACGCTGAATTGCGTCGGGTTTAAATATAACAAGTGTGCGTTCTATCTCGCTCATGCTGCTCCTTTAACTTAGCCGCCTCTATTGTAACAGAAGTACAGCCATCACGACCACAGAAAGCACTACGCGGTACCAACCGAAGACGGCTAGGCTATGCCGAGTCAAGTAGCGCATCAGAAACCCAACGGCCAGTAGCCCGAACCCAAACGAAAAGACATTGCTCACGACAACAGTCGTCAGATGGTGTGCTAAGTACTCGCGATCAGACCCCTTCAGGAAAACCTTGGCAATCACGCCGAGCATTATGGGTATAGATAGCATAAAGCTATACTCGGCCGCAGCCGCAGGGCTCAAACCAGCCAGACGGCCAGCTACGATGGTCGACCCAGACCGCGATGTACCCGGGATAAGCGCTATGGCCTGGGCAAAACCAATCCCCCACGCGCGCTTTGGGCTCAGATGCTCGCCGTTCTCCACGTTGCTCAGTCGTGGAAGCTTCTCGAGGCCAATCATGACGATACCAACTAGTAGCATCATGATTGCTACGGTCCAAGGGTTGGAGAAAAAGGAGCTATTTTCGATGGTACTAGCGAACAGCAGCCCCAGGACGCCCGCCGGCACCGCCGATATCACGATGTTCCGGGCCAACCGAATGTTGTGGCGGAATATAACTTCCTCGAGCAGGTCCATTATCTTGGGCCAAAAATATATAATCAGCGCCAGCACCGTGCCGATATTAATAAATTCCAAGAAAATATGGTCATTCCCCGCGCCAAAGAAATGCTCGGTTAGCACCTCGTGACCGGAGCTCGATACAGGGATAAACTCTGTCAGACCCTGGATAATTCCCAGAAAAATCGCTTCAACAATACTCATTCGCTTTATTGTAACCTGACGCCCCTCCTGATACCAAGTGATATACTATAAGCACTATGTATATTTCGGAGCTCATCATCGACTTCCTGGAATATCTCGAGGTTGAGCAGAACCGCTCACAAAAGACTTCAGAGAATTATCATTTGTATCTCAATCGGTTGGTTGATTTTGCCGGCGACATCAAAATCGAGAAAGTCGACAACGAGCTGATTCGAAAATGGCGCCTGTGGTTGGCCCGACACCAGAACGAGCACGGCGAAAATCTAGGCAAGCTCACCCAGGCTTACCATCTGATTGCGCTACGGAGTTTTCTGAAATTTTGCTCGAAACAAGGCATCGAGGCGCTGACTCCCGAAAAGGTCGAGTTACCACACGTCGTGCGCAAACAAGTGAGCTTCCTGAATGAGGACGAACTGCGACGGCTGTTCTCGGCGATTGACCCTGGTAGCAATATTGGACTGCGCGACCGGGCGATCATCGGGCTGCTATACTCCAGCGGGCTACGCGTGTCGGAATTGGTGGCGCTGAACCGCGACACGGTGAACCTAAAACGCCGAGAATTTATGGTGCGTGGTAAGGGCCAGAAGGATCGGCCAGTGTTTATTAGCGAAGATGCAGCTGGGTTGATCCAAAGCTACCTCGCGGTGCGCAGTGACAGCCTCAAGCCGCTCTTTATCCGCTATGGTGGCGCCGAGCAGATCGACAACAGCGGCGACTACGGCCGTCTTACTCCGCGCAGTGTCCAGCGGTTTGTGTCGCATTATGCCGCGCTGGCTGGCATCACCAAGAAGGTTTCGCCACACACCCTGCGCCACTCCTTTGCGACCGGGCTGCTGATGAACGGAGCTGATCTGCGAAGCGTGCAGACAATGCTGGGCCATAGCAACATCAGTACCACGCAAATATACACACATGTCACCGACCCTCATCTGAAGGAAATCCACGAGCGTTTTCACAAAGGCCTAAACGCCGAAGAACCTGCCTAAATAATGTCAAAATCTGTCGAGCGGCCCACTTCTTCGTAGGGGCCGCTCGACAATCGTCGCAGCTTTAGACGATTTCGATGACCGCCCTGGGGCAATCAACAAACGCCTGAGTCGGCAGGTCGAGATGCACAACTGCCTTGTGATTGAGGTCGTCGTGCTCGAATTTGCGTTGGAAATGCGAGGGGTTATCCAGCCGGACACTCAGGTGTGAAATAACGTCCCACGGCACATACTTCTCCGCAGGACCTGTGTTGTAGGCGCCACCAGGCACCTGGATCTCTACGGACAGCCTGGTTGCATGCTGCAATTCGGCACAACCTCCCACCATCAGGACTGCGCGAGCCACTGCCGGCCCGTCAGCAGGATGAACATGCTGATAGTCCTGATTGTTGTACATGTCTGCAGCAAGCTGTTGCAGCTTCGAGGCATCGAGCACCTCGTCAACAGCTTCCTGTAGGGCTGCCACCACCTTCAAGGCGTCCTGAAGATCGTCAAGAGTGATACGCTTCACGAGACTCTTACCCTTCTGTATCGAGGCTGACGAACAACTATACAATACCAGGTAAATACTGAGTCGTCAATATTCTACGGACAAACATTCCCCTGGTAATAACTGCCGTCAGCAACCTGCATAGTCTTGCAAATGTCATTAGCCGATTCGGCGGCATATTCCGGTAATACGGCTGTGTTATCTAGCCGAATGCGCGTCTGGATACGTCGGAAGACATCGCTGGCCCGGCCGGTCGAATCGATAATCGGCTCTACTCCGCCAAAGTTCACCACAGCAGCGCCGCGGAGCAGTTGCACCTGGAAATGTGCCGCGCCATATTCGGGCGTGATACGAAGGAAGTAAGTGTTGCTGGTACTCGGGGAGCCAGCTGGCAGTGTCAGCCGCGCAGTACAGGCGTATGTGCCAATGGGCACATTTGGCGGGTTACCTGTGCAGCGGATGCCAGTGAGATTAATTTTGTTTTGGTTCGCTCCCCTTGGATCAACCGTTCCAAAATTAATGGAGGTCGCTGAGCTGACCGCAGCAGCATTGCTGGACGAGTTTGGCACCAAGAAGACGCTATGCGTCAGCTGGTCGATCTTGCCGCGATTAAAGTTGCCATTGGGATACCCGTACAGCTCCACTCGCAGGTAGGCTGGATAGCCTTGCGAGCTCCAACTACCAATGCCACCGGTTACCTGAGGCAGCAACACGCCCGGGGCATAGCTGCTCGGTTGGCCGTCGCCCTCTGTCCCAATGGTGCTACTCACCAAATGCCACGACACTAGCATTGTGTCGAACTGAGCGCCGCCCTGCGGGACCAGCGGCACGAACTGGCTTTTCCCTGCGCTTGATTGGCCAATGTAGTCCGGAGTGTTGAGGTTGACACTTAAGCACGTGTAGTACTGGTTGAGGCCAGCCTGGTTGTTGATGCTGCCATTGTTGTTGAGGTTAAGGGCAGCGCTGATTGTGCCACTCGAGAAAAGCGCATTACAATTCGACGATGTAAGAGCTGTTTGTAGCTGCGCCTTCAGAGGGTCGCTCCCGGGCAACGCGTTGTATTTCAGGATGGCTCGTTCGGCGTCCTCGACGCCAGATTGAGCAGCTGCTGCAGCGCTGGCGTTCAGGTCATTGTCCAGCGACTGGCGCTCCTCGGCCGCCATAATTCGCAAAAAACCCACCGTAATAATAGTGATAAGCAGCATGAAGAATACAACCGTAAAAAGTGATACAAACCCTTGTTCGCGCTCATTTCTAGAAATTCTCATACGCCTACCCTCCCACATACTTCGTTTCCACCGTGGTTTTAAATGTCGCTATTGCACAGTACTGACTGTCCTTGCTGCCATCACAGATCGTGCCCAGCACCGGGTCAAAGCCAGTTGGCTGATTCGGTGAGGCTGTTGACAAGGCTATGGAGATATCGATGAGCTTTTGGTTACTGCTGACCGCCACGCTAACCTGCTGGACCCACACAGACCCGCTGAGAAGCTCGGTCGCATTTGCTTGGGTGACAGATGGCAATCCGGACGAGCACAGCGCACCAGCGGCGTCATTGACCCGCACCATTACGAATGACGCGCCAGTACTGTACTTGTTGGTTGTTGCGCCCTTGGTGTTCCACACGTAGCTAACCCCGCCAAAACAAACACGTCCGTTACCAATATATGCCGTGTTGATGGCCGTCGAACTAGTTCCCTGCGCCAGCGAGCCCATTTCCTGCATGACGCTGCGCGCCGTCTGGTTGATCTCTTTGACGGCCAAGCCTTTGTTGTAATTGCGCATTACCTGGGTCATGGTGGCCAGCATAAACATCAGCAGGAACGCAATAAACGCCGTCGCGAGCGTCAGCTCTACGATTGTGAAGCCAGCCTGTGAGCGGTGTGGTCTAGTGCGCTGGGTCATACAACCTCAATGCTGTTACCGATTGCTGATCGGTCGAATCGCCAATGCCCGACCAGCAGGCCCTCACCAAAACATCGACATACGCCGGTGATATACCCGTTGACCTAGTAATTTCCATCCACATACCTTGGCCAGGCAATGCATATGAGGTGGGCTGCGACGCGGGGTTGAACAGATTGACGCTGACGACGCCACCGGCTTGGGTCAAATAAAATCCAGACTTTCCGGCGGTAACGTTACACGTTGTGGCGTTGTTGTAGTTAGACGCCGTGGTATTAGCATAAATTGGCGCGGCCGTAAAAAGCGAGCTCCATGTCAGGCCAGGGGTACTCTTGGAATCGGCTATATATCCATCGCGCAGGTATCGTAGCATGTCGGTCTGCGCATTAACCTGAAAACGCACTTGGGTGTGTTCGACCGCCAGCTGTGCAGCTTTGAGCCCACGCGACATAACGGTAATCGCGCCAACGATAATAACACTGAGCACTACAATAGCCATCAGGACTTCCACAAGCGTATCGCCACGACTCCGGTTGCTATGTGCCATTACAATCCCCTGCTATAGCATCGAACCCAACGGTAATCTGGTCTTGACCTTGGCCACCCGCAACAACAACCTTTGACGGGCTGCTGAGGCCATCTGCGCTGCTCAAACAAAAGTTCGCCTGCTTGCTGATATTATTGGCATCGGCAGGTACGGTCGGATCGATCAAGCCCGCCAAGCTGTATGTGCCCACGGCTGACGGCTGCTTGAATGCGTAGCTGACAATGTGGGTGGACCGAGGACTCCGGATAAGCGCAAAGCCGTTGACGGCCTTGTTATCTACCAGCCGCTTGCTGCCAGAGACAGTGGCCTGCCACGGAATGTTAAAGTTATCAACGCCAACATTAGTCACGGGCTTAGGGGTAAAATCATGAATAAGCTGTTCGTCAGACTTGGTGTAGTTGACGCTGGCTGGCTCTGTCCCGATAAGATCATACGTCGTGATAATATTCGCATTCACCTGGAAGACCAGCAGCTTGCCCATATAAATACAGTTGCTGGTACCGGGCGTCTGCGCAGAGCCGGTGTTCACGGTGCCCGAATTGCAGGCCTCTGTGCCAACCCGCGAGTTCACACCGTTCAGCAGGTCATCGTACTGCTGCTGCACATACGAATGCAACGACCGCGTGCTGTCCGTAAAGCGCGTAGTGCGAATACTCAGACCCGTCCCCACCATCGCCATCACCAATAGCAAGGCGCTAACCCCTAAAAATAGGCTGACTTCAATGATGGTATAACCCTCGCTACGCTGTTGACCCATTTATCTGAATTATAGCATAAGCGTTGAGTGTTGTTATTGCAGGAAAATAAAATGCAAATACCAGGCAATAATCCGATCTCCGAACAAGAACGATATCATAAACGCCACAATCAGAAACGGCCCGAACGGCACCCGGCTGGTACGCTTGAGCTTACCCGACAGCAACCCAGGTAGAACAATCACAAACCCTATAATATTCGCCAAGAAAAGCGCCAGAAGCGACCGCTGAAACCCGAGTGCAATACCCATAAATATCCCCAGCTTTACATCGCCATAGCCGACCCACCTGCCGCGGCTAACGGTATATAGCACCCAATACAGCCCGGCAATTGTCGCGACGCCGAACACAACTGACTGCAGGTAGTCCATCGGGCTTAGGCCAACCTGGATCTGATACCGGACCATCGATTCTGCTATCGCAACCCCTATTAGCGGGAAAATAATAACATTTGGCAGGAGCATCCAGCGTAGGTCGTACACCAACAGCGCTACTAGCCCCACCAGGTAGACCAGCCACAGCACGAACGAGGTCTGCGACTGCCATGTATCGAGCGAGAGCGGCCACATATAATACGAAGTCACGAACAGAGAAGCCATTGCCAGCTCCAATGCCGGAGCCGTCCACCCTATCGGCTTGCCACAGTACCTGCATTTACCTCGCAGCGTCAACCAGCTAAGCAATGGCACAAGGTCCAAGGCAGACAGTTTGTGGTGGCAGTGCTCGCACTCGGAACGGTCGTTCACAAAATCCTTACCCACGTGCAGGCGCCACGTCATAGCCCCCACAAAGCTGCCGAGCATTAGCCCCAGCAACACCAAACAAAGCACAACCACAAACATCATGCACTTATGCTACCAGCTAACTGTCCATAATAAAAGTAGCCCTGCTGGTGGCAAGGCTACTTTTGCGTGGCTACGAGCGAGCCTAGTTATTCTGACAGATCGTGCCACCCTGCTCCAGGAAGATGAGCGTTGCAACGCTTCGGCCCGTGCTAGCCGTAAGCGTACCAGCGTTACAAGTATAGCCAGTATATGCGTACAACTGACCAGCTGCTGTTGGTAGCGTGGCTGCCGTCGTGTAGACATTCACTGTATACTGCGTACCCGTCTGAGGGTCGTTGAAGGTCTGACCACCATTTGTTAGGTACGCCGACACAAATGCGGCGTTCCAGGCACCCACACCTGTACCGGCTGGAATTGAGCCTTGGTGATTACTTTGGTACTGCGTTAGCTGAGACATAAAACGCGAGACATCTTGCTTGCGCTGCGTATCACGCTGCGATCGCTGAAGAGCTGGCAATGCCAAGAATACAATCAAAAAGATCAAACCCGCGATAGCAAGGACCAGTACGACCTCGATGATCGTGAAACCTTGTGTTTTAGGCTTGTTAATACTATTCATTCCACACCCTTTCTTTACCAGAGTTGTTTGCTGATATACTGCTTATGATTATATCCGAGACGGCAACATTGGCAAGAGTTTTCGCGTACAAGCTGCTGTTTTTCTAAGGAAAACCCCGCAGCAATCAATCTAGCTGCGGGGGGTGGAGTCACTTCCTGGGCTTCTGACGCTTGGGTGGCGTTGCTTGGCTACGGTTGCCGCGACTACTGCGCCCACGGCCCTTTCCATGACGGCTCTTGTGAGCACCTGACCGTCCGCTTTGGAACCACTCGCCCTTCCACCTACGAGGCATTACACCTCCCTTCAGTATCAGAGGACGGAACTCGACAAAAGACTACTATAATATATCTAGCCGAGTACTACAAGGACGACGTGTCTACCAAGCTGTACACCGGAAGCAAAATCGCCGCGACCATAAACCCCGCCACGATAGCCAACACAACCATCAAAATCGGCTCAATGGCAGTACTGATCGAACGAATCGTATTGTCCAGTTCGTCTTCGTAGTAGCTTGCAGCCTTGCCCATCATCTTGTCGATACCACCAGACTGCTCGCCAATGCCGATCATCTGTGGGACCAGTGGCAGAATATTATCGTCATCCTTCAGCGCAAGGGACAGCGCCTTGCCGCCTTTGACCTTCTCGGCCGCTTTGTCCAGCGAACGCGCGACGACTCGGTTGTTGACCGAACGCGAGCTAATACGCATCATCTCGAGCATTGGCACGCCGGTGCTCAGGAGCGTCTGCCCCGTACGAGCAAAGCGCGCCATATACAACTTCTGGAACATCGTTCCGAACAATGGTAGCCGTAACTTCAGAACGTCTATAACCTCCCGACCGTTGTCGGTTTGGACGTACCTTCGAAGAAAATAGATACCCGCAACCAGCACCAAGATCACCAGCCACCAATACTTAGTTGCAAAGCTCGCTGACGTCACAAGTATCTGTGTGGTCCAGGGAAGAGACTTCTTCAGGTCGTGGTACAAACGCTCGATCTGCGGCATCACGGTAAACAGCATGAACCCAATCACGCCACCAATCACCACCAGCACAATTCCCGGGTAGACCATCGCACCGCGCACTTTGCCCAGCAGCTCGGCGTCCTTCTCCTGCTGATTCGCAATACGCTCAAGCGCTTGATCAAGCGTTCCAGACGTCTCTCCGGCAGCGATAAGCGCCAGATACACCTCGTCAAAGACGTCGGGGTGCTTGCCAAAAGCCTGCGACAGGGCGCTACCGCCTTCGATCGAGCCGATGATATCATTGATGACCGCAATCATGCCTTTGTTCTCGGTTTGGGCCTGGAGCGTACGTAGGCTTTGGGCCAATGGCAAGCCCGCGTTTATCAGCGTAGCCAGCTGCCTAGTGAAGATAATTCGGTCCTTAGCCTTCACGCGGTTGGTAAACTTAGCCAGCAAGTTAGACCGCTTGCCCTGCTCGATAATGTCCAGCGGAATAATCCCCTGCCCCATCAATAGCTTGGCGGCGGCGCGTTCACTTTCGGCCTGGACGGTCGAACGAACAACTTTGTTGGTGCCTGTATCCCGCGCTGTGTAATCGAATGTCAGCATTAGGCCATCTCCCTATCTAATCCTTTGGCTTCAAATACGCCAGAAATGGCTCCAAGCCCACAAAATCTCACTCGGCGTAGCTCCCGGCTATGCCTCATTCGATTTTGTAGTTTTCGCTCGTTTCTGATCATATTTGACATCCAAAAATTAGTTAGCGAGATAGCCTTAGCCCCGCATCATCCTCTCGAACTCGTTCATGTCGACTGCGTAGTTGCGCGCTTCATCGTACGTCACGGTGCCGGCCTGGACCAACCCGACGAGGGTTTTGTCCATAGACTGCATGCCCTGGTCACCGCCGGTCTGGATGACGGCGTCCAGCTGGTGGCTCTTGCCCTCGCGGATGATATTTCGGACGGCTGGCGATGCAATGAGTAGCTCAGCGGCTGCAATCCGTCCCCCGCCAATTGCCGGAACCAGTCGCTGCGAACAGATAGCCATCAGAATATTGGCCAGCTGGGAGCGAATCTGGGGCTGCTGATGTGGCGGGAAAACATCAACCATGCGGTCGATGGACTGCGATGCGGAGTTGGTGTGCAGGGTCGCAAATACCAAATGCCCTGTCTCAGCAATCGTAATAGCTGCGCTGATGGTCTCGAGGTCGCGCATCTCACCGATCAACACGACGTCGGGATCCTCACGCAGGCTGGATCGAAGTGCCGCGCTAAAGCTATACGTATCGTAGTGGACCTCGCGCTGGACGATCACCGACTGCTTGGACTTGTGCGTAAACTCAATCGGGTCTTCGATAGTGATGATGTGATGTGCTTTCTCGGTGTTGATCTGGTCTATCAATGCCGCTAGCGTCGTAGACTTGCCCGAACCGGTCGGGCCGGTCACTAGCACCAGGCCGCGTGGATAGTTCGCGAAGTTCGTCACGACTGTTGGCAGTCCAAGCTCAGCGATAGTCTTGATCTCGTTAGGAATCAAACGCAGTGCAGCAGCCAAGTTGCCTCGTTCGTGAAAGGCATTGACGCGGAATCGCCCTAGGTCGCCAAAGGCAAAACTGAAGTCAAATTCTTTGTCTTTTAGCAGAATCTGCTTCTGCTCTTCGTCCAAGATGGCAAATATGAGCGTCTCGACGTGCTCTTCATTTAGCGGACCATAGCCGGCAATCGGCACCAACTTGCCATCGACGCGTAGCATTGGCGGCAGGCTAACTTGAACATGCAGGTCGCTCCCGCGCCTTTTGATAACTTCTTCGAGCAGTATTTCGATGCGTAATTGTTGTGTGCCTGTCGTTGCCATTTCCACCCCTATCCTGATTATGCCATGTTTGCCGCGACGCGGTTAACTTCTTCGAGTGTTGTCAGCCCCTGAAGGGCTTTGAGGTAACCATCCTGGCGCATGGTGATCATCCCCTGCTTCATTGCCATATTCTGAATCTCGGCGCTGGTCGAATGCTTGACAATGAGCCCTTGGATCTCCTCGGTAACATCCATGACTTCGTAAAGTCCGACTCGCCCCTTGTAGCCTCCCGGCGTTGCTGGCGTATCTTTGCCCTTGACCAAAGTATAAGCTTTTTGACCGGCCAGCGGCAAGTCTTTATAGCCCAAGTCGGCCGATATAGCAGCCACACTCGCCTTGTCGCGTGGCAATAGATGCCCAATCGTATCATGGATGGTCTGGGTTTCTAGCTCGCTGCTCTGATAGGTATCGCGCTCGTCGGAGATACGACGCACCAGGCGCTGCCCAATTACCGTGTTGACCGTGCTGGCAATAAGGAATGGCTCAATACCCATATCGAGCAAACGAGGCAGCACGCCAGCCGCTGAGTTGGTGTGCAGGGTGCTAAATACCAAGTGTCCGGTTAGCGACGCCTGGACGGCCAGGTTTGCGGTCTCGGCGTCACGAATCTCACCCACCAGAACAACGTTCGGGTCCTGGCGCAGGATAGATCGCAGCCCCGTTGCGAATGTCAACCCAACATCAGCGTTCACCTGAATCTGGTTGACGCCCTCCATCTTGTACTCCACGGGGTCTTCCAATGTCACGATGTTGATGGCATCGCTCTTGATCTCCTGAACCAGCGCGTATAACGAAGTCGATTTGCCAGAACCAGTTGGTCCGCTGGTGAGCACCATGCCGTTGGGCTTTTTGATGCCCTTGCGAATAGCGCGCAAGGCGCGGCCAGCATAGCCCATAGACTCAAGCTGAAAGCTCGTACCGGTCTTGTCCAGCAAACGAATAATTACCTGCTCGCCCCACACCACTGGGCTGATGGCAATACGCAGGTCAATGTCCTTGCCCGCGACGTGAATGGCAAATTGACCATCCTGCGGAATACGGTGTTCGTCAATCTTGAGGTTGCTCAGGATTTTGATACGTGAAATCAAGGCCGGCTCGATCGTTTTGGGCAGCTTCATAATCTCGCGCAGCACACCGTCAATACGACACCGGATGCGGAGCGAATTTTCGAGTGGTTCGATATGAATGTCCGATGCACGGGCACGGGCAGCATACTCCATGATGGTACTGAGCGCTCGGCTAATAGGCGAATCCTGGACGATGGTCTTGATGTCGACGATCTTGTCGCCGTTCTTGTCCAGATGCGACGCTTCCTCCTCGGTTTGAACCGATTTGACTGCCGCGCTCACACCTTCGGCTAGGTTCGTACGATACTGTTCCAGAACATGCCGTACACCCTCTTCGGAGGCCATGTAGACCTTCAGCGGACGATTGATCTTGTTGGCCAGGTAGTCAACTGCCTGCACGTTGTTGGCGTCCAACATGGCGACGGCCAGGCGATTCTGGACTTCGCCCAGCGGCACGGCCATAAAGCGTTCCGCCACATCACGTGGCAGCAAATCCAACACATGCTGGTCCACCAGCGCCGCGCTCAGGTTCACATACGGCACGCCAGAAACCGTTGCGATCGATTTCGTAAGCTCTTCGTTGCTGATTACTTTTTCTTCGACCAGTAGGCTAAATAGCGGTTTGGCAGTTTGGGCTGCACGCTGTTCGTAACTCGTCAGCTGGGCCCGCTTAACCAAGCCCTCTTTCACAAGGAGCGCTTCGAGCTTTTTTTGGTTTTCGTCAGTTAGAATGCTCACGCATGAGCCCTTTACTGGCTAAATGGCTGTTGATTGGACGGGTTACCTATCTGAATGACCACCGTCGGGTTAATGGCGTCACGGTTGAATATCTGGTTGGACGGTGTAACGAGATCAGGCGTGATAGGCTCTACGACTTCGGCGGTTGTTTGCTGCTTTTTCGGGTCGCCGATAATCGCCCTCCCGATAAAGTAGGTTACGACCATGCTGATAGATACGATTAGGACAATCAATGCGATATCGTTCTTTTTCATTACTTAACCGCCCCTTGTTTTACATCGGCAGATTTAGACAACTGATAGTAGGTCACGCCGCTGATAGTCGCGTTCATGGCTGCATCGTTGCCATCCAGTGTAATAGCCGTAATCTTTATTGGACGGATAGTGCGCTCGAAGTCGAGCATCATATTGCGAATCTTGTCATAGCTGCCATTGACCGTCACGCTGAACTTCATTTCTTGTGGCGTGGGATCGGCCGTCGTGTCGCCCGTGGTTGTGTCTGGGGCTTGATCGCTCGGAACACTAATGCCTTCAATTGTCACGCCTGATCGGTTCAGAATAGCCTGCTGCAACGACGTAGCAAATGCTGTCGGGTCGAATTTACTAGGCAAAGCGTCAAGGATGCTTTTAGTGTTTGGGTCGCTTGGTACGGTCTTGACCGAGGCGAGGTCGTTATTACTGACCAGCGCATTGACCGCATCCTGAAGTTGCTTGGCGCTGGTTATATTCTTCTTCAGCTGGTCGGCTGCCTTGTACTTGGCGCCCAGGATGTGGTTGGTGTAGTCCCATTTTTGCACCAGGAACTGCGCCGATACGATACACACCGACACCGCTACAGAGGCAATTGCTACCCAGACAAACATCGATTGGTTAGCGTTAGCAATAAGCTGACGCTTCTTCAGGCCTGCGCTGGTTGCTGACTTAGGGGCTTGCTGCGCCATTACTTATTACCTCCCTGGCTGCCGAAAAGCTTAGGGCTCTCGGTAACAGATTGTGATGTCTGAATATTAGGTACCGATGCGGCCAGGTTGGTGTTATGAGCGTCGAACACGGGATCGTTATAGGTCGTGTTGATAGTGAACGCTACGCCACCCTGACCATTGGACTTATCGATGGCGCTGTTCTGTACGACGACCGTATCAAATATTTTGGATGTTTGCGTCTGGCCCGAGCTATCCTTGAAGGTCACGATGGCATTATGCAAGGTGTCGACAAAAACATTCAGGCTCTGGAACGATGCTGTTGAGCCGGTGAGGGTGATCGCCTTACCATCACTCGATGCCTGCAGTTGCGACAGGGCGACGTTGTTCGGAGAATTTGGATTCAGGACTGGCAAGAAGGTGAACAAACGTGAGTACAGACCCTTATTAGCATGCAGATCTGGCAGCGCGACGAGCTGATTCTGGATGGTCAGGTACTTACTAAGGTCCTGAACAGCGTTGAGCTGCCCAGTCTTGTCCTTGATATCATTAGTAGCCAGCGTCACCTGGAACTGCTGTATGAATGTGACATATATGAAGAACAGGATGCTTAAGCCCAATGCGCCCAGTGTGACCAGAACAGAACCGCTCACCACAAATGCGCGAACTTTCTGCGCCTTGATAAATTCCTTCTTTATATCTGGCAAAAGGTTTAGCTGTATCATCTAGAGGACCCTCTCCGCCAAACCAACGGCAACGCCAAATTGCGGTGCAATCTGCATCAGATTGTCACGCAGGTTAGGGCTATACTGTACATTGCCCCACGCGTTTCCAGCCACAGTCTGAATGTTGGTCTTGCCGGCAATGTATTCGCCAAAGGCCGGGATGGACAGCGTGTAGCCAGATGCCATCAGGTAACGCAAAGTGACATTTGGATAACGCGACTGAAAGAACTTGATCGACTTGTTGATCTCTACGATAAACTGCTCCAATGTCGCATCGAGCGACTTCAGGATTTGGCCTTCGAGCCGATCAGGGTGCAGCCCAAACTTCATGATGAACTGACCAGCTTGGTTGACATCGATATTGAGGTTTTGCGTGGCGGCCTTGATGAGCGTCTGCAATCCGACAGGGATCGAGCGAATCAATCGCGGCGAACCGCCCAAGACCGCGACCAAATCGGTCGTGAAATCACCAAAATCGATAATCATCATCGCATCTTGATTAGTCGGTGGGACCAGGGCTCGAACAAGCGCCACTGAGTCAGGCTCGAGCGCGATCACGTTCAGCCCAATTCCCTCAACCAAGTCCAAGCGCGCCTCGCTAAACTTATTCGCTACGCTGGCTAGCAGCACTTCGTTCTTCTGCGGATCGCTCAGCGATTTGCCCAGCACCGCCCAGTCGATCTTGGCCTCGTCAATAGCCATGGGGATAAACTGCTCGGCTTGGTACTTGATGGTGCTGGCCAACTCCTGAGGTGGCAAACTCGGAAGATCGACAACGGTCGCAAACATCTTGCTCGATGGGATACCGACCACAACATTTCGCTCGGTGATGCCTGCCTGTGATATCAGGCTGCTTATGGCAGCACCCAAACGGCGCTGATCGTCTGGCGCATCGCTGCTCGCGACCTTGATATCTACTGGTGCAGAGCCATATTTAACCAAGCTCCAGCCCTCGCCGCTCCGTTTGAGTTGCACTACTCGAACGGCGGTTGTGCCTATGTCTAATGCGAAGAATTCGCCCACCGAACTAAAAAGCTTCATACTGCCTCTGATTATAGCATAAGCAACTTGGCTGCAAAGACTTTAATACGCCATCGTTCTTGCTATCTCCATCGAAAGTACAGTCCGCTCGCAAGCAGCTCGCTCCCTTCCTCCCGGAAAGGTCGAGCTTTCTCTAGAGATAGCACGAACGGCAGCTACTTTAGTTAAGCTAGTAGCGTGGTGGCAAATCTTTCTGATCGACCGTTCGCAAGGTCGTCGAGCCCGTATTCTTGAGCGCGCTATTCAGATACATCTCGGCGTTAAAGTTAAACTGCTCACCAGGAACCTTACGAGTGGTGTCGGTATTACCGTCTGCACCGTAGGTCCGTAATAGCGATAGACTGCCCACTATAACGCCACCATTTACATTAAGCTGCTTGTTGCAATCGTTAACGCTGAGATTGCCTGACGGCGCATCACTACAGGTATTAAAGGTATTCTTTGCTACGTATAGCCCGTCCATTTGCACGACGCCGCCCTTCACCAGAATATTGCCGGTGGAAATGATAATCAGAGACGGAATGTCGCTCAGCGCGTTATAGCTGTTGGAATATTTGATGTCGCCATCGATCGTCACGTCGCCATTCACCAGCCAAATCTGCTGTGAACCATTTGGTACATTACCGTGGAACGTATGCGCACCGTTGATCTGGTGTGTACCACTCCCTTGGTTTACATCAATAGTCCCGGGCTGCGCCGTAATAGGCGTCGTGTTATAGGTGCTGATGTAGCTGTTGATACAATGCTGCGGTGCGCCATAGTAACCGAGGTTAGTTGGCACAGTGTTACTAAATGTCAGCATTTTGCCCGTCGCAGCTGCCGGGTCCACGATCGCCTTGCCGGCTGAACCAAAGTTTGTGATCTTGCCAAGCGCAAATGCCGCGTATTCGGTGAGTGAACCCGCAACGGTGCCATTCTGCAAAAGATGCGCGCTAGTTGTTATCTTGGACGATGCATTACATGCCGGGTTGATATCGGCAAATCCTCCGCCAGCCCATACATCATTGCCTAGGAAATACGCATATGGCGTCTTGGCGATGACCGCACAGGCCTCTGCACTGGAGCGTGCCCCACCAAATTGATCCCTTGGGTCGACAACCAGTGAACGGCAGATGCGTGATCCTGGTTTTAGATTGCCCACATTAACCGATTCCGTGTACAAATACGTGGATCCAATGTAAAAATTACGCGGACAGCCCAGCGGCAGCAGCAAATCGGGGTTACGATCGACATCCTGTGCAGGAAGGGGCGTGTAGCCTGGCGTGTGCGTCCCGCCGACAGCCTTGCACGTCACAGCGGTCGACGGTGTCGGTCCGGAATTAAATACCGAATAGTTAAACGTAACGGTATCATTCGCCTGCGCCGCAGTTGAACTGGCCGTCACAATCGGCGACAAATGGAAATCGTTTATGACCGTGGCACACACCTGCCCGCTATTGCCGGACCACCCATCTTGATTTAGCGGAGAATAATTAATGTACTGGCAGAACTGTGTTCCCGGTAAGGAGTTGTTCGGAACCGTAATATTATTAGCATTAACCGTCAGCGTCCCTGGCCACAATGGGAACGGTCCGCCACCTGCCACCCAGCCGCCGTATTGGTTGTAAACTCCATAGCCCACGCTTGGCGCAATGTCCGGACCGAAGTTAGTCAAATTGTGCCAGAATGTAACGGTCTGCCCCGGAACCACCCCCGTTGACGACACGAACGACGAGCCGCCGATCGAGTATTGGGGCTGGCGCTGCAACGGCGACACAACGCCGACTGGGTTGGCACATGAATATTCCAGCTCGTACGCCACTCCACCGCTACCGTTACGGAAGATGATACCGATGCCAGACCTGGTGATGCCCTTATTATAAAACGTGTCATCTGTTGGGTTTACACCCGAATTATTACAATCGTATCCGCCACACGGCCCCTGATACATACTATTGAGCTGGTAACTTACGATCGTATCCCACGATACCCACCCTTGTGAATCCGCATATCGCACACGCGATTCCCAATCGGCTATCTCTGCACCAGTTGGCGGTAAATTGTAGCTCGAACCGATCATCGTCTGGATGATGAACGAAGCGCCTACGCCGTCCTGTGTATTTGTGCCGCGCGACAGTTTAGCCAGTACAAAATTAATAAATGCGTCGGCATTGTTGATAGACGTCGGGATAGCATATTGCCCCGCACCGTTAATGTGCCACACGTTGTCACCCCAGGCGTCGTACCTATCTTTGAAATAGCCATAGAACTCATTGCGGCCGTCGACGGGCCAGGCATGCGCCGTTCCCGAATAGCCCGTTCCAAACGACAACGCCATGGCAAAACACAGCAGGCCTACTTTGAGCTTTCTGTTCATATCTATCCACCCAACTCTGTTATCTTAGCCTTCAACTCGTTCGTATCGGCAGTGATAAGCGGATCGTCGGACGGGATCAAGGGTAGCGCTTTCTTGTAGTATGAAAGTGCAGCAGCCTTGTCGCCCTTTTCTTCGCTGGTTCGACCCAGGCTGACATAGAGTGGCCAGGTTTGCTTGATGGCTTCGGCGTTTTTGTATGATGTCAGCGCATCGTCGTATTTCTTTTGATTTTCGGCATTTACACCTTGCTGCAAGTAAAGCTCGAACTTCTCGTCATTGTTGCTGGTAGCTGCGATGCCTGCCGAAAGTTGCTTGTTGGATTCACTAAAATTCTTGGCTGCGGCCAAGTCACGGGCTTTTTGTACAGCATCCGGCAATGTATCTGTTGCGGTTGCCGCCGCCGGGTTGGACGGGGCCTTGTGCTGAAGCCACTGCATCAGTACTCCCGCGCCGCCAGCTGCCGCCACGAGCAATACCACGCCTCCAGCGATCAAAACTTGTTTCTTTTTCCCCTTAAGCGAAAACTTCGATGGTTTCGGCATGATGCACTCTGCTGCTTTCTTTATTCCTAAGCATAACCAAATCCGGTATCCGGTGCAAGTGATGTAAAATAAGAACATAAATCACGGAGGACGACATGAAGATTGCTGTTGCTGGACTAGGCCGAATGGGTATGCAAATTGCGCGCAAACTCGCCGAGGGCGGACATGAGGTCATCGCCCACAATCGCAGCCGCGGACCGATAGACGAAGCCATCGGTTACGGCGCTCTTGCGGCATACGAGAAACAAGACGTTGTTGACGCTTTCCACAACGAGCGGCTGGTACTGTGGATAATGATCCCGGCAGAAGTCATAGAACAGCAAATCGATGAATGGCTGGCCATTGTGCCCGAGGGTAGTGTCATCATTGACGGGGGTAATTCGGACTTTAGACATGACGCAGCACGCGCCGAACGCGTCGCGGCAAAGGGCTGCACCCTGCTAGACATCGGCACATCCGGCGGAGTCTGGGGCTATCAGAACGGCTTCTCCATGATGGTCGGTGGACACGACGAGGCTTTTGCTGTGGCCGAGCCGGCTATCAAGACCCTTGCCCTGCCGGAAGGCGCATATCATCACTTTGGCCCCAACGGCGCCGGCCACTACGTCAAGATGGTCCACAACGCCATCGAATACGGCATGATGGAATCGCTCGCTGAAGGGTACCGAATGCTGAAGGAAGGACCATTTGACTCGCTGGATCTAGCTGCGGCTGGCGATGTCTGGCAGCACCACAGTGTTGTCACCTCTTGGCTGAACGAGCTCAGCCGTGACGCCCTGCGCGAGAACCCTTCGCTTGATGGCATCGATGGCTTCGTCGCAGAATCCGGCGAAGCCCGCTGGACACTCGAGGTCGCCCAGGAGCGCGGCATCCCCCTCCCCGCCATCCAGACCAGCTTCGACGTCCGCATCGCCAGCCAGAAAGGCGACGTCAGCTTCGCCACCAAACTCCTCGCCGCCATGCGGAATAAGTTTGGCGGGCATCAGTTGAATAAATAAATCTTTATACGACAAGCAGCTCTATGCCGCTTGCCGTATCAACGAACACGCGGCGAATGACTAGACGCCATACAGAATGGTCGTGGCTACATGGAAGCCAGCTTGGATAGCCGGCCGTTGACGGCGCAAGTCCGCCGCGTCTTCAGGCCCAAAGACCTCAAAGGCGGTAACCTCAGACATGAGTTCTTCCGGAATCATGCACAACACTTCAGCGATCGTTGGCTTGAAGCGGCCTCCATGGTCAAGCGAGTGCAACGTTTGGATCCGGCCAATCGGCTGCCACGCCTCCATCTTGTCAACAAACTGCGGATCCCAGATGAACGACACATGACGCGGTTCAACCGGTTCAATGCGATACAGGTCATCCCCCTCTCGCACGAGCGGGCTTATGCGACTCGACAGTTCATCGAGCTCAGCGTCACTCAACACCCGACGGTTAGCCTGCAACAGCAGAAGCGAAGGGTCGTTAACGCTCGGAGACCTCACAACGTCCTCCATAGATATAGAGCTGACTTGTCGTTAACATTAAACCATACTGTTATATTCTTGTCCACTCATCTGGTATACTAAAACATATGAGTCTATCCATCGGCATCGTCGGCCTGCCAAATGTCGGCAAATCTACCCTTTTTAACGCGCTGACCGACAGCGATATTTTGGCGGCCAACTATCCTTTCGCGACGATTGAGCCGAATACCGGCATCGTTCCCGTTCCGGATGAGCGCCTCGACACATTAGCCAAACTATATTCGAGTAACAAAATTGTTCCCGCAACAGTCACCTTCGTGGACATCGCCGGACTGGTTGCCGGTGCGAGCAAGGGCGAAGGCCTGGGCAATCAGTTCCTGGCCAACATTCGCGAGTGTAACGCCATCGCCCAGGTGGTCCGCGCTTTCCACAACGACGACATCTTACACGTCGCCAACCGTGTCGACCCTCGGGACGATATCGAGATCATCAACACCGAGCTGATTCTGGCCGATATTCAAACTGTCGAGAAACGCCTCAGCGCAGCGCAAAAGCAAGCCAAAGCCGATGCTAAAATGCGACCGATTGTGACCGAGCTAGAGAAAGCCCTCGCCTATCTGAACGAAGGCAAGCTTATCAGCACGACTGATGTCGACCCTGACGCGATTCGCGACCTTCACCTGCTGACGGCCAAACCATTTATTTATGTGTTCAACGTGGACGAGGCCGACCTGAACGACGATGCTCGCCAGAAGGAGCTCACAGCGCTAGTCGCGCCGAGCCAGTCACTGTTCGTGAACGCCCAATTGGAGCACGAGCTACAATCGCTCGACACTGCTGACGCCCGCGAGCTACTCGAAACATACGGCCAAACAGAGTCTGGACTAGAGCAACTCATCCATGCTGCGTACGATATTTTGGGGCTCCAGAGCTATCTCACCGCTGGTCAAACCGAAGTTCGTGCCTGGACCATTACCAAAGGCTCCACTGCGCCCCAAGCCGCTGGTGTCATCCACGGCGATTTCGAACGTGGATTTATCGCCGCACAAATTGTCGACTATTTTGACCTGATCGCCGCTGGGTCCGAAGCCGCGGCAAAAGCTGCTGGCAAAATGCGTACCGAGGGCAAAAGCTATGTCATGCAGCCCAACGACGTCGTCGAATTCCGATTCAACGTCAGCAAATAACGTATAATTGTCTCGTGGCCAAACTACCTGAAGGAAATTATTTATTTGTGCATTACGGCTATGGCCCAGACCACCAGCCGCAGCTAAGTTTGCTGCCAGAAAATGGCGATGGCTTTGCGCACTTCGAACCACGGGACGAACTGTTCACACTCAGGTTCGATACCGACCAGCGATACTGCGGTGGATGGCACGACCTTGCGACTGGGCAAAGCTTCCCCTGCCCCGATAACGCCGAACTACCTGGCCAGTACGACCAATGCCGACACTGTCAGCAGAAGACGGGCTTCAACCCGGCATTTTACAACGCCGCATCCGTCTCCGAGCAACAGCAAGCACGGAACGCCGAGCCGCATATCCTGTATCTGGCGCATTTTGCACCTGGCGTGGTCAAGGTTGGCATCAGCTGGGCCGGACGCGGCATTCGCCGGCTCCTCGACCAAGGTGCACGAAGTGCCCTCGTCCTGAACACCTACCCCACCGCCGACATCGCTCGCCAATACGAAGCCAAGGCAGCCGCCCTGCCAGGCATTGCCGAGACGTTGCAAGTCCGCCAGAAACATCAGTACCTCAAACGGCCCTACGATGCAGTTGCTGGTGCGGCAGAGCTGACGACCGCGCGCGACAGATTGACGCACGAAATTGGCGTGAAAGCCGATGGAGCTACGCCCATCCACCTGGATTCGCACTACCTCGGCACCAACATGCTGCGCCCCCAAGATCTCGTAGACATCGTCACCAACGACCACATTTCTGGAAACTGTATCGGGATGATCGGCTCGGTCCTCATCGTGGAGCAGAACGATCTGCAGTATACCTTGCCGCTGAGCAAACTCACCGGGCATAACTGCACCCTCGGCTATGACGCAGCAAAAAACGACGCCGCTCCGCATCAAACTAGCTTATTTTAAAAAGGACAACCCATGCAAAAATACGTACTCGTCAGCTTCCTAAAACCTATCGACAATGGCGCAGAATTTATGGTTGGTCATTGGCCGCTCCATACGACGCTGGTGGCCAACTTTGCCCTCGACCTTTCGGGGTCACAATTGCCAAATAAGCTCACTACTCTCTTTGCCCAGCATCAACCGCTTCAGACTATCGCGACCGAGGACGATTATTTTGGCCCCGAGAGACAAGTGCACGTTACCCGCCTGATGCGCACACCCGAACTGGCGTCGCTGCACAATCAAACCGTTGCGCTCATCCGCAACTGCCACGGCGTGTTCGACGAACCGCACTATCTGGAGGATGGCTACAAACCGCACGTCACGGTCCAGGCCGATGGCCGCGTGCATGCCGGCGATCCGGTGCGCATCAGCACCATTACGCTGGTCGACATGTTCCCAGATGGCGATATTGCCAAGCGACGCGTTATGCAGGCGTTTAGGCTTGGCGCTTCAGAGGTGTAAGCAAGTAGAATCGCTCGAGGTTCCCTTTGCTGCCAGCCACCTGGCTGTCTGCCTTGTCGTGCACAGCGAACACATTCTTTGCCCAAGCTTCGAAATCCTTCAGGATATCGCGCCGCATCGAATCATTTTTGATCACACCTTTGTGTTTGGAACTGTTCCCGGCCTCAAACTGCGGTTTTACCATAGCCGCAATCTGGGTGCGAGGGGTACACAGCGTTGCAATATGTGGCAGGACTTCGCGCAGGCTGATGAAGCTCACATCAATAACTACGATATCTGGCGCGTCGCTTAGCTCGTCGATACGGCGTATGTCGGTCTGCTCATGAAGTTCAATCTTCGGATTTCCGAGCAGCGACTGATGAAGCTGATTAGTCCCGACATCCACGGCGATCACCTTGCGTGCGCCATGCCGCAGGGCGTAGTCTGTAAAACCCCCGGTACTTGATCCAACGTCCAGCACGACTTTACCCTGGAAGTCCAGATGAAGCAGCTCTGCCACGCTAGCCAATTTAAGACCAGCGCGTGACACATATTTTTCCTGAGCCTTCAGTCTTACCTTGGCATCGGCGGCCAGAAAGTACCCTGGCTTGGTCATCACCACGCCATCCACCAGTACCTTTCCCAACTTTATCCAGCTCTCGGCCTGAGAGCGGCTGGGCACAAGGCCTTTC
Organism: uncultured Candidatus Saccharibacteria bacterium; assembly: GCA_965225085.1. Classification (GTDB taxonomy): domain Bacteria; phylum Patescibacteriota; class Saccharimonadia; order Saccharimonadales; family EFPC-124; genus CAZJVU01. Next base: position 73,632 of record CBDDBE010000006.1, on the reverse strand, counting down.
TGAACAAGGAGTTGATCGAGACGAAATTTAGTCATTGTTGACAGTATACGATAAAGATGGCGGATATCCAACATCGTTAGTGCATTGCAACAATCATACAAAAGTGTTACCGTATACTCTAGTGTTCCCAATCCGAAAGGATGAAACCATGCGACGAAGCGACCCGAAGGTAACCTACAGCGACTACCAGCTCAGAATGCCAGCACCGGCACGCGCAGGTATGGACCGGTTCGATGCCACGGCCAGCAATTACAACCAGCAGCTGGCGGCTCGCCCGGACATCCAGGAAGGGCCGCGAACGCTCATCAGGGCGCTCTTCCAAGCAGGCGCCATCGTGAGCTGCACCATCACCTACGGTGATCACATGGACCTCCACCTGAAGCGCGTCGACCCGAGCGGCAAACCACTATCGGCGACCGGTGCGTTCGAGCAGTTCCAGTCGACCTACGCCCAGATCACCGGCGGAGACCACATCTCCCCGGCCGCACCTCGCGGGAGAGCACGTCGGGCCAGAGCTCACGACTGGTCAGGAGGTGGTGAGCTGATCCTCAGGGGGCTCGGCGCCGTGTTCAATTTCGCAGGCGATGTCGCCAACAGCATCCTGGACTACGAAATCTGGTCGAGCTTCTGGGACTAACGCCAGCACAAAGGGCGGCCTGCAATCGCGGGCCGCCCTGAACCATTTTTAGACTCTTTGAACTAATCTTTCTTGCGTTCCAGATACTCGCCGGTGCGTGTATCTACCTTCACCACATCACCAATCTTGATAAATGACGGCACTTTCACGACCAATCCAGTCTCGAGCGTTGCGTCTTTCAGTACGCTGCTGGTTGTGTCGCCCTTTACTACGTTTTCGGTATATGTCACCTCGAGGAAGAGGTTATTCGGCAGCTCAACATTGATCACTCGATCCTCGTAGGACTGCAGCGATACGTCGTTGCCTTCCTTCAGGTAGATGGCCGCGTCACCGACGACATCGCTACTCAGCTCAAACTGTTCAAACGTCGTGCCATCCATAAAGTTATAGCTGTCGCCGTCCTTGTACAGAAACTGGACCGTGCGAGTGTCTACTTGGGCTGGTTCGATCTTCTCGGCGCCTTTGAAGGTCTTGGGAATTACGCTGCCGTCCAGCAAGTTCTTTACGCGAACATTCACGATCGAACCGCCGCGCCCCATCACCTTTTGATTATAATCAACAACCCGGTACGGCTTGCCGTCCAGGGTAATAAGCGTACCTTTTTTCAGATCTGTTACACCGTACATATTATAAGTTCTCCTTTACTCGACAGGATTCCTAGGTGGATGCACTGCAAGGCAGATCTGCGAACCGGAGCGAGCGGTATCTAACATACCACAAGTGAGGATCGCAAAGACCTAACGCCGCAGTGCGCCGCACAGGAGGGCCGCTCTAGTTCGTGGCTACAAAAGGTAACAGCGCCAAATGCCGCGCCCGTTTAATAGCAGTCGCAAGCTGTCGTTGCTGTTTGGCGCTCAGGCCAGTCTTGGCTTGTGGCTCAATCTCGCCATAGCCGTTCACATAACGCTGCAGTACCTTGACATCTTTGTAGTCAAAGTACGACACATCGTTCTTGAATCGCTTGTTCTTTAACATAGTATCTCCTAAAAATTATGCGAAGGGTTGATCACAGGGTATACCAGCTAATCGTACCCGTTCTAAAAATCTACTAAAAAGGAATCTCGCTGAGGTCGATCGGCTTGTCGTCGATGTCCTCGACTGCTGGCTCGTCGCTCTTGCTGCTGCGCTTTGGAGCGCTGCTACGAGGAGCTGGTGAGCCGCCATCGTTGCCGGCGCCACCACCGTCCAGGAAGGTGACGTCGCTCGCGACCACCTCAACCTTGCTGCGCTTCTGACCATCCTGGTCCCAGCTGCGCTGGCTCAAACGGCCCTGTACCAGGCACTTGCGGCCCTTACTCAGGTATTGGTTGACTAGTTCACCGAGCTTGCCCCAGGCGGTAATGTCAAAGTAATCAACTGCGTCCTGTTGAGTGCCATCCTGGCCCTGCCAGCTACGATTAACTGCGAGCGAAAAGCTACAAACACTTTGGCCGCTCGGCGTTGTGCGCAGTTCCGGATCACGCGTCAGATTGCCCATCAGAATAACTTGGTTGATACTTTTTGACATACCCTACTCCTCGCTTGTTTGGTCTTCTTCGTTTTCGCTCTTGGCCCTTGAGGCTTCGCGCTCGGCTGCTTCCTTGGCTGCGGCAATTGCACGCGGGTCGACGGCAGTTAACAGATAGCGCAAAACTTCGTCAGTAATGTTGAGCGTGCTCTGAATTTTCTTGACACCTGCCGTCGGAATCGTCACGTCCATATAAACATAGATCGCGAACTCTTCCTTATTGATGGGATATGCAAGCTTGCGCTTACCCCAGTTGTCTTCTTTGACAATCTCGCCACCATTGTCGGTCAAAATCTGCCGAACTTTGGCGAGCGGCTTCTCCAGATCGATCTCGAGATCTGGATGCAGCAAGACTACCAATTCGTAGTCCTTTTTCATCTCTTCCTCCTTTGGAATCCCAGTTGCCTAGGATGCGTGGGCTATGAACCCAAGCTGAGTTAGTTATTAACAGATGTAATTTTACTACAAATAGGGAAAAATCGCAACGGTCGTTCGTCAAAACAGCCCTTCAAGATTAGAAACGGCCCGGACGCTCGCATAGGATTCCCTTCTCGGGAGCCACTATGTGCATCCGGGCCGCTAGAGCGACCTCTGCCTGTACTATTGACCTCTCTGCGTTTGATAGACCGTAACCGCGGTAGTGCCCCCACCAGGCAGCTCGGTCGTATGCGCCCGAAAGCTTTGCGCCCACATCGGACTGGCAAATACGACTGCTGCAATCGCCGCTGCAACCACTGGCACCCGCCCGATGAAATGCGGCCATCCCCGCCCCTCACCGGCGTGGCGTGCAGATCGACGAGCCGGCACCCTTGACCACCAAGCATCAGAGACGGCTCCGATCAAAAGCGCCATCATCGGAATAGCCTCGACGATGAACGCCTCGGGCAGGTTGCCCACCAACAGAGCGCCCGCCAAGATGCCCAACATCACTGCGAATGGACGGAGCCTCCAGTTGAACAACGCGAACAGCCCCACAGCCAGCCCGGCCCACAATAGCGTCGGATCCGTTCCGAACCACGCGTGCACCGACTGTTTAGTGCTATCTGTCAACTCGAGTACACTTCCGCTCGTCGCGCGGCCAGTCAGTCGATACCAGGTTGATCCGATCGCGTTGGCGTAGCCTTTGGCGGCAGAGCCCCTCCCGGAAAAACGCAGGAAGCAAACCCAGCCAGAACACACTGCAGCGTAGGCGACCACAAAGGCCCCTACTCTCTTCCAACGCCGTGCGAGCCCCGTAGCGTGCCGCCATAGCAGCCACAGAACGACAGGCGCAAAGAGAATACTTGCCTCCTTCGTCAACGTAGCCATGGTCAGGCAGACCACTCCGCCGGCTGCACCAACCCAGGTGCGTGACGCCGTGACGAACAACAGCCCGGCCAAGACCAACATGATCGCCAAATTGTCCGTCAGGATCATTTGATGCAGGCCAACACTGAGTGGGCTCAGCCCAAAAATCAACGCAGCCACCGCCGCAAAAACATGCCGGCAATGCAACTGCCGCGCAAGCGCGTAGACAAGTACCGTGCTCATCATCGCGACTAGCCACATTAGCTGTCGTGCAGATATAGTGGGGCCGATACGCTGGTCAGCGCTGCTAGCCATGTTATCGTACAGGCCGACCAGCATCCGAGCAAACGGCGAGCGAATGTTACTCGCAATATTCGCTCCCTGGTTCCCGGTCGAACTGCGCAGGCCGAGGGCCGTACACCAAACCAATGCCAATACAACTGCCGCCACTGCCGCGTCCGTGCGGTGCGCGGCAAACCATGCTTCCGCCCGGCGCTCGAAAATCAGCCGCGCCGTCCAGTACCCCAGCGGCGCGCCAACCGGCAGGCTGACAATATTTGCCAGCTGGTAATTCATGCCCCGCCGAACCAGCCAGACATACGTCATCCAGGTCAGCAAGAGGCCTACGCCACGCGCGATGATGAACAACAGCATCTGGCCCATAAGCGCACCATGCGGCTGTGTGCGCCAGATGATACAGCGGCACAGCCCAAAAGCCAGTACCAATGAGCTCAGCAACTCAATCGGATTAGCCTTGGCCGGCTCGACACCACCGTGCACTAGCAGCCAAAAGAGGCCGATGCCCAGCAGTGCAATGGTCACCCCACCGAACGTGAACACCAGCCACTGTGCGACAGTCTTGATTCGCAGCGCAATTGGCCGCCACAGAAGCGACAACCTTATCGATTCGTCCCATCGCCCCTGTCCCCAGCGACGGGCGCTGAAATGGCACGCAATCTCTCCCCGATCCAGCCGTGGGTGATTCACCAGAATCTCGAGCAACGGCAGAAAACCTCGCGACTGCTGCAAACGGCTCGCGTAGACCGCCTCACGTCTGAAGGCGAAAAAACCCGACGACGGATCAGTCAAACCTCTGAGCGCCCAAGGGAAAAGCACGTGCGCCAGCACAGCCAGACTGCGCGCGACAAGCCGCTGACGCATAAACCAACTCTCATTGGTGCTCTCTCGGTGATAACGGCTTGCCACCACCAGGTCCTTGCCCGACGTCAGCTTCGCGAGCATCTCGGGAATCGCCGCCGCCGGGTGCTGCAAATCTCCCGCCATCACCACGACGAACTCGCCTGTTAGCGGATCGTGGAGGCCATCCACCATGGCGCTGGCCAGTTGGCCTTGTTGTCGCGATTCGGGACGAGTAATGCGACGTACCCTAAGGGTTTTGGATCCGTACTGCCGTCTGGCATCATCAATAGCCCGCGCCGTACGCAGGTCGTCGCTATCGTCAACGAACACAACCCGAGCGAGAGCACCATACAGCGCGCTCTGAACCTGTGACACGAGCGGCGCGATGTTCTTCTCTTCGTTTCGCACTGGAATGATGATCGTCGTCAAATTGGTAGACATGTCCTACCTCCGAACATCTCGGTCTATCCATGAGTGAACGTGAAAGTACAAACAAAAGAGCCCGCCTTGCGAGGAGGGCTCGTAAGTCCGCGTCGAAGTATAGCACAGCCTAGGGCCGCACGATAAGCCTACTCGCTGCCGCTAAAAGCATCGTCTGGGCTGCTTATCAGCACGTCTCGAGGCCTTGCACCATCGGCCGGACCAACAATGCCCTGTTCTTCCATCGTCTCGATCAATCGTGCGGCACGAGCATACCCAACACGCAGGCGTCGTTGCAGCAGGCTAGCGCTTGCTTTGCCGCTTTCGCACACTACACGCACGGCGTCTTTGTACATATCGTCATCACCGCCACCGTCAAAGTCCATCACCACGCCCCCTTTACCATTCAGCTGGACTGGTTGTGCAATAATTTCTGGGTCATAGTCTGGTGGGCGTTGCATGCGCAGGTGGTCTGTCACCTTCACGACTTCATCATCGCCCACAAACGCACCCTGGATACGCTTGGGCTTGCTCAGCTCTGGCGTCAGCAGCAGCATATCACCACGGCCCAGTAGTTTCTCGGCCCCCATCTGGTCCAAAATGGTACGGCTGTCTACCTGGCTAGCTACAGTAAAGGCAATACGCGCGGGCACGTTAGCCTTGATGAGCCCCGTAATGACGTCCACACTCGGGCGCTGAGTAGCCAATACCAAATGAATACCAACAGCGCGCGCCTTCTGCGCCAACCGCACTATCAACGCCTCAACATCACGTGCTGCGATCATCATCAGGTCGGCTAGCTCATCGATGACAATAACGATGTAGGGCATGCCCTCGCCGTCATTTTTCTTCAGGTCGTTGTAGCTTTTGATGTTGCGGACCTTTTGCTCGGCCAGCAAGCTATAGCGACGCTCCATTTCATTAACAGCCCATTTCAGCGCGCTGATGCACTTTTCGGGTTCGATAATAACGGGAGTCAACAAATGAGGAATGTCGTTGTATGGGGTCAGCTCGACCTGCTTCGGGTCGACCAAGATTAGCTTGAGGTCGCTCGGGCTATTACGATACAGCAGGCTGCTCAGTAGGGTGTTAATCATCACCGACTTACCCGACCCAGTCGCACCGGCAATCAGAAGATGCGGCATTTTATCCAGCTCACCCACCATCGGCTCACCGGCAATATCGCGCCCAATTGCAAAGCTGAGCGGCGAGGCCACGTGCTGCCACTGGCCAGAGTTCAATACGCCGTACAGACGCACATCCGCAGCCTTTACGTTTGGCACTTCTATACCAACCGCACGCTGGCCAGGAATCGGCGCCTCGATACGAATAGCCGATGCCGCCAGATTGAGCGCAAGGTTCGTCTCGAGCTGCGTAATACGCGTGAGCTTGACGCCAGCTGGTGGTTTGAGCGTGTACTGCGTGACTTTGGGCCCGATATTCGCGCCCTCCATCTCGACATCTATGCTAAATTCGCCCAGCGTATCTTTGATGACCTGAGCGTTATGCTTTACATCGCCTGCATCAGCCGGTGATTGCTTCTTCTCCAAGAGGTCGAGGCTCGGGAACTTCCAGTTGGGATCGGTCGCGATGGTGAGCGCGCTCTGCGAGTCATCGGCTGGCTTTTCCATGCTGTTCTTGAAGCTACGCCCAGCACGCATAGAAGCCAGCGTCGGCACGCCTTCATTCATTTTCAGCTCGCCAATGGCCGTACTCTTCTGGTCCAATGCCGCTGCACGCTCTGCAACGGCCCGATTGCCCGAATCGTCAAACTGCTCACGGCGGAATAAGCTCACAATGCCTCTAAAGACGCTCAAGGGTGATATACGCGCCACAAATAGCATCGTTATAAAGGCCAGCACCACCAGAACCAACCCCGACGTCTTGGTGTCTAGCAGGCTCAGCATTACACGGTCGATCGAATACCCGGCCACACCGCCGCCCACACCAGTCATCGCTAGCTGCAAGTCGCTCGGATCCTTCAGGAACAGATGGAAAAAGCCTGCCACAAAGACCAGGAACAGCACCGTCCCAAACTCCATAACAAATGGCAGCCGATTACGCTCTGCCCGGAATGTTTCGAATGCAATATAAGCGAAGATAAATGGCACCAGATAAACAGTCCATCCGATCAGCCATTTACCAGCGGTTAGTATCGCGGCCATCAATGGTCCGCCCGCGCCAAACATGGCGATCACGAGTAGCAACGCCAGCACCACCATCACTGTCGCGGCGGCCTGCTGCCAAAAACCCTCCGGCAGATTATGCTGGGGTGCTTGGTTCTTCTTGGATACCCTTCTTTTTCTTTTGGCCATTACGTTTATTGTGGCATACCTTCGGTAGTAAAGTAAGACATGGATGCGCTACTTAGTATTGCTTATGCATATACTATAGCAATTTTCTAATATTTTTTCAACTAGCTTGACCCTCATCACAAATCCTGGCATTATCTAACAGTCCGTCCCATTCTAAGGAGTTGTCGTGATATACGCGATAGACGTACAGGTACGGCTGCCCGGCAACAGCTGGGTCACGGCCATGCAGGCAAAGCGCGACCGACTTCGGCGTAAGCCTATCGACCCGGAGAGTACGGAGTTTCGGTGTACCCGCTCGGTCACCATCGCAAGCAAATCCCAAAACCGCATCCACAAACCTGGTGACGGGTTGATAGTAGAATTCCTCGCGGCGTATCCCAACCAGGTGCTCCTGATGGCGTGCTACTCAACCGCCGAAGGCGCAACCGTTGACCGGCTCAGAGGCATACTGCCAACAAACGCCCAGGATAATTTTGGCATGAATAAGGTCCACCACCTGTACCTCGTGGTCCCGCTTTCGCCCGACACGGACCAATACAGGGAAAGCAAGCTGCTCTTCCCAACTGGTGATAGCGACGCGTACCACGCTTGCCTACCGCCGCAAGCGTACCTAACCGGGCTGCTCGAAGCCGCAAAACGCTAAAGACGACACTAGTGAGTGGGGCGACTTACCTTGCCCCACTCACTGCAAATTTTTGAGATTATCTAATTAAAAATCCGCTTGCACAAAACTCAATTTGTGCTAAATTGATATGTATACATACTAATTCATGAGGAAAAACATGAAATCATTCAGCTCAGACACCACAACCAATGCAACGCCGGCACAGGCCTGGAAGGCATGGACCGACCTACCCAACTGGAAAAAGCACGATCCAACGATCGAATCGATCACTCTGGACAAATTTGAGAACGGTGCGCAGGCTAAACTCAAGAACAAGAAAGGTCCGGGCGCGACGCTCATCATCGACGATATTGTCGAAGGCAAAAGCTTCACTATTCGCACTAACCTCCCCCTCTGCACCATGATGAGTTACCACGAAATTGTCCCGACAGCTGACGGTGGTGCACGCTTTGTATTCCGAACCGAATTCACCGGACTACTTGGTGGGTTCTTCTACGCAATGTTTGGCAAGGACATCGCCCGCGACAGCGAATCAAACATGAAGCAGCTCAGCGAATTAGCCCAGCGCGAGTATTAGCCCCATGGAGTTTACTTTCACGCCTAAAGGTCCGTTTGATCTGCTCTTCCAAAACCAATACTTCAATGGTTGGCCAACGTTGCAGCACGACCCACAGACAATCGTTATGGCCTTCCCAGTCGAAGGATGGAAAAGCTCGGCGGCGGTGACGCTCACTCAGCTACCCGACAGAAGTTTGCGCGGTAAAGTCTATGGCGCCACAGACCCCGAGGTCGCCAAACGCCAAGCCCTCGCTGCAATGTCGCTCGATGAGGATGGCAGCGGATGGGAAGCTGTCGGCAAGCGCGACCCGGCCATCCAAGAGCTACAAAAGACCTATCATTTCATGCGCCCGACCTTGTTTCACTCGCCATACGAAGCTGCAGCCGGACTACTAACTGGCCATCGCATTAGCATTGCACAGGCGCGCAAAATTCGTGCCCACATGGCCGAGGAACTCGGCGATGCCATCAAGGTTGAAGGCCAAATATTTCATGCCTACCCCTTGCCGCAGAAATTGCTCAAGGTTACAGAATTTCAAAGCATCAACGACGTTAAGCTCGAACGTCTGCATGCAGTTGCCCAGGCAGCGCTCGACGGGCTGCTCGATCGTCAGTACTTGCGCCAGCTCGATGAGCCGATCGCCCTGGCCAAGCTCGAGACTATTCCAGGCGTTGGTCCGTTCTTCTCGCAGGGCATTCTGCAACGCGGCGCAGGCATAAAGGACGGCTTCAGCCACGACGACCTAACGTACTACATGATCCAGCAACTTCATCATCTGCCAAAACTCCCCAGCAAACCCGAGGTACTAAAGATTGCTGAGGCCTGGCAGCCTTATCGAATGTGGGCCACGGTACTGATGCACACTTGGGCGCGACAGACCGGCCACATGCCTGATAAACGCGAATTCTTCACAAAGCGATGACAACCACTTACACCAACCCGGATCAGAGCCTTGGTTTTTTGCTCAACCAAGCAGCCGTTGCGTGGCGACGAAATCTTGGCAAGACGCTACGACCAGTGGATCTAACACTGGTACAATTCTTCCTGCTGGGGTCAATCTCGCGCCTTGGCACACAGAATCCCGACGGCCCATCCCAGCGTGATGTTGCCGAGCACACGACGCTGGACATAAATGTCGTGTCGCAAGTTGTGCGAAGCCTGGAGCAACGCCAGTTTGTGCTGCGTACGCGCGATGGACAAGATGGGCGCGTGTTCCACCTGTCTCTCACTCCAGCTGGTCGTGACAGCCTCAAGGCAGCTATTCGTGCTGTTCACGATGTTGATAGCCGCTTTTTCGAAGCCGTTTCGGACAATGCACACTTAGCCGACGAGCTTCGCCGGCTAAGTGACTGACGGAATACAAATGCTACTCGGTCGCGCGTTCGGTCGCAACTGGGCGCGGAGCCTGAGGCCGTTGTTGGTCCTGGCCCGGCTGACCGTTCATGCCGCCAGGTGCGGGAGCAATCTCGTTCACTACCGTAATGACAATCGGCGTGCGTCGAGTCTGGTCATATAGCACGTGGGCGACATCGTCCTTGATCTCACGTTTGAGGTCGTCCAGGTCGACCTTGCGACCGCTTCCGTAGCTGCGAGCAATCTTCTGCTTCAGGTATTGGCGGATGGTGTTCATCAGCTCCTCGCTGTCGCGCAGATAGATGAAGCCACGGCTGATGATGTCGGGGCTGGTTAGCAACCGACCGGTCTTCTTGCTGACGGTTAGGACTACCACGAACATACCTTCGTTGCTCATGTGAATTCGGTCCTTGAGGACGATTTCGCTGACTTCCTCGCCAGAATCGTCGTACATGATACCACCGACCGGAACGCGGCCGACCTTCTTGGCCCCGCTGCCGCCAGGCTGAATCTCGATCACATCACCGCTGTCAGCGACAAAGATATTTTCCTTCGGAATGCCACATTCCTTCTCGGCCAGCTCAGCGTTGTGCACCAACATGTGGAATTCACCGTGAATTGGCAGATAGTACTTGGGCTTCAACGCGTTGATTAGTCGGATATGATCCTCGTGGTACCCATGCCCCGAAAGGTGCAGTGGGCCAAAGTTGTCGAGTGCTGGCTTATTGTTCTGAACAACATCCGAGCCTTCGCGCATCAGGCCGTCGACCGTGCGAACGACGTATTTTTCGTTGCCAGGAATCGGGTTAGAGCTGAAGACAATGATGTCGGTTCGCTTGATCTTGATAAACTTGTGCGCGCCGGTCGCCATACGGTTAAGCACGGCGTTAAACTCACCCTGCGACCCAGTACAGACGATGACGACCTTGCTGTCTGGCAGCTTCACGATGTCTTCCATACGAACGATCACGTCCTTTGGAATCTTGATAGCATTGGCGCGCAGCGAAACCTCGAGGTTCTGCAACATACTATAGCCAGCAAAGGCAACCTTGCGGTTGTGCAGCTTGGCCTGCTCCAGGATCACCTGCATACGGTGAATCTGCGAGCTAAAGGTACTGATCATGATGCGGCTGTTGGCATGATGCTCCATAATTGCGCCAAAGCTCTGGGCAATCTCTTGCTCGCCATGCGTGTGGGTGCCGGCCGAGTCGCAGTTGGTGCTCTCGTTCATTAGCAGCGTGATCCCCTCTTCGCGGCTGATTTGTTCAAGCCGCTCGAGGTCAAACTTGCGGCCATCGACCGGGTTTTCCTCGAAGCGCCAGTCACCGGTATCGACAAGTACGCCGACGGGGGTACGAATGACGACAGCGGTCGCGTCTGGAATGGAGTGGTTCACGCGAACCAGCTCGATGCTAAAGCTATCGCCCAGCTGAACACGCTCGTGCGACTCTGGATTCAGCTCGTTAAACTGCGGCTGGTAGCCACTTGTCGCCTCTTCCATGGCCTTTCGCAGCATGCCTGTGGTGAACTTACTGGCGTAGACTGGCGCAGGAATACGGTGCACAAGGTGTTTGAACGCGCCGATGTGGTCAAGGTGTCCGTGGGTAAAGATAAGCCCGCGGATCTTGTGCTTGCGCTCCTCGAGGTACGTAGGGTCAGGCACGATGTAATTAATGCCCGGATAGTCACTGCCCGGGAACAGCAGCCCCATATCGACGACAATGATGTCGTTGTCGTATTCGATGGCCATCATGTTCTTGCCGATGGTCATTTCGCCCAGACCGCCGATCGGAATGACGCGCAGGACTGGGCCCTTGGTTTGCTTCAGGCGCTTTTGCTGCAGCAGCGTAAACTGCTCGCCTTCGTAGCCGTTGTAGACAGATTTGTTAACCGGCACATCGATGACGTGCTGGCCGGCAATTTGTGTTACAAGCTCGCTATTGCGGCGGGCAGCGCGCTGGACTTCGCCTCGGCGAGTCTGAGTGCGCGCCAGAACGCTATTTTGCTGCTGGGCCTGTTGTTGACGGCTTTGGCCGTTTTGATTGTTGTTGCCTTGGCCATTGCCGCGGCGATTGTTTTGTGGACCGCGATTATTAGTGCGGTTTTGCCCGCTAACGGGTTGGTTTTGATCACTCATGATTGAGGTAATCTTCCTTTCTTAATTTCCTTTATTCGTGTTGGAATCGATTTAAAATCCTCTTCGATAACCTGCAATAGGTTACGGTTGTAGAGGGCTGCCGCCGGGTGAAATAGCGGGAGGATGAAGCGGCCTTTGGCGTCGCACTGCAGCGTTCCGTGGACTTCGCCTATTCGCGCGCCAGGCAGGAATGACTCCATGCCGTGTCGACCTAAGGGGATGCTCAGCACAGGTTGCACGACGTCAATCTGGCGTTCGAGGTATGGCAAAAAGGCTGCTTTCTCTTCTGCTTTGGGATCGCGATTGTTCGGTGGACGGTATTTGACGATGCTCGTGATGAACACATCATGTCGCGTAAGCCCAATACTTGCGAGCAACGTGTCGAGAATCTTGCCTGCGGCGCCAACAAACGGCTCGCCCGTCAGGTCCTCGTTTTTGCCCGGTGCCTCCCCAACAAACATGATTTCGGCATCTGGGTTACCCGCGCCCGGAACAATGTTCGTGGCCGTCTTGGCCAAATCTGGACAGACATTATGCTCCAGCATGTCTGCGGTGATTTGATCGAGAAGATGTTGTTTTGGAGAATCTATCATTAACACAATAAGACACAACTACCCTATAGATCAGCCTATTACGAGAATCACACCATGTATATCACTGGTAGTTGGTGTCTAACATTGTAGCACAGTTGTAGCTTTTTGTCATCTGTATTATTGACAAGAAGTTCAATATATAGTATAATTCGCTGATCAGCCCCATCGAGAGGACTTGCACATGAACATCGAATCCATCCGCCGTTGCCTGGAAGCCTCGTCTCGCCCCCCACAGCAGATCATGGCCATGTGCCTACAGGTACTGGTCGAGCGGCCGGACAGCCAAGCGGAGCACGCCGAAGCCCTGTACTACTACGCTGAGGCTCTCACCGCAGTGGACAGCGCGCGGACGCCGGAATGCGCCCGCTATGCAGAACAAGCGGGAAAGCTGGCGATAGCAGCCGGCGCTTTCCCGATCGCTACCGAGGCGATGTGCCTGCACATCCTGCTACTGCTACGAGGACCTGTAGGTACCGGGACCATCCTGGATCGTTTCGACGACCTGAAGCGCCGCCTGAAAGATGAATGGTGGCCGCACATGGTCGCGGAGCAGCGTGCCGAAGCCTGGCAGCTGGTGACCAATCTCGGTCTCGCGATAGGCCGCAAGTACGCGGACACCTGAGGCGCTGAGCCCCCGGAACTTCCATCACGATCGTGGTGAGAAGTCCGGGGGCGCTTCATATCAAAATGTTATTTTGTGGCTTTTGCTTGTTTCATGGAAAGGACAAGTCGCCCACGGTCGTCAATAGCCACCAGCTTTACCGTTACATGGTCGCCTTCCTTCACGATGTCACCAGGGTGCTCGACGCGTTTGTCGGACATCTCGCTGACATGCACCAAGCCCTCCTGGCCAGGCATAATCTCGACAAAGACACCAAAATCCATCAGCTTTACCACACGGCAATTCTCGTAGATTGCTCCGACCTCTGGCTCGGCGGTAAGATCCTGAATCCATTTGATTGCAGCGTCGATCGCACTCTTGTCAGGTGCGGCTACCATGACCAAACCGCCATCACGGATGTCAATTTCAGCGCCAGTCTCGGCAATGATCTTATTGATTGTCTCGCCGCCCTTACCAATGACATCGCGGATCTTCTCGGGGTTGATCTGGATCTTCTCGATACGTGGGGCGTACGGGCTAAGCTCTTTGCGGCTTTCCGGCAAGGTCTCAAGCATGTGCTTGAGGATGTGTGCGCGACCCTCTTTACCCTGCATCAGAGCTTTCTTCAAGATATCAACAGCCAAACCATGGACCTTCATGTCCATCTGCAGAGCGGTAATACCCTTCTCAGTACCGGTGACTTTGAAGTCCATGTCGCCCGCGAAGTCTTCGGCGTCAGCGATGTCACTGAGGATAGCAATGGTATCACCATCCTTCATAAGGCCCATCGCAATACCGCTCACAGGAGCTTTCAGCGGGACACCGGCGTCCATCAGCGCCAGACAGCTGCTACAGGTAGCGGCCATGCTGGTCGAGCCATTTTGGCTCATAATTTCGGTCACAGAACGAATGGCGTACGGAAAGTCTTCTTCACTCGGCAGCACGGCAGTTAATGCACGCTCAGCCAGGTAGCCGTGGCCAATTTCGCGACGGCCTGGCGAACCCAGGCGCTTGATCTCGCCAACGGTGTAGCCCGGTGCATTGTAATGGTGCATGTAGCGGCGTTCGCCCTCACGCTCCATCGTGTCAACAATCTGCGCGTAACTGAGTGGCGCAAGCGTCACGATGTTCATGCCCTGGGTCATGCCGCGGGTAAACAGGCTCGAACCATGGACGCGTGGCAAAATGCCAACCTCAGAGCTGAGCGGACGAATCTCAGTGGTCTTGCGGCCATCTGGACGGACACCATCACTCAAAATCCCCTTGCGTACGTCCTTGTGGAGTGCGCCAGTAAAGGCGTCGTCGTATTCCTGATGAAGTTCTTTGTATTCGTCGGCGCCGACTTGCTCTTCGAAGTGAGCGTGTAAATCCTTGCGCAAGGTTGTCACCAGATCGTTGCGCTCTGGATACGGTGCGCGGAGGTTTTCGCCAAGTTTGCCATCTACCCATGCGTCGACGGCTTTTTGGATCTCGTCATCGGGCAGCGTCAGCTCGTATTCCTGAGCAGTCACGCCGACCTTCTGGATGAGTTCCTTCTGGAGTGCGATAGCCGGCTGAATGGCCTCATGTGCCCAGGCTAGCGCGTCGGCCACTTGCTCTTCGCTGACTTCATTAGCGCCAGCTTCAACCATCATAATTGCTTCGCCAGTACCTGCGACCACGAGGTCGAGGTCGTTGGTGTTCATTTCTTCGAGTGGCAAGAAAGCGGCAGGCTTACCATCCTTCAGGCCTACGCGCACGCCCGCAACCGGGCCTTCGAATGGCGCACCGCTGAGCATAAACGCGGCGCTCATGGCAATCATAGCTACCATGTCTGGGCGGAATGTCGGGTCCATACTGAGCACAGAGGTAACGCCCTGCACTTCATGGCGATAACCCTTTGGCCACAGCGGACGAATAGGGCGGTCAATCAGACGACCGATCAGGATCGCCTCATCACTTGGACGACCTTCGCGCTTGATAAAGCGGCTGCCACTGATCTTGCCAGCTGCATACATTTTTT
Organism: uncultured Candidatus Saccharibacteria bacterium; assembly: GCA_965225085.1. Lineage (GTDB taxonomy): Bacteria > Patescibacteriota > Saccharimonadia > Saccharimonadales > EFPC-124 > CAZJVU01. The sequence continues at coordinate 58,456 of CBDDBE010000006.1, read as the reverse complement.
CTTCGTAATCGATACTCAAGGGGAAATAGTCAAAACCGTGAACCGGTTTGCTAGCCACCATCGCCGTGCCGAGGACGACGGTCTCGCCATAGGTCACGAGGACGCTTGCGCTGGTGCGGAAGCCTACTCGGTTAACCTCGAGACTTAATGTGCGGCCGCAAAACTGCGTTTCAACTTTGACAATATCCTTCCCAAAAGGGTTGATAATACTGCTCATAGGGATAGTTTCCTTTTCTAGGCTGCTCGCCCGCGAGTCTGCTTAGGTAACGGGTTTCAACCAAGCCGAAAACTTGTGTTCAAATCCACCACCTACAAGCGACTTTGCGCGCGGCAGTTTTAATTTTGTAGGTTCAAAAGGTAAGAACTCCGCAGAAGCTATTGCTTACTTGCGGAGTCCAAGACGGGCGATCAATGTCTGATAACCAGCGTAATCTTTTTGCTGCAGGTATCCCAGCAACCGCTTGCGACGACCTACCATCTGCAGCAGACCACGACGACCGTGATTGTCGTGCTTGTTTGCCTTCAGGTGCTCAGTCAATTCGCGAATGCGAGTGGTGAGAATTGCAACTTGGACCTCGGTCGAACCGACGTCAGTCTTGTGATGCTGATTGTCAGCAATGACCTGGCTCTTTGCTTCTTTTGTAATCATCAGATGTATTTTATCAGAAATATAGATGGGACGCAACATTCAACGGAGGGGTTCTAAATGCTGACCCTGCAGTCGGCAGAAAAAGCCAACCGCAGGGTCAGATGTGAGACGCCAGCTCAGCCTCAGTCCTTGGCAGTGATGACCAGGGTGTGATAGACCCTCTGTGGCTGGCCGTACGTCGTCTTGAGTTCCGCGTCCCACTTCGGGCTCAGCTCAGCAATGATCATATCAATAGCCAACCGAGGGAACCCTTCGACGTCAACCTCGTATGGCTTACCACCATACGGACGCGACTGGAAGGCCTTGAGAACCTTTGCCCTTAGGCGCTCCACGTCCCCGGCAACAGCCGCTTGGTGCTGCGCCTCGAGCTCATCAGGCGCTGGAAAGCCCGACGCAATCTCACTCATGTCCTTATCCTTTCACGAATACGAAGAGGACAAGTACGATTGTACAATTAGCCCCTACGATGTCAATAATGCCCGTTCTAGGAGTTCGGTCGTCAGCGTGTCGAAACCTAGCGCATCATCAATATCGCGATTGTCGATCCGCGTCCTGCGGAGTTCCGTCAGGTACGCCCCGATCCCCAGACTTTCACCGATATCTGCCGCAAGCGTGCGAATATAAGTGCCACTACTAACATGTGTGCGAATTCTGACAGTTGGATAGCTGTAATCAAGTAGCTCCAGCTCATGAACAGTAACCTGACGCGATGGCATCTCTACGTCCTCACCGCGGCGAGCTAATTTGTAGGCACGGACCCCGTTCACCTTGATAGCACTGTATGCCGGAGGTGTCTGCGTGATAGCACCTTTGAAATTCTGAAGGGTGTCCCGCACTTCATCCTGCGTTGGCCGACGATCAGATACATTCGTCAGTTCCCCTTCCGGGTCACCGGTACTGCTGGTCTGACCCAGGTGCAGCGTTGCCTCGTACGTTTTGTCGAGCTTGCTAAATTCTGCTGCCCGCTTGCAATAGCTGCCTACCACAATAATCATGAGCCCCGTTGCAAACGGATCAAGCGTGCCAGTGTGGCCAACCTTTACCTTCCGACCCGCCTGTTGACTTAGCAGCCAACGCACGCGCGCGACAACGCCAAAACTAGATATGCCCGCAGGCTTGTCAATCAAAAGAATACCATCCATTACCCCTATCATACCGTAGGTTACGATCTACTGACCAGGGATACGGAACTGGGTGGGGTCAATTGGAGCCGGTGGTTGCTGAGGCTGAGGGGCCGGCGCCGGAACTTCGAGCGACTGCGGCTGCGCAGGTGCCGAGGGTTCAGGCGGCAGTTCGGGCAAGGTTGGCATGCTCGGCGTGGGCGTTGTAGACAGGCCAGGAACGGGCGGCAAAGTGCTGAAGTCAGGCATCGGCGGCAGCGACGGAAGCTGAGCAGGCATGGGCTGTTCAGCAGGTGCTGGTGCGATTGGTTGAGGCGCAAGCGTCGGCGCTGCGACCGACATTTCACCTGGGCTTACACCTTGGCGTGCTGCTGCTTCCAGTTCGCTAAGTGTTTGGGGTGACGATGTCTGCGTAGCGTGATGGACCGCCTCACGCTCAAGCTCTTCCAATGTTGGCTCGTGCGCAGCGGGAACAGCCGACGTCACTTGCTCGGGCACAGGGGCTGGACTAGCCGGTGCGATAGGCTCTGACACTACGAGCGGCGGTGCTACTACGGGAATCTCAGGCTGAGCTTCCACGACCGGAGCTGGTGGCTCGGGCAAGGCTACTGGAGCTGGCTCTACTGGTGATGGTTCTGGAACGGGAGTGGGAGCTGGTGGTTGAGGTTGTTCAACCGGTGGGGCTTGCTCTGGCGCACCCGCAGCACCATGGGTCAAGATTCGATGATTGCGCTTTTGCTCCTCTTCCTCACGGACCTTGTCCTCGAGCGCTTGCTCGGCCGTGGCATTGAGCGTCCCGCCCATGCTTGGTGGCTCAATCTCACGCCCCTGCCACGAAGGATGTGTTGTCAGATAGCTCTCTTCACCCTCTTTAGGCGGGCGATCTTCCTCCTCGGCTTCTTCGGTGTTGATGTTTTGGCTACCAGGGGTTGGCGGCTCCAACGCCATCTGGCGATTGGACGTACCATGCACGGTCTCTTGCTGAATTGCTTGCTTTAGGTCCTCAAAATTTTGCGCAGCAGGTGGCGCGATCGGAAATTCTGGCTCAGGCTCGGCAACTGGCTCGATTGGCTGAGGAGCCGGCTCTTCCTGTGGCAATTCCTTGGGAGGCTCAAGCTGCTCGCCATGCTGAATGTGCATCTCGCCGTCAGCACCTTGGCGTTCGGTATCGGCCTTGATCTTGGTGCTTTCGGTCGTTTGGCTCGCAGCGTTTACTTTACGTGGCGAGACCGGCGCTGGAATGGTTTGCAGCTTGGTCGCGATCAGCTGCTGATTTGCACCAGCGGCCATCAACTGTGCGGCAATCGTCATGACCTGCGGCGTGGTATGTTGATTGCTAAATCGTTCAGTCGAAGCGACAATCCCTGTCAAAAGCGCCGTGCTGATCTGTTGGTCCAAAATTCCCGCCTTCAGCGACTCTGCCATGCTCGCGACCATCTCGCTGAGCGAGCTAGCCTTGCCATTTTGCCAGTCGATAGAGCCAAGCGAACTCTTCTGAGCAGCAGCATTAATCGTCACCACCGTCGCATCATGCAGAATGCGTCCGTGCGCCGTGATAGCCTGGTCCAGATCCTTTTGGTCCTCTACCCCCAGCGCCACAATCAGGTCAACATTAAAGTCACCTTGGCTAAACTGCAAATCCTTGTCAGTAATTTTGGTACGATACGGCGTAATGAAAATCCTGACGACCTCATCCTCGACTTTGTATCGCAGGCGGTCGGCCTTGTCCTTGTCCAGTGCGATTATAAAATCCCTGAGACTATCTATATTGTTCTCGAACGTTTTGTTGGGCTCTAGGAAGCTAATAGCCGGCGGAATGACACCGCTAAATACAGCCGTAGCGTGCTTGTCCAGCTTGTTTAGCATTAGCGTAAGCCCCAAAGCCGCCGTCAGCGAGTCGACCGACGGATTGGCACCGACGGTAACCAAAATATTCGCCGATTGCTTGATCTTCTCGGCAATAAGCTGTTTAGGGCTGGAACCATCCTGCATAGAGGCTACCTGTTTCTGTTTTTTCAATTTAAGATCACTGTAGCATAAGCGCTAGCGGTGGTCAACGGAATGTTACTCCGTAAACCAATTCGTACCGTTTGAGTATATTCGCTGCACGCCATACGCCGTGTTGACGACCTTGTTTGCGGCTCCGTCTATCGTGCCCGACGCAGGCGTAATCGTAATGGTGTTCGAGCCGCTGCAGTTACCCGATTCATCCTTGATGATAAAGCTCTGACCCGTGGTCGTGGCCACAGATGGTAATGTCACTACCCGTGCGGCGCTGATTGAGGTATAACAAATTCTTCGATCCGTCAGTAAAACTGTGTAATTGGCGTCAGCAACAGTCGTGCGGCCAAAAGCCACGCCAAGACCGAGCGTTGAGACTCCGGTGGTGAGTGCAAATTTCAGATGGTCACGACCGTTGGCAAGGTCTCGAACGTGTAAATCGTTCGTTGCGTCGTTGCGCATCTGGATACCCCATTGGTCAGTACCGGCGTTATTCAAGCTAAAACTTGCAAAGCTCGCGGAGCTGCCGCGCGTCACCTTCATGCCGGCAGTGCCACCGGCACTCGAACCAACTTCCAGGTCAGTGGTTGGCGCAGTGTTGTTGATGCCGACGCGCTTGTTGGAAGTGTCAACATCAAGGATTACCGAACTGGCTGCCGCGTTAGTCACTTCAAACGCAGTAACGCTATCCGTTCCGGGCTTAGCAATGACCTTATTGGCGCCATTACTCACCAAATTTAAGTCGCTTGTGGTGGCAGTGACACTCGTGGCAGTGATTGCACCGCCGGGAGTCGCAACGTTCAACGCGTAAACATTGCCACTTGGGTCGCGCCATTTAAGTACACCGCTTTCCGAATAAAAAATCACCCCGCCAGTCGGATTCGTGCTCGGTATAGTGGTCGCATTTCCGATACCCACCACGCCAATCCCGCCACCAAAAGATTTCGCGTCGGCTAAAAGTTGAATGTTGGGCTGCGCGACGTGTTGCTCGCCGATAAGCATGTCGTGACCGTTCAGAACATCCTTAAAATGCATATCATCAGTGGAGTTGCTAATCATTTGCACTCCCCACTGATCAACTGCAGCAGTCGCAAGGATGACGCTACCAAAGTTAGTATTTGCGCCGCGGCTTACACGGATACTGGTAGTTCCGGTACCGAATGTTTGGACACCGTTTTTCTCGAACAGGTTCGTTGTACCCGTGGCGTAACTGACTGTCGTAGTGGTCGAAGCATTCATAACGGTTGCGGTGCAACCAGAATCTACCTTGATCGAGGCAGTTGCGGTACCAGTAGGGCTAACCTCACGGCAAGTCTGCGCAAGGCCCAGTGTCGTGCCATTCGTAAACCAGTATGCAATTGACAGATTCCCTGTCGAGTAGCAATCATAAAATGCCATCTGCGTACCGCCATGCGCGACATAGCTGTAGCCGGCATAAGTAGCGCCGTTATTCATAGGGGCCTCACAGCCACAACCGATAAAGGCAATGTTGCCACCCGCGTGCGCCCAGTAGCCAGCACCATTAGAGTCGGACGCACAACCGTTCAGGGCGCAGTACGTCATGGTGTCAAAATAAAAGCCAGCAGCAGCCACCCCGGCCGCATAGCAGGCGTTTAGTTGCAGCGACGTACCGTTAAAAAAATTAAAACCATGCTGCCCGTGGTTTTGCGAACGCACGTTACTCAACACAGTTGCAATGGGTGTGTTGATGTACATGCCATCAACGCCAAACTGTTGGATAAACACATTATTGAATTGGCATTGGGCAACCGCCGAACCACTTGTATCGAGATAAATACCTGTGCCGCTGCCAACGCCTTTGCCCGGACCGAGAATCTGCAAATCTTCGAAGCTCATACGCCGCGCCGTCAGGGCGTAAATACCATGGGCTGTCGTCGATGTCTGCTTGATAATAGTCGCGTTTGCGCCCGCGCCTCGCAAAAATATATCAGAAACTATTGTGAGCGCTGATGTTATCTTGTACGTACCACTGGGCAGATAGACAACTCCCCCACCCGAAGGCAGGGCGTTAATTGACGCCTGAATTGCAGCCGTGTCGTCCGTGGTACCATTGCCAATAGCGCCATGCGCTTTTACGTTGATCCAATCCGAAGGAACCACCACCCCACCTGGTACGTTCAGCGTACCAGTCATTTGTATCGCCAGCTTTGCTGACTTTTGAGCTTATATCAGGAATGGCACCGTCTACATATGTCTTTGTGGCCACATGGCTGCCCAGGGTAGGGCCAGGGGCAACCGGCGAAGATTGAAAAGTCTTTGTGCCTGCAACTGTTTCTACACCAGCAAGATGCACGACAGAAGAGTCATCGGCCTTGGCAGCCAGTGAACCTGACGCCTTAAGTGTCCCATCTGCATTATGCTCCACACTCAAAAAATCATTGAGGACGCTCCCCCAAGTACCATTATCTGAGCCGGGAACAGGTAAACGCGACATAGTTGTATATCTCTTACTGATTTAACTTTAGCATAAGCATCATAGGGGCAGAAGCATATTTTGTCTCTATTCCGTGCGTACCAGTACGAGCCATCCGGGCTTTACTTTTATAGAGAGCTACGGTATAATTTCCCCCTGAACTTCACTAACAACTCACAGGATTTACATACATCTATGCCAATCATCAAATCCGCCATCAAGCGAATGCGCCAAACCGAGAAGCGCCGCACGCGAAATGTCACGGTCAAGCGCAGCCTGCGCACCGCTCTTAAGGCTTTTCTGACTAGCAAAAGTACTGCGGACTTGCGCCTGGCTCAGTCAGAAATTGACACCGCCGTCAAAAAGAACCTTCTGACCAAGAACACCGCCGCACGCAAGAAAGCTCAGCTCAGCAAAATTGCCAAGGAAGCTGGCGTAAAACCAGCTGGCAAAGTTGCCGCCAAGAAAGCTCCTGCCGCTACGGCCAAACCAGCCGCTAGCAAAAAAGCCGCACCAGCGGCAGCAAAGAAGCCAGTAGCTAAAAAGCCAGCCGTCAAAAAAGCAGCATAAATACACTACCTCGCAAAATTAATACAGCCCTTACATGGGGCTGTATTTTTTGTACGTATCAAAATTTGCCGAGGGGCCGGCGCATACCAGCCCCTCGACGTCTATCAGTTGGGGTTCATGTGATCGATGAACTGCTGACTGGTTCGAAGGATGAACCTGAACAACTCCTCAGGCACCTCGACGAGGACAGTTCCCGGCGGCGGCACGGCCGATCGCACGACGGGCGCACGAGTGCAGTCGCGATGCAGCTCCTCGAAGCGATCAGCAACCTCCCAGCTGGTGAATGCCACGTAGTAGTGGCCGCCTCCTCTAGGCCTAGAGAGCGAGATTCCTCCGATCCTTCCCCCGAACTGACGTTCGAGCTCGGTCATGATTTGGTAGCCTTGCTCCAGCGGTATGGCATGAGCGTTTACCGTGAAGTAAGCGACTGGCTCACGATTAGCCACAGCCTTCTCTCCATTTCAAGCATTGGACATTAGTCCAGGTGGTTGCTCAAACTTTCACAGTATATCATTTTTCGAAAAAATCGCTATGCGTCCCTACTCGCAATCTTGCCCAGACATTTACCCAGTAGCATCCACGGATCGACACCAGTAGACTTAAACTGCGTGTCAGTATGGGCAACGTCACGTAACATCTGTTGCAGTTGCGCATAACTGATACGACGCGCGATCGGCTGCATTTTCCGAACCACAAAAGGATGCACGCCTGATTCCTTGGCAATGACATCTAGCGATTTGCCATCTGCGGTTACGACCAACACCAGCGTTTGCATCTGGCTGACTAGCAAACCAAAAAGCTTGTAAGGGTCCTCGATAGTTTTTAGTCGCGCAAGCAACGTCGAGGCCTTTGCGCCGTCCCCTGCCAACACCGCATCCAGCAGGTCGAACGCACTAACCTGCGGGTTGGGCTCGACCAGCTGGTCGATTGCCTCGACGGTCACGGTGGGGTTATTGCCCAGCAACTTCAGCAGCTCAGTATGCAACTGCCATTGGTCCTGACCGACTCGGCCTACCAAATGTCGTGCCGAATGCGCATCGATGCTACCGCCCTGGCGTTTGGCTTCACGTTGGAGCCATGCAGCTAGTTCTGGTTCGCTCAATTGGGCAAAGTCCTGGACCTTGCCATGTTTCTGGATCTGCTTGAAGGTACGCGTACGCTTATCCGGGGCTGATTCGGCCAAAACCAACACGACTTCGCTCGGCACGCGCTCGGCCCATTCGCCCAGCGCTTCCCACAGCGGTTTGTTGCGGCCAGCACCTTGCAGTATCACCAGCCGGTGCGAGGCGAACAACGACGCGCCCTGTAGTAATTCTGACAGCCTCGCCGCCTCGAACTGCTCGGCATCCACTCGCTCGACAGCGTGAACACCATGCTTGTTCACAAAGTCGCTCGTCAGCTTATCGAGCGCCTGGCGCACGGCAAAATCGTTTGCACCACTTAGCAGCACTATCATTTCGCAGTCCCCTTTGGAGCCTTCTGGCAAACGGGGCATGCATGCGTACCGCGCCCTGCAACTCGCAGCTTAATGATGGTCGTGCCACACCTTGGGCAGGGCTGACCTTCACGCCGAAAAACATTTGCAAATGTCAGGTAGCTACCCCGTCGGCCCTCGGCGTCAACGTAATTTCTGTCGGTCGAACCACCCTTTTCGATACTGAGTTGCAACACCCTTACTAGACCATCATATAGCCCAGCAAGCTGACCGTCGCTCACATCCGCAACGCGCATCAACGGGTGTATCTTGGCTGCCCACAGCGATTCGTCGGCATAGATGTTGCCAATGCCAGCCACAATCGCTTGGTCTAGCAGCACCGCCTTGATGCCACTCCCATTCCGCTGGCGTAGACGCACGATAAAATCCTGAGCCGTAAAATTGGCCGCCAACGGCTCTGGCCCAACTTTCTGCATAAAGTCCATCATCGGCACATCGGCAGTCGGAAGCAACTTTACCCAACCAAACTTGCGCTGATCGTTGAAGAAGAGCTGACTGCCGTCCCGAAAAGCGATCGTCACGCGAGTGGATTTATCTGGCAGCTCACCTACCAGGCTCGCGCTAGGGTGTCCTGCACCAAATGCTTGTTCGCCACGAAACACCAGCTGCCCGGTCATCTTCAGGTGAATAACTAATGAATACTCGGAGCTAAGGTCGATAATAAGCACTTTTGCCCGCCGGCGTACACCCAAAATAGACGCGCTGATCAGATGCGCGTCGACCACTTCGGCCGCGTTTGGGAAACCTTTTGGCCAGTCGTAGTCAACACTTGTCACCACTCGGCCAGGCAGCAATCTATCAAGCCCAATACGGACTGTTTCAACCTCAGGAAGTTCGGGCATGGCCTTATTCTACCGTACCCAGGAGCGCATTGAGATCGGCGATTGCCTGCTCAGTCGACCGAAAGCAGATCGCCTGAAGCCCAGCTTCGCGAGCACCCACGCAGTTCTCCTCCAGGTCGTCTAGCATGACCGCCTCGCTGGTATCGACGCCCAGCTGATTACATGCGTACTCAAATATCTCGGGGTGTGGCTTTATCATGCCAACCTCACTGCTTACGAAGAATCCGTCGAAGAGCTCTGTACGTTCTGCGCTGGTGAAAAACTGCTGCATGGTATCTGGCCCCAGGTTGCTCAGCACCGCCACCTTAACCTCCGACCGCAGCGTCTGCGCGTACGACAGCAACGCTGTGTTGCGAGTATATTCGTCGGCCAGGTGCCTCTCGATCTTTGCGAGTGGCTGCGCGGTAAGTTCCGCGATACCCCGGTGGAGCGTGTCACCGTCGATGAGCCCGTACTCCGCCTCGCGCGCAAGGTCGCGCACATCCGGATCGCTACTGCTGACGTACGGATGATGCCCACCCCAGGTTCGCTCGAAATACATAACGCCAAAACAGTCAAGAAGTACCGCGCGGATCATGCCTGTGTGCCTACGTAATCAGCAAGTTTGCGACCCGCCGGCGTTACCTTGTAAAACGTATACGGTTCCTCGATACGCTGCTCCTCGGGAAGCGGCTGTTCGGTCGTCATGAGGCCGCGAGTCACAAATAGCACTGCATATCGCTCGCCCACCTCACGTTCTGAAAAGATCAAACCCTTTGGCGCAAGCCCAACCAGTCGCATCAAATCGCCAAACGACAGATGCGAGATTGTCTCCAGGAAATCGAAATACTCAGCCCGTTTGAGTCCGCCACCCAGATAAGCAGTCGTGAGCACACCAATTATTCGACATTTGTCGAAATCTTCCTGACGCTCCACTATCAGCAGCAGCTTCTCGATGAAATCCTTGGGCTTTTTCTGAAACTTTTCGTATACGTTGCGGCGTTTGCTTTGTGGTAGTTCATCCCACGCGGTATAAAATTGTTGCACCTTGCGTGCCAGGAGGTAATCCGCAACTGCGCCCCGCGATTTGTATGTGGCTATAGCAATAGACAGCAGTGGCACCTGCGCCAGCGCGGGCAGGGCCTTGTCCAGGCTCGATTCCAGCAGCATGCTCCCGATGGCTTCGGCCGGGTCTTGCCAGATGTCGGATAGCTGGTCGCTCATGCGGCTACTTTTTCCCGGTATGGCCATAACCACCTGCGCCGCGCTCGGTCTTATCAAGATCCTGGACCTCTTCCCACGCAACCGTTTGATGCTGCGCAATCACCATCTGAGCAATACGATCGCCATCGTGAACGGTATAAGGCTCGTGACTCAGATTGACCAGAATCACGCCCAGCTCACCGCGATAGTCAGCATCGATAGTGCCCGGCGCGTTCACCAGACTAATGCCGTGCTTTACCGCCAAACCAGATCGAGGACGAATCTGCGCTTCGTACCCTGCGGGCAGTGCCAGGAATAAACCCGTCGGCACAACAGTGCGCTCCAGCGAACCTAGCGTAACCGGCTGGTCAATATTGGCACAGATATCAAGCCCAGCCGCATGCTCCGTCTGATGCTGTGGCAACGGGTGCCGGGATCGATTGATAACGCGTATTAGCACATCGCTCATACATTCATTGTGCCAGAGAAGCACCTCAAGGTCTAGCTACGCCCCCGCAATCCAGGTCTTTATGACATCCCAATCGGGGTCTACCATATCAAAATCAGTATATCTCTGCGGAGCGATCCATTCAAAGTGATCGTGCTCGTCACTCAGCCGCACATCTCCCTGTGGCGCCGTGCAGGCATAGAAAACGGCGATTATTTGATTCTGGACGCCACGAATCACCGGTGACCACTCCCCTACATACAAGGGTCGAAGTGGCGTTACCGTGAGCCCGGTCTCCTCCAGGATTTCACGATGCAGTGCGTCAAAAAACGCCTCGCCAGGTTCGACTCGCCCACCCGGCAGATGGTAACGGCCAGTGTTTGTGCCGTCCTGGTACGTCGAGGCTTCTCGCAGTATCAACACTTTGCCGTCGCCGTTCACGATCAGCGCCTTGGCCGCGATGCGCTGCACGACACTCATGCTGCCTCCGGGAATAACACGCTTTGGCATCGGCCCCACAGCTCAACAAGACCTGCCAAGTGCTCGCTGTGGTTCATGATTGTCGGGCCTCTTGCGCTGAGCGAAGGTCGCTCGGCTGGATCTCGAATCGCTGGTCAAAGATAATTGCGCCTGATTCGTCCTTTGTGCTTTGGCTGACCCACAATTTTTGCGGAGTTGCACGGTACAGTCGCTGCGATCCATTGTCGCCATACGTTTCGCGGGCAGCCATCGGTGCGTTCAGGCGAGCTTTGCCCCTCGACAGCAACTCGTAACTGTAGTCGAGGTCTGCCGGGTCGTCTAGTTGTTCAGCCTTGGCGTTGACATACAATCCGCCATTTCCACGGTGCGAATCAAAAAACACCACGAACACCCGAGGATCACGCGTAATATTACGCGAGTGCTGCGAGCTGGGCGACGAGGACCAGAAAAAATGCAGATCGTCGTCAAACACCCCAAAAACCGGCGTATTGTGCGGCGCGCCATCTTCGCTCACCGTCGCGATAACGGCGTGCGGAATATAGGTTAACAGGTCGCGAACTCGCTTTATGTTATCTTCCATACTAGCAAGTATACGCTACGGCTGTCGCTTTGGCGCCTTCGCCCACGTGGCCAGGGCAGTCGCTACAACATGCCGGCAGAAAAGCTTCTGCCCATTGCACGTACACGCCCAGTCAAAACCATCCGGGCCCGCCGTCAACTGCGTCCGACGCGTCTGATGGCCCGGCTCGGTCACTGTTGCCCTGACTTTTATAGGCGTAAATTCATCCATAACTACGCCATCAGCGTCGGCTATGGCCTTGCCAGCCTTGTAATCCGCCGGCCGCGCTCGAACCTGCACCTTTACAGGCTCAGACAGATCAGCAATCGAGTCCATAATACGCTCCTCTTTTTACACCAAGACTGTAACACAATTCGCTTCGGGTGTCTGTGACATTTGACTTATACCATAATCTCAGTATAATAAACTCGTTCAGTTTTCTACTGAGTTGTACCCCAAGGAGGGGCACATGGCAAGGTCCAGCTCCGACAGTGTCGGTCTCGGCGACGACGGTACCGTCTTTGACCGCACCGGTTCAAACGCCAGCGGTGGTCTCGTGCTCGATACGCCCACCTTTTATCTGGTGAGTGTCATCAGCGTGGCTCTCGGCTACGGTGCCATGGCCATCACGGCCTATCTGGCGCGCAACTGGGACCCCAAGCCGCCGCTGTACATCGCAGCGGTCCTCATCGTCCTAGTGTCGATGATAGGCGGCTCCCACTACGCGATCGATTCACAGAGGTGGCTGCCGTCATTGGCGGCCTACCTGGTCTTGGTCGCCGGTGCCTTCGGCGCGCTGTTCGGTCCGTTCGTGCGAGCGGTCGGCGTCGACACGCTCGTTCCAGCGGCGGGTATCACGATCGCGCTGATGGTAGTGCTGTGCATGATCGGCCTGGCTATCAAGGCCGACCTGTTCAACAGCTGGTTCAGCGACTTCCTGAACTTCTCGCTGCTGGCCTACCTGTTCTTCAGCTTGGTCACGGCCAAGGCTGCAGCGCACAACACCCACCTGTTGCTGATCGTGGCGTACATCGGCATCGGCCTGTTCGCGCTCATCACGGTACGCGACATGAACCGCGCCAAGTACATCGCCGTCAAGGACGTGGACAACGCGGTGGACGTGGGGCTGCAGATGTGGCTCAACTCCATCAACATCCTGCTCCGCATCATGCAGGCGCTGTCCGCCAATCGGTCTAGCTGAGCTACGCCGTCCGGCAGCCCTCCCTTACTAGTGGGAGCGGCTGCCGGCGGTGGTTCGACACATGAAATTATTCTACCAACTCACGCCTCACATCCGTACTGAGCGCGGTCAAAAGGTTGTAATTAAATAAGTTGTTCGCAGCGGCAATGGCTTCGATACTGTTTGGATCACGCGGGTCGTTGCTGTATACAATCACCTGATCACCAACGGCAATCCGCGCGCCTTCCAGGCTAATCATAGTGTGATTCATGCACACACGTCCAACGATTTCGGCCTGGTGTTTGCCAATTTTGACCGTTCCGGCATTACTCAGTGTGCGGTTCAGACCCTCGTAATAGCCAACCGGGATAACGCCAATGGTCATGTCGTGCGGCGCCGTGAAAGTGTAGTTGTAGCTCACCTGGTCGCCCTTATGCACCTGCGTTATTTTTGTGATCGTGCTCACGAAAGTGAGTGCCGGCCTGAGGTCTCGTAGCTTCTGCCGCGCCGGATGATCCGGCGGAAATGGATTGATGCCGTACAGGCCGATGCCCAAACGCATTGCATTTGCATATCGCGAGGTCGCCACGGCGCTACCCGCAGTCTGAGCTATGTGCAGGATGCTGGGCGTCGCGCCGAATCTCCGAATAGCCTCGACTGTGCTATCAAATTGCTCAACTGCCCGAGTGACCGTTGCTGGATCCGCACCGTCGCTATCTGCCAGATGGCTCATGACACCTTCCAGGTGGAGCTTCGGGTGCTTCAAAATAAGCTTGGCCAGCGCTACTGCCTCGTCCGGCTTGGCGCCATAGCGGTTCATGCCCGTGTTGCATTCTAGATGCACGGCCACTCGCTTGCCCGTCGCCGCAAGCGCCTCGATAGTCGCTTGGTCCTGGACCACAAAAGCAAAATCGTCGTACCGCAGTCGCGCAAAGTTCTCTGGCCGGATTGCGCCCATCACCAGCACCGGCTGCCGGCTTACCTTGCGCACGCGGAGTGCCTCAAAGTACCCGTCGACAGCAATGTATCGAAACCTCCGAGCCTTTAGCGCAGTCGCAACTTGCTCGATACCGTGGCCATAGGCGTTGCCCTTCAACACCGGAATAATATCTTGGCCGGTCAGCCTCGCAAACGCATCAACATTGTGCAACAACGCACTCTGCGAAACCAGAATACGGTTATGAACCGCGAAATCCCTCTCAAATCGCTTCAGTAGCCGATCAATCGCCGACCGAACGATCATCCAAATATTCGGGTGGCGCGATTACGCAGAATTGCCAGTCCGCTGAACAAAATTGTGCCTGCCACCATCATTACCAGAAAGAACCGCGGCGAATGCATGTGTGTAAAATATTGATACGCTATCTGGAGCGAGCTATTGAAAAGCCCATAGCCGGCGGCAATCACGATGCCTTCGATAAAACCATTCTCGCGCGAAAATCGTTCGGCGTTCTCGATGTCAGCCACTAAATCGTCCCCGCGAGGTATTTTTTTGGGCGATTCGATCACCTGCGATTTGATCTTGCGGAGCTCTCTGAGCGTCTGCTCATCCAGCCCATCTTTGCTAAAATCCCACATCAGCAGGTAGCTAACAGGCGCGATAAACACCGCCGCAAACATACCAGCCAGAATCGTCAGCTTGATCGGGTCCAGTGCCACGAACAGCTCTGGCTTGAAGTACAGCACCGTCAGATAGCCCGGCACCAACGCCCAAAACACGGTGATGATCGTGGCCGCAAAACGAAGGCTGCTTAATTTATCGACAAATGTTTCAACGTTTTTCTGCGCATTAGCCATGGTTTACCTCTGACTTGTCAGCCACTGCAGCAGGACCAGTGCAATCCGTTCCTCCTGCATATCGCCGTGTAAAATCATTTCCTGTACCTGATCATACGTATACCAGCTGACGTCGTCAACTTGCTCGCCAGCCTCGAGTGCCTGTCCGTCCTGGTGCTGACGCCACCCCACCGCTTCGAAAATGTACAGATCCCACTCCACCGTCGCGCCAAGGGTGGACTTTTTGAACAACCGAACGTCATCGATCGCCATGCCCGCTTCCTCGGCCGCCTCGGCCTTTGCTTTGGCTGCCGCCGCCTCCACAATGTCGCGACCAGACGCGCGGAAGTCAGCATACTCCGTCAGCGAATCAAATACTTTTCCGCCCGGCAGCCGATAGTCGTAACCGTTCAGCTCTTGGCGAAATTCTTTGGTCAGCAGCACCTTCCCCGCATCCCGATCAGCCATAATCACCCGCACGCCCGGTGCCCGCCGCGCCACCTCGAACACCCGGCGGTCAGGTTGTGTCAGATGGACCAACTCGAACAGTTTGCCTTCGGCGTAGATTGTTTCGTTCATGGGGTGCTCCCTTCTTTGTACCTAAAATAACATCGTAACAATTAAGCCTATAAGAATTGCTATCGACCCAGCAGCTAGAAAAGCCTGCAGGTAGAAAAAAGCCATAGTGCCTCTTACTGGAGGGACGACAATCTCAAAAATTGCAGCCTTAATGGTGACCAGGTCTTTAATATTATCCTTATTTCTATCAAGAAGCTTCTCGATGCCTCGATTTACCGATAAACCCTTATGGGCAATCAGCCACAGCCTTCTCTCGACAATTACATGAGCTACACCAGAGGCTATAGACAGGAAAAGGCAAATCACATCAATCAATAAAAATATTTTTCCTGCAAGATTCAGGGGCTTTGACACCGGGAGTGCTACAAAAGCGCCTATAACTGAAATTACGAAGGTGGCAACACTGATTAATTGGAGTGATATCGCTCTTTCCAATTCGTTCCCTTGTTGTGCCGCCGCTTCTAATTTTTCATCTGAAGTCACCTACAACTCCCCCCAGTTCTCCCCCACCCCTACGTCTACCTTCAGCGCGACGGGCAGTTTGTACACGCCCTCCATCGCGTCCTTTAGGGCTCTCACGACTTTGTCGGTGTTGGCGGCGGGGCATTCCACCAGGATGGAGTCGTGGATTTGCAGTAGTTGTTCGCCCAGGCCGTTCAGGGCCTTCTCGACAGCCAGCATGGCCAGCTTCATCAGGTCGGCTTCGGTGCCCTGGATGGGCATGTTGATGGCGGCGCGCTTGGCACCTTCGCGAACCATAAAGTTGCTCGATTTGAGGTCGGGCGTGGGGCGGCGTCGGCCAAAGATGGTCGCAACGTATCCGTCCTTCAGCGCCTTCTCGGCGGTGTCGTCCATGTACTTGCGGATTGGCGCACGCAGTTCGAAGTACCGAGCAATGAACTCCTTCGCCTCTATAAAACTCATGCCAGTTGCAGCACTCAACCCGTGCGGGCTCATGCCGTACAGAATGCCAAAGTTCACGGCCTTGGCGTCGCGGCGCTGCTCTTTCGTAACTTGCTCAAGCGGAATGCCCAGCACTTCCGCGGCGGTTTTGGCATGGATGTCTTCGTCCTTGTTGAAGCTCTCTAGGAAGTCCTTATCATCAGCCATCACCGCAGCAAGGCGCAGCTCGAACTGGCTATAGTCGGCACTGACGAACACATTGCCCGGCGCGGGTACAAATGCGGTTCGGATAGCCTTGCCGATCTCGGTACGGGTTGGGATATTTTGCAGGTTCGGGTTGTTAGAACTCAGCCGGCCGGTCGCCGCAACGTCCAGCGCGTACGTGGTATGCAGCTTGCCCTGGGCGTCGACCAGCTTCGGCAGCGGCTCGATGTACGTGCTGAGCAACTTGGTATATTCGCGATACGTGGTAATGAGATCGATGATGGGGTGCAGCGCGCGCAGCTTGTCTAGCTCGCTGGCGCCGGTCGAATACCCGGTCTTGCCCTTCTTAATACCGGCCGTTGGCAGGCCCAGCGTGTCGAATAGCACGTTGGCCAGCTGTGCTGGCGAGCTAATGTTGAACGGCGCTCCGGCAAATTCATAAATTTGTTGTTCAAACTCATGGATGCGCTCGGCAAATTTGCCACTCATGTCGCGTAAGTACTCACTATCCAGACGAATGCCGCGGTGCTCGATGCGGGCCAACAGCGGGATCATCGGAAAGTCCAAGTCGCGCGCAACCTTCCAGAGGTCAGGCGCCTGATCGAGCTCGAGCTTTTGGTCCTTGTACGCTTCCCATATAGATGACACCACCTGCGCAGGGTCATTCATGTCGATGGTGATGCCACGGATGTCGCCCAGCTCGCGCGAGCGCTCCAGCGAATTGAGAATAAAGGCGCCAATACGCGTATCGTACTCGACGGGCTGTTCCCACTCCACGCCCTCGGCCAACAGCGAGCGAAAAATCGTCTTCAGATCGTGCCCAATAACCGGACCATTCATCACCGATGCTAGCCGCTCACGAGCTTCATCGCTCATGCCGCCCTCACCGTAGGCCACAACCGACAAGTCCTTCAGAAGCGGCAAGGCAGCGTCGTCACTGCTCCCGCTCTCCAGCAAGGGCAGCACGCTGTAATGGTCGGGGCTCGGGCTGACCCACAGCGTCGTGCCCTCTGGGTTCAGCGCAATCAGCCGCGGTTTGCCAGGCCGGAAATCAGCAGTATCAAACTTCTTTTTGGCAATTGGCGGCATCTCGTGAGCCTCGATATTCTTCTCGGCCCGCTCTAGCTGAGTACTGGTCATGGTACTCTCTACCTGGCGCAAAAGGTTGCGAAACTCCAGCTTGCGCAGCATGGCCACAAACTCCGGCGTAGCACCATCGTGCAGCCTGGCCTTCTCGAGGTCAATTTGAGTTGGCGCGTCGACCATGAGGGTAATAAGCTTTTGACTGAGGTACGCCATGTCACGATCCTTCTCCAGCTTGGCCTTGACCGCCGGCTTCAGGTCGTCCAGATGTGCATACACGCCGTCCAGACTGCCATAGGTGCTAATCAGCTCCAGGGCGGTCTTTTCGCCCACACCGGCGACGCCGGGAATATTATCGCTACTGTCACCCTTCAGAGCCTTCACATCCACCCACTGATGAGCATCGACACCGTATTTTTCCTTGAATGAAGCTTCGTCGAATTCCTCGATATGCGTCAGGCCTTTTTTGAGCGTATAAATATGCGTGTGGTTATTGACCAGCTGCAGCAGGTCGAGGTCGCTGCTGACTAGATAGCTTTCGATCCCCTTCGCGCCTGCCTGCTTGGCAAATGCGCCCATCAGGTCATCAGCTTCGTAGTCGTCGGCTTCGTAAATCGGCCAGCCGAGCGAATCGAGCAGATCGTGCAAGATCGGTACTTGCTCGTAAAAGTCTGGCGGGGCAGGCTTGCGGTTACCCTTGTACTGCGGGTACAACGCCAGGCGCGAACGGATGTTGGTGTGGCGTTTGTCCCAGGCCACGGCCACATAATTTGGCTTCAGCCGCTTGATAATTTCCAGAGCCATCACCGCGAATCCGTATACTCCGCCGGTTGGCGTGCCGTCCTTTGTACTGAGGCTGGGCATGGCATAATAGCCGCGATAAAACACCGATTTACCATCGATAACAACAAGTCGTTCGCTCATACTCACAAGTATAGCAGTTGAAACGGCAAAAACCTTGACACTCCAGACCGAAATGCTAGAATAGCCAATTGTGTGCGTGGTTCGCCGCGCGCTTTTCGTGCCTGACCACTTCGAGATGAGGGACCATGTTCTTCTGTTACTGCACATGCGGAAAATGCACCGGGCCAAACCCACCGCATGCGTGCGAGTATCTCACCTGCAACATACCGCCACCGCCCGTTCCACTGAGCGAGATAGCGGCTAGGCTCAGAGCGCGGTTCAGACGTAATAAGTAGCACACCAGGGCGGCTGAACATGGCCGCCCCACACAAATTTAACCTAAATGTAAGGTATACTAAACTTAGACAATGCAGCAAAAAATCCTTATAGGCCTCAGCGGCACCAATGGGTCGGGCAAAGATACGGTTGGCCATCTGCTAGCCAAGAAATATAACTTCTGGTTCTTCTCATTTACTGAGCTGTTCCGCCAGGAATGCAAGCGACGCGGCATACCCATTACCCGTGAAAACACTCGCCTGGTCAGTACTGAGTGGCGGCGCGCAGCCGGCCCAGCGACCCTTATCGACCGCTCGATGAATGCTTTTGGCGAACAAAACGATCATTTCCGAGGTGCCGTCTTCTCGTCGCTACGCAACCCGTACGAGGCAGATCGTATACACGAACTGGGTGGCACGGTTATCTGGATTGATGCCGACCCGCGCGTTCGCTACGAACGCATCCAAGCAAATGCCGCAGCTCGCGGCCGGGCAGATGAAGACAATCGTACATTCGAACAATTCCAGGCCGAAGAAGCAATCGAGATGCACGCCGCACCCGACGCTGATCGCAATGCGCTCGATATGTCAGCGGTCAAGGATCGAGCAGACATTTTCCTCGAAAATAATAGCGCCGACTTGGCCGAGTTTAGCCAGTATGTCGCGCGCGAATTGACTGAATTTGGCCTGATTTTCTAAAAATATTTTATTGTGGCAATGGGAGTGTAACAGGGGGCACGAGGTCGATGAGCTCTGTGCCGCACTCACGACAATTATTTGGTTCGACAATCATAAATGGCATAATACCGCCGTTGCACTTTGAACAATACTTCATACTACTTTTCCTTGAGTTTACTAAAGAAAAACCCCGAACACAGTTCGGGGAAATTCCTCTGGCTTTACTATACTATTATTGCAGGTATTCGTACAGCTTCTTCGCATCCTTGTGCTTGCGTAGCTTGCTGAGTGCTTTGGCTTCAATCTGTCGAATGCGCTCACGCGTGACACTAAATTCTTGCCCGACTTCCTCCAGCGTATGACTCTTGCCATCCTCGAGGCCGAAGCGCATCTTCAGGATCTTCTGCTCGCGGTCGGTTAATACACCCAGCATGTCCTTGACTTGCTCTTTCAGGAGTTGAGTCGTGGCTGCGTCTTCAGGGCTTACCGCCTCGTCGTCCACTACAAAGTCAGCCAGCACCGAATCGTCATCGTCATCACGCACATTGGCGTCCAGGCTCGTGATGTCTTGCTTGATCTTCATGACGTATTCAACCTTGTCGACGTCCATCTCCATCGCTGTGGCGATTTCTTCGTTGGTCGGCTCGCGATTGAGTTCCTGGGTCAGACGACGCTGTGTACGCAAAAGCTTGTTGATCGTCTCGACCATATGGACCGGAATACGGATAGTTCGGGCTTGGTCGGCAATGGCGCGCGTAATCGCTTGGCGAATCCACCAGGTTGCGTAGGTGCTAAATTTGAAACCCTTGTCTGGGTCGAACTTCTCGACAGCACGCAGCAGGCCAGTGTTGCCTTCCTGTATAAGGTCCAGAAAGTCCAAACCGCGACCGCTATAACGCTTAGCAATGCTAACCACCAGGCGCATATTTGCCTCGGCCATTTTGTCCTTGGCCTCTTTGTCGCCTTCTTTGACTTGATGCGCCAGGGCCAGCTCCTGTTCGGGGTTCAGCAGTGGAATCTTGCCGATTTCACGCAGGTACAGGCGAACAGAGTCGTCCGAAATGTCATCGAGGTACGACTGGTTCGTGGTGACGTCTTCGTCTTCCTGCCACTCTTCCTCGCTCTCGAGGTCATCGGCAATTGGCTCGATCGCGTCATCGCCGTGCGGAAGGCTGCTATCCTCACCGAGAGTTGTATCGTCCGCTGTGGCATCATCAAAAACCTGGTCGTCTGCCTGTACGTTGTCATCTGGAAGCTGAGAAGCTTTCTTTCGGGGCATTGTATCTCCTTAATGCTTTAGATCTTGAATCTCTTGTAGAAGCTGCTTGTATTTGTCATTGAGGGCGATGCGCTGCTCGGGGTCGACGGTAGAGCTCATGTCGTACGCGAGGGCATCTTTTTGCTTTGTTTTTGTGTGGATTAGAACCTTTTTGGAATATTTGGCTGCGTCATAATAGAGCGAGTCGTCGTATATGTCGTACTCTTGCTCTGCTAAAAATTGTAACTCTCTTATTTTGACACGAAGTTCGTCTGATTGCAACTTAGCTAACAGATCATCAGTAAGCTTGCGGTCGCCTAGTCGCGCGATGACCATGGCAATTGTTTGGCGCTGAGTGCCCTCGAATGAGGACGGCTCAAGCTTGAGCAGCACATCGCGAACCTGCGGGTGGGTCAAAGCCAGAGCCAACAGCTTGTCCTGGTACAAAAATTGCGTCGAGACAGCATTGGGGCGAGCCTTGTTTTGCTTGAGCGGCTTGGGCTGAGCTTGCTCGTGAAGTGTGACCAATTTGGCGCTAACAGCACGGAGCGACGTGTCCGTACGCGCGGCCAGTAGCTTCAGATAGTGCTCTTGCTCAACCGGATCGGTCAGTTGGGATATGATTTCCAGCGCGCGTGACGAAGCTTGGCGCTTGCCCTCGGCCGTCGCGAGGTCGTATCGGGTTGCATACTCATCGAGCAGCCATTCGACCGCATCTTGGGGCTTTTCGATGGCAGCCAGCCACAGCTGTGGACTAGCCTGAACCAGCTCGTCGGCGTCTTTGTAGCCCTCCGGAATATTTACAATGTTCAAATGCAAACCCAATTTACTAGCAATACCAATGGCGCGTTCGGTCGCGGCAATTCCGGCCTTATCGCGGTCAAAGCTCAGGCGAATATCGTGGGTTAACCGCGACAGGCTCCGTAAGTGGTCCTCGGTCATGGCCGTACCGGCAGTCGCCACGACCTGCCCAATGCCAGCTTGGTGGCTAGCCACCACGTCCAAATTACCCTCCACGATAACCGCATAGCCAGATTTGCGAATTGCTTCCTTGGCCAGATGTAGGCCAAAAACCTGTCGGCCTTTGTCGTACAGCAGCGTCTGGGGCGTATTGATGTATTTGGGTGCATTCGGCTGGTCGTCGATCAACCGTGCAGTGAACCCCACAATCCTCCCCTGCCCATCGGCTAGCGGTATCATCATACGGCCCCGAAACATATCGCCCGGGCGCCCCCGTCGCTGCACACTCAGTCCAGCATCCCGCACATCTTGCTCGTGATACCCGCGCTTCAGCAGCGCCCGCAGCAGCGCATCATCGCCATTCGGCGCGTAGCCGATGCGAAACTGCTGCACAACTTCTTTGCTCAGGCCGCGCTTCTTGAAGATGTATTGCAGTGCCACTTGGCTCTGGACCATTGACTGCTGATAAAACCGTGATGCCAATTCCAATATCTGATACAACTTGTCTTTCTTCTGACTCACCCCTTGGCTGCCCTTGGTCTGGTACTGGCTGAGGTCGACGCCAGCCTTGCGAGCCAGCAGCTCCAGCGCACCACGGAAGTCCAGCCCTTCTACCTCCATAACAAACGCAAAAATATCCCCGCCCTTGTTGCTGCTAAAGTCATGCCAGATATGCTTGTCCGGGCTCACCATAAAGCTCGGCGTCTTCTCGCTGCTGAATGGGCTGAGGCCCTTAAAGTTACGCCCGGCGCGTTTAAGCTGAACGTATTCGCCGATAACGTCCTCGATGTTCAGCTTTGCCCGAATGTCCTCTTTTGCGTCCATAGTCTACGCCTATTGTAACACTAGTGCGCCCCTGTGAGGCTGGCGCGAACGAGCGTGCTTGTGCTTTAATAACAATAACCATGGTTAATCTCCAATACGGCACATACTACAGCGCTCATCCGGGCAAGGCTGCACCACCTTTCAACAAAATAATCATATTTGGCCTGGTCGCCGCGATTGTCATTGGCGGCGCACTTCTGGCGATTACACTGGTCAACGGAAACAGCAAGCAGGACGTAACTCTGCTGGGCGTACGCGAAAACAGCCTGCTAAATCTGATGGCTAAATCCCAAAAATCTATTCGCGATCCCAACCTCAACACCGTCAATAGCAATAGTGCTATATTGTTGGCCGGCGACGTCACGGCACTTTTAGCTGACGCCAAACTAAAGGCGTTCCCTGGAGATCTCGTAAAGAAAGAGGCCGATACTAACACCAGCAAACTAGCACAAGCGGCGCTGCTCAATACCTTCGACACGACCTATCAGGGTGTTATCCTCAGCAAAGTCAGCCCGTTGATAACCCAGGCAAAAGCTCTGCGCAGCTCGGTGGGCACGACCAAAACAGGGTCGGACATTGACCATGCAATCGCAAATCTAGAGAGTATCAATACACAGTTTACGAATCTTCAGCTCCGCTAACCAGTTCGTAGGAATGTCGAATCAAGCCCTGTATCTCGTCAATGGGTAGTTGGCCGCTGCAGATAATAGTGTTCCAATGCTTCTTATTCAGATGGTATCCAGGCAGAACTGTCTCGTAACGCTCACGAAGGAGCTCAGCCAGCTGCGGGTCGCATTTGAGGCTAAGGCGTATTGGGTTAGACTTCTCGGCAATCAGTGCAAAAATCTTGTCACCGGTCTTGTACACAGCAGTACTTTCACCAAATGGATACTCTAATCGAGCATTCGGCATGGTAAGGATGTACTCTTCGAGTTCTTTGTGCGTAAACATAGCTACATAATAACAGATTGAGAGCGGGTGCGGGCCAGCTCTCATGAAAAACTACGAACGGCGAGTACTACCGAGGTACCCCGCTGCCTTGGCGGCTGCGGCAACCTCTTTGGCGGTCTTCCCACTAAGCCCCATTCTCTCGGCAGCTCTTCGGACGCATGAGTGTACGGTATTTGGGGAAATGCCTAGCTCCTGGGCTATATATTCTCGGCTTCCTCCATCATAGATAAGCCCCAGGACCTTCTTTTGCTGTGCGGTCAAATTACCCTTAGGCCTTTTCTTGCCCATGAAATGCTCTCTTTCCAGGCCCGCACCCAGTCATAAGATAGTACCACAGAGGCCAACGACCTCGCTAGATATTCATCTTTTCCAGGTAGAACTTCAGTTCATCGATCGATTCACGAATATCTTCAAGCGCGCGGTGACGCCCCAGCTTCTGATACTCTACGCCGTATTTGCCGATCATCACCACCTTCCAGGCACTGACATCCAGCATGCGGTAATGCAGGCGTTTGTCGACATCTGGCCACCAGTGGTGGATAAACCTGCGGTCCATATGGATAGAATTGCCCGCCAGCAATGCCGGTTCCTCGCCAAAATGCTTTTGAATAAATTCCTGAAACTTAGCCTGAACAAGCTGTTCGGACTGAGAGCTCGCAACTAGCTTGAGCAGCTCCTGTTTCTGGTCAGGAAGCCCGTTGAACAAGCTATTATTGTCGAGCAAGATCTGCACTCCCGTCAGGTCATGCCCAACGCCGCTCTCGAACTTACCCAGCTCGTTGAAGTCCCAATCAGTAACGATGGCCGCCACTTCTAGTATGCGGTCCCCAGCCGGGTCAAGTCCGGTCATCTCAAGGTCTAGCCATAAAATCTTATCAGGGGTCGTGCGCTTTTGATCTGTCATACATACTAGTGTAGTGCATTCAATCGCTGGCGTCACGACTGCATGTATGGTACAAGATAT
The DNA here is from genome assembly GCA_965225085.1 of uncultured Candidatus Saccharibacteria bacterium. GTDB lineage: Bacteria > Patescibacteriota > Saccharimonadia > Saccharimonadales > EFPC-124 > CAZJVU01. The sequence continues at coordinate 34,136 of CBDDBE010000006.1, read as the reverse complement.
AAGTCAGCCCATCCACACGAAAGGTTGAAAGACATGCCCGAAGGAATTCACATCGAGGACCCTAAGCTGCCCGGCGCACACGTCGTTGCGATGCGCCGTTTTACAAGCAAGGACGGACGCGACTTCTATGGCGTGCTGGTCTCCCTACTGAACAGATCGCCAGAAATTCCAGTGACGGTCACCCTTGCCGACGGGACCGTACGCACAGGAATGGCTGTTTCGGCCGATAGGAAGACCCTTGTGATTCATATCATCGAGACTGACAAGCCCAAGATCAATCTTGGCGTCACGGTCCGTGAGATGTTCCTCCAGGCCCTAGTGACAGACTAGCCCGGCGTGGGGGGGGGGGGGGGGGGGGGGGGGGGGGGGGGGGGGGGCGCGCGGGCGGCGCGGGGGGGGCGCGCGGGGGCGGGGGCGGGGGGGGGTCGGGCAGGAAGGAGAGCCACCGCGAA
>CBDDBE010000006.1:0-33674 GCA_965225085.1 uncultured Candidatus Saccharibacteria bacterium | reverse complement strand
CCCCTCTATTAAATTTTTTCCCACACCCGCCGTTTTTCCCGCCCACCCCCCCCTCCCGCCCTCCCCCCCCCGCGGGGGGGGGGGGGGGCTCCCCCCCCCCCCCCCCCCGCCGCACTATCTACAACGTACCTGGCGCCGGGATATTAAGCATATCCAAGCCGTTTTGGAGCACCTGGATGTATGCCCTCACCAGTAATGCTCGCTGATTCTGGCGCTCGTCGCCAACAATACGATTATGTTCATAAAACCGATTAAACTGCTGTGTTAGCTCATACAGATATGTGCAGATATGATGCGGCGCCAGCTCGGCAATTGCCTTGGCGGTCGCCAGCGGGTAGCTCAAAATTTTAACGGCCAGCTTGTGCTCGTCATCGTTGAGTTCACCGAGTTTCGCAGTGTTCATATCGCCGACCTTTTTCAAAATACTTTCACCGCGTGCATGAGCATACTGAATGTACGGACCGGAGTTGCCATTGAGGCTGATCGACTCCTCTATGTCGAAGATAATATCGCCTCCGATGCGCTGCTTCAGAAAAGCGTACTTGAGCGCGCCTAGCTTCACAGCGTCAACCTCGGGCGTATCATAGCTGGTAACAATAGCCTCACGGATGTCGCGAAGGACATCTACCGCCCGCACAACTTGACCGGTGCGACTGCTCATCTTACCAGTTGATAGCTTCAGTACGCCGTGTGATACGTGTCGCATTTTGCTGGCTAGTTCGGGGTCGATTCCGCGAATTGCTTCAATGAGGACCTTGAAATATTCATCAATCTCGTTAGCCGTCACCACGACAGACTGATCAAAGTTGTAGTCACGCTTCTTGGCAAATGTCAGACCCAGCTCTTTCGCCTCATATGTCGGAAGTCCCTGGCTGTTAATAAACACACGACTATGCAGGCCTACCGCTTCACCGTCGAATATAACCGCACCGTCACTCTCCTGAAAGACCTTGCCGATATGCTCGCGAACAATTTCAAGGCCTTCCGGACCGGCTTCGCTCTCGAGGTATCGCTTCTCGAAATCAACGCCAAGTTCACGGCAAATATCATCAAAATACTCAAAGCTCCACTCTTTTCCCGTCTGATATATCTCCTCGATATCTTGTTCGTCGTGCGCGTAAATGTGACGGTTGACCGCTTCAATCTGCAACTTGGCATTTTCATCGTCCTTGTAGGCGCCAGCGCCGCGAGCGTAGGCTGCACCCATGAATCGAATACGCTTGGTGTTGTCCACGTCGGCCATTGTCAGATCCCCGGATGCATCGTCAACAAACCAATCGCCCTCGAGCGATGCCAAAAGCTGCTGAATACCCCACACAGCCATTGCGACGTGCTTGCCGACATCCCCGTGGTACGATACCTGGTGCACAGTGGCGCCAGCCGCAATGTACAAGCGACGAAGCGACTCGCCCACGGTGCTATCGTAGGCGTGCCCAATATGAAATTCCTTGAAAGGGTTCGGCGTGGTGTGTTCAAGGACAATTTGCCTGCCGCTCAACGTATCGTGATGACCAAAGGATGTGTTCAGCTCGGTTATCTGCGCCGTTGCAGCGGCGATCGTGGCGTCGTCCAGCCAGATGTTCACAAAACCGCTCACCGCCTCTGCTCTGGCGATAGCATCGTGCTGCAGATTCTCGGCTAGCGTGGTCGCAATGTCCTGTGGACTGCGGCCCAGCTCGCGCGCGAACACAAATGTTGGTATAGCAAAGTCTGCGCCAAACTTCGGGCTGGCGATCTCGACAACAGGCGCGGCAGAAGTGCCCAAGATTTCCTGCGCTTTGGCAGCAATAGCGGCGATAGTCTCATTGAGCAAATATGTCATATAAAATCAGTATAACAGATTGGTGCCAGGGCACCGCTGGCTTTTGCAGTGCCAGCGGTGCCCTGATGGTTACTTCAGGCCGACGATAGCCCGGAGCACCGCAGTATGCGATGCTCGATTGGCATAGAGTACGCCGTGGCTGAGATCGCCCCAATCAAGGGATCGACCATTCAGATCGGTCACGATTCCTCCAGCCTGCTCGACCAGTAGCATGCCAGGTGCGATGTCGTGAATCGTATCGCCTGGGAAGATCGCGAAGGCGCTCCGCCCCGAGGCAACCATGCACGCCTGGTAGATGGCCGAATAGACGCTGAGGGGTTTGCCAAGCGTGCCCTCTAGCCTCCGGACGTCGAGCCGCACGCCGCCCCAATAGCAGTAGTCATAGGGCATACCACGACGTAGCGTCTCGGTCGAACAGGTAATGCGACGACCGTTCAGCAGCGACGGGCGACCTGCCTCCGCAGCGAAAGTCTCACCTCGGAAAGGATTGTGTACCACCGACAATACCAACTCGCCATCGACGAACAAACTGATACCGATACACGAGGTACGATTTCCGTCAGGAATCTGATCGTTGACGTATTCGCCAGTGCCGTCGATGGGATCGATGACCCACAGCCTCGATGCACCGGCAACGATACTTGATCGTTCCTCGCCTCTGATTGATGTACGGCTGTCTTCTCGGCGCCTTACGGCAATAATGAAAGCGTCATTAATCGCCCTGTCCGCATCTGTCACGTCGGTGCGGTCGAACTTTTTCCACCGATACGATGTGGCACGGAGACTTACGACTTGACGACCGGCTGTGGTCACGAAATCTACGGCGAATTCCAAATCGCTTTGCACGTTTCCCCCAAAGGGTCTTGGTGAACAGAAACAACCGCATCCAGCGTACCAGATGCGGCCAAAACTTGCCAACGGAGTAAAAACCTAGGCTATTTGCGAGTCTATTTGCTGGCCACGATTCTTAGCGGCGGCGATCAGCCCATCAAACAACGGATGTGCTCGATTTGGGCGTGAGCGAAATTCTGGATGAGCCTGCGTGCCGATAAAGTAATCGTTGGTGGCATGCTCGACCATCTCGACCAGACGGCCATCTGGTGACAATCCTGTGATACGAAGCCCTGCCTGGGCTAGCTGATCGCGGTACTGTTGATTCACCTCGTAACGGTGGCGATGACGTTCGACAACCTCGCGCGATTGGTACACCCGCTCGGCTAACGAGCCTTCAGCGATCACACAATCGTAGTCGCCCAAACGCAATGTACCACCGGTCGACTCCTTGCCTTGCTGGCCATCCATAATGTAGATGACAGGATTGGGCGTATCAGGATCTACCTCTGTCGTATTTGCGTCTCCAATGCCAACTTTGCGAGCTGCCGCGATGGCCGCAACTTGCAACCCCAGGCAGATACCCAGGTAAGGCCTGTTGTGGTCCATCGCAAACCGAGCGGCTGCGATCTTGCCCTCAACGCCTCTAGACCCAAAGCCACCTGGCACCAAAATACCATCGTACTGCGCCAGGTCATCGGTCCCAACTTTCTCCAAGCGTTCAGCGTCTACCCACGTATAGCGCAGGTTCACCTGCTGATGCCATGCTGCCGCACGCAAAGCCTCGATAACAGAGAAATATGTATCTTCATTGTCAAGATACTTGGCAATAATGCCGATGTGCACCGTCTGGTCGTATACAGTTGTGGCTGCGTTCACCAAATCGTGCCACGGCTGCATATCTGCCGGGCCAGCCTGTAGGCCTAGACGCTTGATGACTAAATCGCCAACGCCATGTGCCTCGAGCGTAAGCGGCACTTCGTACACAGTGCGCGCGTTGGGTAGCAGCACAACCGCTTCGCGGCTCACGCCACCAAACATGCTGAGCTTGCCGACGATATGATCGCTAACCGGGTTCTCGGTGCGCGCAAATAGTATATCTGGCTGGATGCCCAGGCTGCGCAGTTCGCGGACAGCCATCTGAGCTGGTTTAGTTTTGTGCTCTTTGCTGGTGCCCAAAAACGGCACATACACCACATGCGCGAACAGGCAATTTTCGTAGCCGACCTTGCCGCCAAGCTCGCGAAGTGCCTCTATAAATGCCAGCCCCTCTATGTCCCCAACCGTGCCGCCAATCTCGACAATGTGCACATCGCTGCCCTCACCAGCCTCCATAATGGCATTCTGGATCGCATCGGTAAAATGCGGAACCATCTGGACGGTTTTGCCCTGGAATTTGCCAGCGCGTTCGTCCTCTATCAATCGGCGCAAAAGGCGCCCGCTCATTGTTGAACTGGCCTGGGTCATCTCGATATCTAAAAAGCGCTCATAGTGGCCGAGGTCCAGGTCGGTCTCGGCACCGTCTTTGGTTACATAGCACTCGCCGTGTTCGGCAGGATTCAGCATCCCAGCATCGACGTTCAGATAAACATCGAGCTTTTGGATAGTGACGCGTAATCCGCGGGTTTTTAAAACGGCCCCCAATGATGCGGCCGTTATTCCCTTTCCGACTCCGGAAAGTACTCCACCAGTAACCATGACATAGCGCGTCGTGTGATTTGTACGCTCCATGTACGGACATTATATACAATTTATAGCTGTTTGACGAGTAGATGTAGCAGGATTAAGCGGTTTTGCGCCGCAGGGTCAGCGATGCTGCCACAAGCGCACCCACAACCCAGCACGCCAATATCAACACGTCTTTGCCTAGCACATCTGTCACCGAGGCATGCGCGCTCAGCTCTTTCACGGCCTGGACGGCGTATGTCAGTGGCAATACGTCACTCGCCCACCGCAGCCACTCGGCCATTTGATCGCGGGTCACGAGAAGTCCGCACAAGAGCAATTGCGGAAATATAAACGCTGGCATAAACTGCACCGCCTGGAACTCCGTACGGGCAAAGGCGCTCGTAAACAGGCCCAGGGCCACGCCCAATGTCGCAATCAGCATTGCGACGGCAACCACCAACCACACCGGCCCAGCCATGCTGAGCCCCAGCCACACGAACGCAACCAAGCTAATTATTCCAATCTGCACTGTTGCCATCACGCTAAACGCCAGGGCATATCCCAGAATAAACGACGGCTTGGTCATCGGCGTAGTCAGCAAACGCTCTAGCGTCCCCCGGGTCCGCTCGCGAAGTGTCGTAATAGAGGTGACCAAAAACATCGTCACAAAGGGGAAAATTACCAGCAACTGTGGACCCACCGAATCAAAAACCTTTGGCTGGCCATCATACATATACCTAAGTAGCGTCAACAACAGCGAGGGCACAAACCACAGCAGCCCGATGGTTCGGTGATCGTGCAGCAGCTGCTGCAGCACACGCCACGCTGTAACAAAAGCCGCCCTAAGCATTACTTGCCGCTTTCCTGGTCACCAATTGCAAAAACGCCCCTTCAACATCCTGCGCGCCGGTCGCCGTCAGGATGTTCTGCACGGTATCATTAGCGATCAGCTTACCGCCGCGCACCAGGAGCAACCGATCACAATGCGCAGCCTCGTCCATGACGTGGCTCGAGACTATCAGCGTCACTCCGTCGCGCGCCAATTGGCGAAATAGCGCCCATAAACTCTGGCGCAACATTGGGTCGAGCCCAACAGTCGGCTCGTCCAGGACAAGTAGCGCCGGGCGACCCAAAAGCGCAATGGCCAGTGAAACACGTGCACTCTGACCGCCCGAAAGTGTGCTGACCATTTGGCGACGCTGCGGGGTCAAATCAACCTCGCGGATCACACGGTCGACTTCGCTGTGCGGGTACCCCAGTATACGGGCAAAATAAGCGACGTTTTGCGTAACACTCAGATCATCGTAAATGCTCGGCGTCTGCGCCATATAGCCCACGCGGTCTCGCAAGGTAGTCGAGCCCGCTGACAGCCCCGCAATGCTAATCGTGCCATGAGTGATCTTTTGCAATCCTACGATAGCTCGCATCAGCGTCGTTTTACCACTTCCGCTCGGCCCAATCAGCCCAACGATCGTTCCCGGCCGGACGTCGAAACTGACGCCCCGTAAAACTGACCGTTTGTCGCGGACAATCGTCAGGCTATGCACTTGGACTGCCGGTGAGTCCATTTTTTATTCGCTCCGCAGCGCTTCGATAGGGTTGAGGCGCGAAGCTTTGATGGCCGGGAATGTGCCCGCCACAAATGCGATGACCATAATCAGTCCAACGACCAAAAACGCGTTAGCTGGCGTCATAACCAGCAGATTAAAGCCTTCGAAATCTTTTAGAAAGGAGTTGCTAGCCCATGCGTCGACAAGCTGACTCGCGCCAAATCCGATTAGTAATGCGACTATTGACCCCCAAAACCCGACCAGCACCGCCTCGACGGCGAACAAGCTAAATACCTCACCGCGGTGCATGCCGAGTGCTTTCATGAGCCCCACCTCGTGAGTACGTTCGTACACACTCATCAATAGAGTGTTGATAATCCCGAAGCTTGCTGCAAACAACGCAATCGCACCGACCACATTCAGCCCGGTCGTGATAGCCGAGATAATGGTCGTGAGCGTTTTGATCTTTTCCTTGAGTGACGTGGCGTTGTAGTTACCTGCGTCAGTAATAACCTTCTTCTGCGAGGCTTCCTGCCCAGAATCACCATTCGCAAACTTCACCACCACCGCGATGTACCGCAGGTCTTGGCCTTGGGCCTGGGCGATCTGCTTCACGAAGGCGTCGTCCACATATATATCACCCTGGGTCACAAATGATTTCTTCATCACGCCCACAATTGTTAAGCGGTGCTCAATCACCTGCTGCTTTAGCGTACGGTAGGCAACGGTCACCGTCTGGCCCACTGCATCGGTCGCATTCGAGAAACCCAAAGGGCTCAAGTAGTTGTCTGGCAGGATGATCCTGTCGCTATCGCTTTTGGTCAGTAGCCGACCAGCTGCTAGGTCAAGCGAAAAATCTGTGTACTGCGTGACACTGCTGGCAACATACTTCTTGGCCGTGCCACCACGAGTAATATATGCACCATTGATACTGTAGTACGGCGTGGCACTCTCTACGCCATCCAAACCCTTCAGCTTGTCGACGTCCGGCTGGGCCAGTGTCGCAGTTAGCTGATTGGCGGCGTTAGCTTTGTTGGGGTCATACTCCTTTACGTCACTGCCGAGGCCAAAGGTCGTATCAGCCTTGGGCGTCACATAAAATATCCCTGGCGCGTTGACGTTGCCAAGCTGGCGGTCCAAATACTGCTGCGCACCAGCGCCCAGGGCAGTCGTAAGCGTCAACGTAAATGCACCGACAAAAATTGCCGAAATAGTCAAAAAGGTGCGTAGCTTAGAGCGCGATAAGTTTCTGTTTGCGGTTCGCGTGAGGTCGAGCAGCTTCATCATTGTCCCCTTCCGTTAAAATGCCATCTTTCATGTTCAGGCGACGATCGCACTTGGCCGCCAGGTCATCATCGTGCGTCACGATGATGAGTGTAATGCCCTTTTTCTTGTTGAGGCCAAACAGTATGTCCTCGACTCGCTGGCCGTTTTCGCTATCGAGGTTACCAGTGGGCTCATCAGCAAAGATAATGCGCGGTTCGGTCACCAGCGCGCGGGCAATGCAGACGCGCTGCTTCTGACCACCAGATAGCTCGTTGGCTTTGCTATTGGCTTTGTTTTGCAGGTCAACCTCTGTCAGAGCCTCCAGCGCACGACGCTTTCGCTCGCGGCCACGAATGCCAGCAATCTTTAGCGGTAGCATGACGTTTTCGAGCACCGTCTCTCGATAATTCAGGAAAAATTGCTGAAAAATAAACCCAAACTCACGATTCCGCAGCCCATCGAGCTTGCGATCCTTGAAGCTCTCGACATCCTTACCATTAAGCTCCAGCACGCCACTGTCCGCCCGGTCAAGCGCTGCCAAAATATGCATGAGCGTCGACTTGCCCGAACCCGACTTACCAATGATAGCGATGCTTTCACCCTCGCGAATGCTCAGTGACACGCCCTTGAGTGCAACAAATGTGTTCTCTTTTTTGCCGTAAGTTTTGACCAGCTGGTCAGCCTTGAGCACAATATTTTTAGTATCCATAGCACCTATAAGTATGATCTTTCGCCCTGACATACGCAAGAAGGTAGCGTATGATTAGGGTACATGAAAATGATATCGCTTATATACGCCACGAGTGAAAATCACGTCATCGGCAAGGACAACAAAATCCCGTGGCATATCCCGACCGACCTAGCGTATTACAAAAAAATGACCCTCGGTCACCCCATCATCATGGGCAGCCGCACCCACGATGGAATCGGCCGGCCACTGCCTGGGCGACAAAATATTGTGCTCAGTAGCGACCCCAATTACAAAGCGGCCGGGGTACAGGTGGCGCATTCGCTCGAACAGGCACTGGACATAGCGGAGAGCGATGATGTGTTCGTGATAGGTGGCGCGCAGGTTTTTGCCTCGGCGCTGCCGGTCGCATCGCGCATTTACGAGACACGTGTGCATGCGACCATGGACGGCGATACATTCTTTGACCCCGACCTGTCGCACTGGCTGCTTGAATCCAGCGAGCCACACAAGGCAAACGACCGCGATCAATATGATTTTACGTTCAACGTCTACGAACGGTCTTAGCCCGCACAAACGCTTCGTGCCCCAGCGCGCCCACAAAATTCTCGGGGCCGATAACCGCCAACGTTTTTTCCATCTGCGAGGGCATGGCCTTTAGCGCGCGGTATTTTTGCTCGATCGATTTTGCCTCGGGCTCAAGGCAAATTGCACAGCCAGGCTCGTCAACCAACGGCGGATTCTTGATGTTGAAGAACACATCCAACTGATCAAACCGCTTCCGGTATTTCTCGTAACTGGTGCGAAGCTGAGCAATATGGTACACCTGCGGCTTACGGCTCGAAGCATGCACAGCGGCCGCCGTCCACTGCGAAACCGTCTGGTGATCGGGGTGACCCGTCAATCCATCCGGGCCGAATGTCAAAACCGTATCGATGTTGCATCGTTCGATGAGTGCGGTGATGCGCCTGGCTGCCTCCTCTTGCGAAACGCCCTGACATTCGCCGTCCTTGTAGTCAAACCAGTAGTGCTCGGCTACACCAAGCTCGCTCAATGCAGCGCTCAGCTCGACTTCACGGATCTTGCCCAACTGTGCTGCTGGCCACCGTGACTCATCCTGAACGCCCTTCTCGCCGCGAGTTGCCGTTACGCACACTACTCGCTGCCCGTTCAGGGCTGCAGCCGCTAGCGTCGCTCCCGCACAATACGATTCGTCATCTGGATGAGCACCGACAAATAGGATCGTGCCGAGCCGCTGCAAGTCGGCGCTGGTTCGTATTGGCTGCTGTTTCTTCTTCATATACGTCCTATTGTAATACGCCAAGCGAATAAGCATGAACATTTAAAAAGAGCCCCGAGCAGGTTTATCGGCCTGCAAGGGGCTCAGCGCTGGGCGGCCACAGTCAGTACACGAGGCTCATGACATCATCGCGAGTGACCCCTTCGAGGACCATCGGAATGTAGGTCCAGAGGAATTCTTCCCGCATGGTGTCGTGCTTGAGCCACTTGAACACGTCCTGAAGTGTCGCGTCGCTTGGCAACATGGCGAGCATCCCAAGCGCCCGCCCCCACCCGTTCTCACGGAACGCTCGCTCGACGACTACCCGGTTGAATGGCAAGTCAGGGAACAGCGACAGGAGGCGTTCGGAGTCCGGAGGCAGGTTTAGAACCATTCGACCTTCGAGCTTGTTACCGCCGTTTGGGAAGATGGTACAAGTACCGAACCCCGGCAGCGTAAACTCAACGCGGCCATAGCCCTTGTCCCAGACCCAAACGTTCGTGTTCACGTACAGAGCGGCGCTGGGGCGGCTTTCCCACACCTTCGTCCTGCTGTCCAGCTGGGCAGTCCAAGGCAACTTCAGGCAAATGACGTCTCCCGTCCTCGCCACTTCCGCCAACGGACCGCGGTGGAGATCATCACCCTCCCGCCACTGAACATCGCCGCCTACCAGATCTTTCCGTATCAGGACTTCCGGCCAACTCAGTCGTGGCATCAGACGTCACTTCCTTTCAAGGACTAGGCTTGCGCCAGCTCGAATCGATTGAGTTCATACATAATAACAGATTGGAGCGCTACAAACCAGGGCGCTGCGGAGAACAATAGCTTGTCGTTCCGGTAATCAGGCTGCTATACTGGCCCGGTCTCCTGCGCCCTTGCGCATGAGCGGCACATTCCTACAAACAAGGAGCATCATGACGCGTCCGGCCATCATGGGCGAACGCCGCATGCGTGAAGCCAACGTGCAGCCGGGACACCAAAACGCCCCGGGCTCACAAAACAGACACTATATAAATTTGGCGTAGAGGGAAGACTAGACGCCCGCCGCAGCTCCTGCTCGGAGTAAACTCCTCCGCCTGAGCTTTTGCGAACGAACCCTCGGTCTTGCGTCGCTAACGCGTCGCCCGAAGGTTCAAACCCCCACAAGAGAAATAACCCAGGCAAAGCTGGGTTATTTCTCTTGGCGGAGAGGGAGGGATTCGAACCCTCGGTGCCTTTGCAGACACACAGTCTTTCCAGGACTGCCAGTTAAACCGCTCCTGCACCTCTCCAAAATGGACCGGGGGCCTGCCCCGCCCGATTTAATACATTGTACCAGAGTCAGGCAGAGAGCAACATTGTCAATAATGTTGTGAAAATGGTTCTATCACTCCTCACCATCGGCTTCTATAATAGATACAGATCGTCTTATGAAGCCTGTCATCGAAATATACAACCTCAGCAAAATGTTCGGCGTCGGCGACGCCACCACTGTCGCGCTCGATACTATTACACTGCGAATCGAGCGGGGTGAGTTTGTATGCATCATGGGACCGAGTGGTTCTGGCAAAACCAGCCTCATGAACATCCTGGGGCTACTTGACACCCCCACCAGCGGTGAGTATTACCTCGAGGAAAAGCCTGTCGCAGAGCTGAGTCAACGGCGACGCGCCAAATACCGTCGCGATCGCATTGGTATTATATTTCAGAACTTTAACCTTCTGTCCGGAGTCAACGTTATCGAAAACGTCGCCCTGCCCCTCACCTACAAAGGCATGCTCCACACCCGGCGGCTCAAACAAGCCAGCAAACTCCTCACTCTCTTTGGCCTGCACGAACGGGAATACTACATGCCCTACCAACTCAGCGGCGGCCAGTTGCAGCGCGTGGCGATTGCGCGGGCGCTGGTCAACAAACCGGCAATCATCCTGGCCGACGAGCCAACAGGCAATCTCGACAGCAAATCAAGCGAAATCATCATGAGTGAGCTCAGCGAGATCCACCAGAAGGGCAACACCATCATCATGGTCACCCACAACCCCGAAATTGCGCTCTACGCTGACCGCATCATCCAGATGGTCGACGGCCGTATCGCCAGCGACACCAAGGAACCGATCAAAATGCCCAGCACGTCACGCAAGCGACCGCTCAGCAGCTACCGCCAAGCAACCGAGGCCGTCGAAAAAATGTTAGAGCGCGACGCACCAAAGGCCAAAAAACCCAAGAAAACCAAGCGAGGCAAACGCTGATGTTGATGGTCGACGTACGAATCGCCATGAGGTCGCTCCGCGCCACCCGTGTACGGACAACCCTAACTATCCTGGGGATTGTCATCGGCGTGGCTTCTATCACGGCCGTACTATCAATAGGCGAAGGCGCACGCTCTGCCATTCGCGACCAGGTGAAGCAGCTCGGCGACGACCTGCTCACAATTCGCTCTGGCCAGGGAACGCGTGACGCGCATGGCAATCTCATCGACTACAACTTCTGGGCAGCTCTGGGCAGCTCTACCATTAGCGAATATGACCTTACGACAGTGCAAGATACAAACGGCGTCAAAGCCGCCGCGCCTATTATGTCTATAACGGGTAGTGTCAGGCTGAGCGCCCACGATGCCCCGGTCAAAAACACCTCCATCATCGCCACCAATTCCACCTTTGCCCAGGTGGCAAACCTAAAGGTACATAGTGGGGACTTCCTAGACAACTCTGCCAATCGCAATATGGTCGTACTGGGTAATGCGCTGGCCGTGCAGCTTCTGGGGTCCGATACTGCTATAGGCCAGACCATCTACCTCCGTGGCGAGCCGTTTACCGTCATCGGCATCTTGAGCTCATATAGCACTCCGACCAATCTCAGTAACATATACGACTACAATCATGCGGCCTTTATCACCATGGATGCCGGCAAAGCGTTCAACCAAGGCGTCGCGCAGATCCAGCAGATAAATCTGCGCGTTGATTCAGCCAAAACCATCCAATCCGCAGCCGGTAAGATCCAAACTGAGCTCCTGAATAACCACGGCCAAGAGGACGATTTCGTCGTTCTACGACCAGAAGAGACGCTGACCCTCACCGACACCGTATTGCGCGTGATCACGCAGTTCAGTTCGGCTATTGCATCAGTCTCGCTTTTTGTCGGCGGCATTGGCATTATGAATATTATGCTGGTATCAGTCACCGAGCGAACACGCGAGATCGGAATTCGCAAAGCAGTTGGCGCAACCAACGCGCAGATTCTGCGTCAATTCCTGATAGAAGCCTTGGTCATGAGCCTGAGCGGTGGCTTGCTGGGCGTAGCGCTGGCCTACGGTCTGGCGCTCGTCATTGGGACGCTCATTCATATCATGCCGGTCATAAATCTGCAGATATTTGGCATTGCTATGATAGTTGCAATCGTCATTGGCATCATATTTGGCGTCGTGCCAGCGCTCAAAGCTGCGCGCAAAGATCCTATTGAAGCGTTACGCTTCTTCCAATAAATAACCGAGGTATGCCAGTGGAAATAGCGAACGAAGCAGATATAGAGCGCCTTGTCCGGAACGACCCTTGGATGATGGAAGTCCTGGAAGCGGCTGAGGATCTAGGCCTACCGGACTGGTGGATCGGTGCGGGGTTCTTGCGAAACAGAGTGTGGGACGCAATCCAAGGCAACGCCGCCCAACCCTCCAAGGACGTCGATCTTGTTTATTTTGACGCTCACAATACAGCGCCAGAAACCGATTGGGCATATGACGAGCGCTTAAAAAATGACTTTCCGTTCGCAGAGTGGGAAGTGCGCAACCAAGCCCGCATGCACTATGTCAATGGCTACCCGCCCTACTCTTCGACTGCAGACGGTATTGCACATTGGATCGAAACAGCAACATGCGTCGCTGTCAAACTCGATAGGGGTAAGCTTACATTCCTATTTTGCTATGGGACCGATGATTTGCTCGGTCTCGTTGCCAGACCAACACCATATACACGAGCCGCCGGGCTCATGCCACTATTTCGCGATCGGATCAATCAGAAACAATGGCGCAAAAAATGGCCACAGCTTCAGGTCGTCGAAGATTAGCTCGCTGCCTCATACGGGCCCAGCTCCTTCTTAAACTTCTCTACCAGATCAACTGGCGTTGGATTGACTCCGTTCAGGAGCGCCAGGTACAGAGTTGCAAAATCTCCGAGCAGCACTGCATACAACATGTGTTCAAGCGCGCTATCACCTTGCAGCTGAATGTTGATGGCCTTCGGGCGCATGCCACTGAGCATTCGGTCGATCAACTCGAAGCGTTTAAGTATTCGTGGGTGTTCAAAGCGCGAGATGAGGTCGACCACGGCAAACGGCTTCTCGATTGGATGGCTACTCCAACCAATGAACTCGTTATGGTTAAACTCCGGTAGGAAATTGCACCATGCGGTGTTTTTGGCATTTTCATTGGCGTCGATTTTCCATTTGTACGCCGCGGGGTACATCAGCGGGCCTGCGTACGCGATCAAGGTCTTGCCAACTAGCTTGTCGGCTATTTGCTTAGCCTCGTTTTGCTCGGCTGGCACACTTGGCACCCACGCGCGAGCCGCAGCGTCCAATGGTTCGATCAGCGCTTCCAATTGGCCGATACACTCAGGTGACGCCAACTCGGCCGCCACCAATATCTCTACCAATGCCCGATAATCGTACAGGACCCCGTACCTCGGTTGCGGTGCATCTGGCAACTGCGCCAACGTGTACTCGGCTGCTTTTGCGCGCTCAGCCAGTTTGCCGCCATGGGAAATAATAGCGATCAGTGCGCCCTTTTGTTCGGCTTGGGTGAGCGCCGTGAGCGTCTCTTCGGTGTTTCCAGATGCGCTCGCACAGATAACCAGCGTGTGCTCACTGACAAAATCAGGCAAAATGTAGCTCTTGCACACTTCAAAGGGAACCTTCAGGCTCGGCCATGTCTTCGCAAATTCTGCCACCAGCGAGCTACCGCCCATGCCGGCGAATACGACATTATGAATTACTCTGCCGGCGAATGGTCGCTGCGTCGCAATACCAAAATCATACTTCAGCTGTTCGGGCTGGCTGGCTGCAAATTTCAGCGCACCTTGTGGATCACGCTGCGCAACAACACTTTGATCATCTAGCAAATGTTTCATTTTTACCCTCCTCGTTTTTTGGGCTCATTCTGCACAAACGGACTTCCCATGTACTGTGTTTTTATGATACATTGTTAGGTAATAAATGGTAAGCGTAAGGCTTATCCTAAAGAGCAACGTAACGAACAGGTGGGATTTCTTTCATGGACATAGCTCCTCCAAACCAACATCCAGCGACCAGCGACGATGAGCTGGCAAAAGTACTCGCTGGAATCGGCGCCGATGACTCCGCAGCGCCGCAGCCTACGCCCCAAGGCCAATCTGCCGCAGAGGCAGCCGGGCTACAGTTCGAGGAAACACCAGGGCCTATGCCAGCAACAGGTGGCGCTCCTGCGCCAGTTGCCGGACCAGTACCAGATGTAGCTGCACCTGTTCAGATGCCAGTCCCACAGATGACATCAGCCGTTCCCGCTCCTACTACGCCAGTATCGCTCCCGCCAATGCCTGGGGCCAGTAGCGGCTTGGATGAGTTGAAAAAAACTGCGCTCGAAGAGCTGCGACCACTTGTTGGCAAACTGGACCTCGCTCCAGAGGATAAATTTGATACGCTCCTGCTTATCATCCGCAGCACCGACGACCAAAGCTTGCTCCAGCCAGCCCACGACGCCGCCAAGGCTATCCCCGATGAAACCAAGCGCGCGCAAGCACTCCTGGACGTCATAAAGGAAATTGATTACTTTAGCCAAGGTCAGCAGCAACCTGCGGTATAGCAACATTTAGGAATATGACGAGGGCCGCACATCAAATGTGCGGCCCTTTTATTTGGTGCAGTCGTCTCAGCTCGGCAGTGCGCCGTAAAACGCGCGCCTAGCTTCCTGGATTGTAACAACAGCGCCTAGCGTAACATACCACGTGGACTCTCTCCTCTCGATGTGCCCAAAAGCCTTTAGGGCGCGCGTATACTTTGCCGCCTTGGCTGCGGCGAGGCCAGTGTCGATCAGCACTTCCTGAGGGCGGCCAGGCAACTCGCCTTTTTCCGTTGCAGCGCTCTTCAGCGTTTCCAACGCATCATTCAGAGCCTGCTGCAGTTTCTTGATGGCAGGACCTACATCTTGAGCCATTCTCTTCTCCATCATCGAAGGGATAAACCAGGAATTATAATGCTGCTTTTTACAATCAAAATCAAGCCTCATACAAAAAGAGCCCCAAAGTGAGGCTCTTTTATGCAATGTATGTGCTCGGTTAAGCTACATCATCCCCATCCCGCCAGGCATACCGCCAGCTGCGGCTGGAGCTTCCTTCTCTGGGATGTCTACCACCAGTGCGCCCATGGTCATGGCCGTCGCAGCAATAGATACTGCGTTCTGGATGGCTTCCTTGGTTACTCTGGCTGGGTCCACAATGCCGGCCTTCTTCATGTCGACAAGCGCATTCGGCTTGTTGACGTTTACGCCGTAGCCCTTCTTGGCGCGGACTTGCGGCCACCACTCATCTGGGTTGAGACCAGAGTTGTGCAGCAGTTCATAGAATGGTCGCAAAAGTGCCGTGCGCAAAACCTGACGACCAGCCGTTACGCTGTCGCTCCCCTCGATAACGACCGTCTCACTGAGATTTGCCATGGTAATGCCACCGCCAGGCACAACACCTTCGGCTAGCGCAGCCTTGGTTGCAGCTACGGCGTCATCGACACGGTACTTTGCTTCCTCGATCTCGACTTCTGTCGCACCACCAACCTTGATGACGGCAACTTTGCCACTGAGAGCAGCTGCACGCTTGTCGTAGTTTTCTTTGTCGTATTCGCTCGTTGCAGTCTTGGCCTGAGCCTGGATTTGCGCAACTCGCTCGCCAATTTCCTTCTGAGTGCCAGCACCTTCAACGATGGTGGTAGCGTCCTTGGTCACAATGACCTTGCGGGCGCTCCCGACCATGCTCAGGTCGGCCTCTTCGAAAGTAATTCCCTGCTCTTCGCTAATAACCGTAGCACCAGTCAGAACAGCCAGGTCCTGCAGCACGTCTTTGCGGCGGTCACCAAATGATGGCGCCTTGACTGCAACGGTGTTGAACACACCCTTGAGCTTGTTCAGAATCAACGTACCCAGTGCTTCGCCGTCGACATCCTCGGCAATCAGCACCAGATCTTTCTTGCCGGCCTGGGCCAGCTTCTCGAGCATCGGCAGGAAGTCCTGCACGCTGCTAATTTTGCGATCGGTGATCACAACGGCTGGCTTGGTATAAACTGCTTCCATGCGCGTCGTGTCCGTCACCATGTAGGCACTGACGAATCCGCGGTCCATCGTGAAGCCCTCTACCACCTCGGCTTCGAGCTTCAGGCCCTGGCCTTCCTCGACGGTAACCACGCCTTCTTTGCCAACTTTGCTAATCACATCAGCAATCAGCTTGCCGATCTCGGCATCACCAGCAGAGATAGTTGCAACCTCAGCAATGCGAGTCTTGTTGCTACCGATGTCCTCGGCCATGCCGCTAAGCGTACTCAGCACCTCAGCAGCAGCCTCCTCGACACCCTTGCGCAGCTCCATTGGGTTATGCCCAGCAGCAATCAGACGATTTGCTTCGTTCAGGATGTTATAGGTCAGCACGGTTACGGTGGTCGTACCGTCACCAGCAACGTCGTTCATCTTGTTGGCGGCTTGCTTGATAAGCTCGGCGCCAATGCGAAAGCCCAGCGTCTCGTCGTCGTCCTCTGGCAGCTCAACGTTCTTGGCCACGGTTACGCCGTCATGTGTAATGGTTGGACCACCGTAGCTCTTGCCCACTACGACATTACGGCCCTTTGGACCCATGGTAACTTTTACGGCGTCGTATAGCGCTTTTGCCCCGCCCAGTAATCGGCGGCGAGCATCATCATCATAAAAAACTTTCTTTGACATATATCTATCCCCTCTTTAGGCTACGGTCGCCAGCACGTCTTCTTCGCTGACAATTAAGTATTCAGTCTTGTCGACTTTGACAGTTGTGTTCGTGTATTCCTTGAAGACGATTTTGTCGCCTACTTTTACCTCGGCAACGTCCTTGCCTACAGCAACAACCTTAGCTTCGGCTGGTTTTTCCTTTGCAGCGTCTGGCAGATATAGGCCAGAGGCAGTCTTGGTCTGTGGTTCTTCCTTTACGGCCACAATACGGTCCTTTAGCGGCTTGATGGGCACACTCATATCAGTAAAACCTCCTCATTAAGTCAACCACTTGTCAGTGGCGGTGTTTTTATATTAGCACTCAGTAGCGTGGAGTGCCAAGACACAAGGAACATTTTACAACGGACGTACATTGACATAACCGCTTAATAGTAGTATGATACACATCATTCGCCCACACACAAAGAGTGGGCACGTACCTGAAGGAGTTCGGCGATGGCCCACAACAAGGGTGGCGACGGCCGTGGCGAGTCCAAGGTCCCGCTGACACCGAAGGAGCAGAACGAGATCCGCCAGGCCACCAAGACTCGACCGAAGGGCCGATCGGGTGGGAACGGCGCGAGCCGATCCAGCCGACCCCACAGCACCCACGTGCTCAGCCCCACCGTGCCCCGCACCCGTGCGGAGCTCGCCAAGATGGCCGGCCAGCCGCTGACCCGTCCAAGCTCCACGTTCACCGGACACCGTCCCAGCGACGGCACCTTGATGGACGGCGTGCGCCAGGACAGGGCCGAATGGCGCAAGCAGCGTCGAGAAGCCCTGCTGGGCGCGGCCTGCAAGGCTACGCTGAAGCACCTCCAGCGCTACGCCAACCAGCAGCAGCCGAACAAGAACGGAAAGGGCACGCACCCCCGCTGGGGCGAGCGTTCCCGCACCGACAGCACGAGACTGCTGGAGCTCTACTTCCACGGCGACGCCAACGACATGGAGGTCCAGGCCGAGATCGACATGCTCGAGTCCGGACTCCCGGAGCCGGTGCTGCGGCGAGTCCGCGAGGAATTCGCCGGAACCTGCTTCTTCCGCGACAAGGTGGTCGACACCATCGGCCAGGCGCAGCCCTGGTACGACGAGGTCTACGCCGAGCGGCAGCGGCACCTGACGCAGCAGCGCATCCGGGCCGCTGAGGTTCGCGAGGTCATGGTCGCCGCCTGAAGCCCTCCGGGGCGCGAGTCACGAGCATCCGCTTGTGGCCGCGCCCCCCAGGGCGCCCCACAAAGCCACAACATCCGGTTGTGGCTTTTCAAATTGTCGCCTTAACTGACCGCCAGAATGACTTCGACAGCCAGTGCCGTCTCTTCCCACTGACTAATCTCAAGACTATCGACACCCATTGCTTTGACGGGATAGTCATTGCCGCCCGGCTGCATGTGATCGCCGATAAAGAAAACGTCCTCTTTGCCAATCTCAAGCATCTCCATGAGTTTGCGCATACCATAGGCCTTGTCGATGCCGGGTTTAGTCACATCTATAGAGGTCAGCGCACCAACTCGCACTTCAAATTCCGGAATGAGTTCGGCTACAAACTCACGGATTTTGTCCTTCTTGCTATTATCTGGGTCCCATTCTTCCTTCATACGGACGCCTTCCAGGCCTAAATGGTCTACGATGTCCTGGCCTAGCGCCGACCACGTGACTTGACTGCCGCGGTCCTCTAGCGCTTCGCCCCACGTCTTTTTCTCGACGTAGCCTAATTCTTCGACACCACGTTTTAGGGCTTTCATTATCTTGTCTTTTTCTGCCTCAGTGAAGTCTTCGGCGTATACCTGCCGCCACTTCTTGCCGTTCAGATCATAATTGTAGTAGCGAGTTCCACAGGTCGGCATCAGATGCAGGCGCTCCAGTCGGTCCGGGCTAGCCTGCAAATTGCTCAGCAACTGCTTCTCGAATTGGCCGAACTTGCCCCCAGAAATTACACACACATGGTACTTCTCGAGCAGCTTGTCCAACGCCTCGGCCATGCGGTCAGGCAACGGCGACTTACTCGGTGCGAGCGTTCCGTCCAAATCAAATGCTATAACGGTTCGTTTCATCATATCCCCCTGTTCATAGTTTGCCGAGCGCGTCACGCCTCGGTGATTTTATTGTACAGCGAGTTGGCATAAGGATAAGCATTGACATAGATAAATAATTATGCTAGAATAAATTATCCTCAATTTAGGAGGTGAACCTTGGAATCTAGCATGCAGCCCAGTGTACGCGCCGACCTGTCCTACGAGGTGCTTGCACCGTTCGACGTCGAGTTGCATCCGATTGACAAGATGTTGATCAGCTTGCGGCTGAAGACCGATCTAAGGCTCACCTTACGCAACAGCGTGACGGGAGAGCTCTTGGCGGTTGACATTGCCAATCTGGAAATTGACTTTGACCGAGACAAGGTAGCATTCGCCATCAGTGGCGACCTTGTAACCGGCCGCCGAGTCAACGGGTACATCTTCACACGGCCCACGGGCGTCAATCACGACGTCATTGGGATGATCCAACTAGCGCTCTGAAAGGAGCAGAAGATGGCAAGCAAGCGCAAGGGCTTCATGGTGCGGCCGAAGGCTGCCACCGAGGTGACGCTGTGGCAGGTGTGGGAAATCACCGGCGCGATCGAGATGGGCCGAGGCAGCGGCAACTACGAGACGATCGGGTTCACGCTGTTGTGCGAAGCGGGGATGTTCCTGACCGCGTACCGCAAGCTCGGCATCCCGAACAGCCTCGACTGGGAACAGGCCGTGAAGAACGGCATGGGCCGCGAGTGCCTGTACGAAGGGGCCGACCACTTCCTCGCCCAGACGATGGTCGAGCCCACGACCTGCGCCGCCTGAACAACACGGGCGCACAAGAGCCCCGGCAACTGCCGGGGCTCGTAACATTCTAAAGGGAATATGCTACGCTAGTGTCATGACCGAGACACCTTGGCACACAGGTACGCCACCCACCTCGTGGGACGAGCATCAAATGACCTTATCGGCCCATTTCCTGCAACAGCGGGCATGGGCAGCCTTTCAATCAGCGCTCGGCAAACAAATCTTCTACGCTTCGGGTAAGAATTGGAGCTGGATGGCCGTGCTAGAGGCGAATCGCTTTGGTTCACGCCTCTACACACCGTACGGCCCCACAGCCAGCTCGCCCGAATCGCTCAAAAAGGCCCTACAGGTGCTGATAGGCTGCGCCGAGGACCAGGGCGTCGATTTTGTGCGCGTCGAACCGCAAGCGCCGAGCGCCAAGAAGACGCTAAAGCTCCTACGCGCCAAGCGGTCCCACCGCGATATCCAGCCTCGCCACACCCTCATCAAGGACCTTGACCGTTCCGACGACGAACTCTTCAGCGAAATGATGTCAACCAACCGTCGGCTGTACCGCCGCGCCGCGACAGAGGGTTTTACTTTCAAGAGCAGTCGTAACCCTGCAGACTTTTCGCTATTTCTGGATATGATCCACCAGACCGCAAAGCGCACCGGCATCCAGCCTCACACCGACGAATACTTCACGGCTATGGCTGCTACCCTGTTGCCGCTGGGAGCCGCCAGATTCTTCATTGCCCGGCACGACGGCAAGCCCGTTGCCACGAGCCTCGTTTTTGAGGATGCTCGCACACGCTACTACGCCCATGCAGCCAGCTCGGAAAGCGCCCGCAAATTACAACCCAACGTTTACCTCGTGGGTCATCTGATCTTCGACGCAAAGGCTACTGGCAAAAAGCGGTTTGATTACTTCGGGGTTGCGCCACCAAACGCACCCAAAAGCCACGCCTGGGCTGGCTTTACGCAGTTCAAGCGAAGTTTTGGCGGCCAATACGTCGAATATAGCGGCACATGGGAACTACCTATCAAAAAGGCACGCTACCACGCCTACCGCCTGCTCACCCACATCCGAACTATCGAATCACGCACCAAAAAGCTCGCCAAGCAGCGCCTGCGGAGTCGCTAAACCCGCGAGGACTACCCCTCCAACAGCTCGCGAATGATCGTAGGCTCGTGCCACGGCTCGCGACGCCCGTCGATAATACGATACTGCTCATGGCCCATACCTGTGACCACGACCGTGTCGCCACGACGCGCCAAGCTCAACGCCTTCTCAATAGCCGCTTTGCGGTCTGGGACTTCATCGACTTTAGAGCCACCTCCGCCCCTGACGATACCTTCCATCACCATTTTCCTGATCTCGTCCGGGTTTTCGTCGTAACATTCCTCGTCGGTCAGGACGATGCGATCGGTTAGCTTAGCGGCAATTTCACCCATGATCGGCCGCTTGGTTTGATCGCGGCTGCCTGTTGCGCCAAAAACAATAATCAGCCTATTGCGCGTCAAATTCTTGAGCGTCTCGAGTAAATTCTCGAACGCGTCAGGCGTGTGGGCATAATCCACTATGACGTCGAATGGCTGACCGGCGTCGATGCGCTCTAGTCTACCCGGTACGCTCTCGAGGCCTTCAATGCCATCGATAATCTGCTGCGTATCGACACGCATCACGTAGGCTGCTGCGGCTGCGGCAGTTGCATTGTAGACGTTGAACTTGCCCGGGAGGCGCGTTCCGAACTTCAATTTGTTGGTGTGGTCGATAGTCAGCGCGACATCACTCCCCTGTTTGTGCAGTTTCACGCTCATGATGCGCGCCTCGGCAGAGGCATCCGCGCCGTACGTCATCTTCTGCTCGCCAGCAGGGAACTTATCAAAATACTCAAACCACGCGTCATCACGATTCAGCACGATAAATTTCGGCTTGCGGGCGAATAGCTTTGCCTTTGCGGCAGCGTAGTTCTCCATCGTACCGTAGTAGTCCAGGTGGTCTTGGGTCAGATTGGTCATAACAGCCACATCACAAGGTATGCCCCATACACGGTGCTGAGTCAGGGCGTGGCTAGTCACTTCTAGCACCAAATGGTCGACGCCGGCCTGTTTCATCTGCGCCAGCATCGCTTGCAGTTTGAACGGATTGGCAACGGTGAAGTTCAGATCGTTCGGAACGCGCTTCCCGGCTATCTCGAAATATGCCGTACTATAGACCCCCACATTATGGCCGGCCGTGCTGAGAATGCTGCCGAGGTAACTCGCCGTGGTGGTCTTGCCGTTCGTACCGGTTATCATCACCACGCGCATATCGCGCGCGGGAAATCCGTAGCGAATATTTGCGGCCAGGGCCTCCAGCCAGTGATACGGATTGACAATCTTCTTCAATATTCCCTTTGGAATGAGCTTCTTGATAATGTTTTTCAAACTTTGCATGATTACCTTTCTGGGGATGCTATGCCCACTATAGCAAACGTAAGCGTCGAATAGAGCAAATACATCTGTTATAATAGACCATCATGTTGGTGTTAGGAATCGAGAGTAGCTGCGACGAGACAGCCGCAGCGGTTGTCCGTGATGGGCACGAGCTCCTGAGCAATGTCGTGCAGAGCCAAATCGACATTCACAAGGCGTTCGGCGGTGTTGTTCCAGAGGTTGCGGCGCGCAGCCATATTGAGGTTGCCCTGGCGGTTGTGGACCAAGCTCTCACCGAGGCACATGTCACTTGGGATGACATCGATGCCATCGGCGTCACCTACGCCCCCGGACTCATTGGGTCACTGCTCATTGGGTCACTCACTGCGCGGACACTCGCTATTATCAAAAACAAACCACTCTACAACATTCACCACGTCGAAGGCCACGTGTACGCCAATTTCCTGCTCGATCCGCAGCCTGCGTTCCCAATGCTCGCGCTCATCGTCAGCGGTGGACACAGCCAGTTAGTGCTCTTCAGGGACCACGGGGATTATACGTTGCTAGGCCAGACACAGGACGACGCCGTGGGCGAAGCTTTCGATAAGGTCGCCAAAATCATCGGCCTCCCCTACCCCGGCGGACCATCGGTTGCTGCGGCGGCCGAACATGGCGATCCACATGCATATGACTTCCCGAAGGCTCGCATGCAAGGTGCTTATGATTTTAGCTTCTCAGGGCTCAAGACAGCCGCTCTGCGGCGCGTTCAGCAGGTTTGTGGGAAAGCATACGACTTTCCCAGCACAGGCCTTGCCGAGCTTCTAGACGCGTCACAACGTAGCGACCTTGCTGCTAGTTTTCAGCGAATAGCCATCGAAACGCTTGTCGACAAAACCGTCAAGGCGTACAACGATTACTCACCCGCCTCTGTTGTGATTGCTGGTGGTGTGGCCGCCAATTCCGAACTTCGTCGCCAGCTAAAAGAACGCCTGCCCATCGCCACCTCCTACGCTCCAGCTTCACTCTGCACTGACAACGCCGCCATGATTGCCACGCTCACCTTCTACCGTGCCCAGCTCCAGGAGCCAGCCGATCCGTATACGCTCGATGTCATACCTAGCCTATCGATGTAGCAAACCGCTGGATCCGACGGCGATTCCAGATTAGCGCCAGCACAATGCTAGCCAAGTGCCCGCGACTATGCAGGCGAATGTTTGTCGCGCCTTGGATATATTCGTGCTTGGGGTCGATGACTTTGTCGGTTCGGGCAATAAGCGAGAGAATTTGCTTACGATCACTGGCCGTCAGTAGCTTTAATGCGTCTTCAGCCGCGGCTGCAGCCTGGTACCAGCTCAGACTCATCAGCTGATCGTTACGCCGATCCTGTGGCTTTACCAGGGTAAACCCACACACCGATACAAAGGCCCGCACTCCTCCCCTTCTCTGCGCCAAGGCTAGCAGCCCCAATGACGCACCGGCGCTTACGCCGACCAACACCGCTTCCCTACCCATCGACCGCTCTTCGGCAATCGCCGCCAGTAGTCGATCGTACTTAGCCGGATAGTGTTCGGCGCTCACCCATTCGGGCTGCACCATCCGCACCGGCATCCCTTTGCGAGCCCACCGCTTCTCTACTCGCCGATAGAACCAACCGAATATCGGCTTCTGATCACCCAAGCCAGGAATAAGGATATAGCTGATTTTCATATATTCAGTGTAGCAAAGTACTGCACCGCCTTACCTCAGTTGCTATCTACAGTCTGCCTACCTATGGTATACTTACCACCAGAAAACAAATACGATCAAAACCAATGTCGCTTTTTTGATTGTATCAGAGGTGAGGGAAAATCTGATTTGTTTTTCGTGTGAAAATTTTAGGAAATTATATGAAACTTGCAAAAGTATACGAGCCACAACAATACGAAGCCAACATCTACCAGCTATGGGAGACTGCAGCGGCTTTTACCCCAGCCAAGGACGGTGAAGGAAAGTACAGTATTGTCCTACCACCACCAAATGCCAATGGCAACTTGCACATGGGCCACGCTCTGACGATCGCCGTCGAAGATGTGCTGATTCGATACAACCGTATGCTCGGCAAACCGACGCTCTTCCTGCCGGGAGCCGACCACGCTGGTTTCGAGACATGGGTAGTCTATGAAAAGAAGCTCGAACGGGAAGGGAAGAGTCGTTTTGAATTTTCTCGTGAAGATCTGTACAGAGGTGTGTGGGACTTCGTGCACGAGCAGCGCGGCAATATGGAGATCCAACTTCGCGAGCTTGGAGCCAGCCTGGATTGGGAGCACCTGACGTTCACACTCGACGCAAAAGTAGTCAAAACAGCCTATCAAACATTCAAAAAACTGTGGGATGACGGGTTAGTATACAGAGGCAAGCGCCTGGTTAACTACTGCACAAAGCACCACACGGCCTTTGCCGACATCGAGGTCATCTACGAGGATCGCACCACGCCGCTATACTACATGAAGTATGGCCCGTTCGAGCTGGCCACGACGCGACCCGAGACAAAGTTTGGCGACACTGGTGTAGCCGTCCACCCCGACGACATTCGCTATCAGAAATACGTTGGCCAAGAAATCGAGGTCGAAGGAGTAAACGGCCCATTCAAAGTTACAGTAATAGCTGACGAGCACGTCGATCCCAGCTTTGGTACAGGGGTCGTGAAGGTCACACCTGCACATGACTTCAATGACTGGGAGATGGGGGAGGCACACAATTTGCCAGCCATTCCGGTCATCGACCTTGATGGCAAGATGAACGAACGCGCCGGCCGCTTTGCTGGCATGACCGTTCTCGAGGCGCGTAAAGCCGTCGTCGAAGCCATGCAAGAGAAGGGCATCCTTCTGCGCGTCGACGAACAGTACAAAAACAGGGTAGGGGTGTGCTACAAATGTGGCACGGTCATCGAGCCAATGCTGCTCGACCAATGGTTCCTCAAGGTACGCGCCCTGGCCGACCGCGCGAAACAATCTGTCCAGAGCGGCGATATTAAATTCTACCCAGCTAGCCGAGGTAAAGCCCTCATCAACTACTACGAAAACATGCACGATTGGAACCTGAGCCGCCAGATCCCTTGGGGTATACCAATCCCAGCCTTTCAAAATGTCGATGACCCGGATGATTGGATATACGACGACCGCGTTGAGCAGCAAACCATTACCGTCGACGGCAAGACATACAAACGCGACGAAGACACCTTCGACACCTGGTTCAGCTCTGGGCAATGGCCATACATAACGACCGACTATCTCGACAAGGGCGAACTAGCGAAATTTTACCCGCTGGATGTTATGGAAACGGGGCATGACATCTTGTACGCATGGGTTGCCAAGATGATTATGTTTGGCCTGTACCGCACCGACCAAGTTCCGTTCAGAAGCGTATATCTTCACGGCATGGTTCTGGACGAACACGGTCAAAAAATGAGCAAAAGCAAAGGCAATGTGCTGAATCCGCAGGACATCATGCAGGAATATGGGTCTGATGCGCTACGAATGGGGCTGCTCGTTAGCCGCAGCGCTGGGGTCAGCCAGGCATTTAGTGTCGGCAAAGTAATCGCCGGGCGCAATTTTGCGAATAAGCTGTGGAACATTGCGCGTTTTATCGAGGATCGGGTAGGGGAGAGCGCACCTGATCGCGAGCCACATCCGTTGACTGATGCCGATCACTGGCTGCTTCGTCAGCTTAGTAACGCCACCACCAGGACCGGCAAGCTTATTAGTACCTACCGATTCGCCGAGGCGTACGAAACGGTCTACCACACCGTGTGGGACGACTTTGCCGATTGGTATATCGAAAGCAGCAAGGTTACGCAAAACCTGTCTGTCCTGGCGTACGCCCTCGAGACAATTCTGAAGCTCTGTCATCCGTTTGCACCGTTTGTGACCGAGACTATTTGGCAGACGCTAGGATGGGAGAAAGGGCTCCTTGCGACGAGCGCTTGGCCTACAGCACAAGACCATGCATTCGAGGCTCAGCCTGCGCAGCGATTCGTCGCTTTACAAGAAATAGTTACCGAAGCCCGCACCGTCTCAACCGACCTGGCAGGGGGCAAACAGACATTCCTATACCGTCAGGATCCGTTGATCGACCAACACGCCGACCTGTTGGTCCACTTAGCAAAGCTAAAGGGTGTACAGAAAGTCGAACAAGCCCACGGGCTGCGCCTGGCCATTGCTCATCACGAAGCCTGGCTGGACGTCGACGAGGATACGCTTGCGTCGCACAAAAGCAAGCTTGAGCAGCGCCTGGCTGATTGCCGGTCAACTATTGGTAAGTTAGATGCCCGTCTCGAGAACAAGAGTTACGTCGACAACGCTCCAGCTGCCGTAGTGGAACAAACCCGCGCGCAACTTGCCGACACTCGCTCGCTAGAAGAGCGCCTCGCTCGCGAGCTAACCTACATCGACTAACGTAGACTATTTAACAACAACTCTTGATTACTAATACCCAGCCGCAAGATTTAGTCACTCGGCTGGCTCTATTCGTGGTGGTACGGCTCGCCGCGCCGAATAGTACTGGCCCGGTACAATTGCTCGGCCAGGATAAGCCTGACCAACTGATGCGGAAATGTTAGCTTTGACAGCGACCATACGAAATTAGCCCGCGCCTTTACCTCGGCCGACACGCCGTACGCGCCGCCAATCACAAACACGATTCGTTTCGCTGACTGCATGTCCAGTTGCTCCAACATGCTCGCCAGACCTGCTGAGGCAAGCTCTGTGCCGTCTTCATCCAGCAAGACCACATAGTCATCGTCTTGGATGCGCCCAAGCAACACGGCGCCTTCTACGCGTCTGGCTTCACTGCTAACCATTTTGCCCTGAGCTGGCGGCAACAACTGCCAATTGAACGATGTGTAGTGCTGCAAGCGCGCCGCGTAATCATCGACGGCGGTCGCGATAGTCGGATCGTGCTTCTTGCCGACGGCCAGACAGATTATCTTCATACCCAGCAATTATACAGCCGGGTTGCGATAAGCCACATACGTAATCCAAATAATCCACAGCTGGCAAACAAACCACGACCCCGCCTCTAGCCCAAACGTTAGCGGGCTACCTTTTGGCGTAGCGACCAATACGAGGAGAAGGGTGCCACTGGCAGCTCCAGCACCAGCAGACACATACCGGACCATCCCTTTTCCACCTTTCGCCACAAGGAATATGCCCAGGATGAATGTCGAAAATGTTAGCGCCGCCAGGGCGGAATGAACTGTACTACTGGCAGAATTATTCGGATCGTACGGGACGAGTGCCGTACCCGCAAAACAAAGCATCGAGAGGGCAAAAGTCCTGATCGGAATACTAAGGCGCGCGCGAAGATGATGCTGCGCAAATATCCAGAAGCTCGCCGCGGCAATAAAGTAGCATACGCTAAACACCAACCGCGTTCCGGGCAACGTCGCATAGTAGCTAATAGGATATCTGCCTCCCCAATACTGAGGATATCGATTGTAGTCTATAAGCAGCGCAAGCCACTCAAACGAGACAGACACCACACCAGCCAACTTCGTAAAACGATCTCGCAGCATTACTCGAAACGCAGTTTTTCAGCCACTCGCGCTAATGCCGCGTGATCTGGTTCGGCTTTCGAATCACCTCGAGCCT
Organism: uncultured Candidatus Saccharibacteria bacterium; assembly: GCA_965225085.1. GTDB lineage: Bacteria > Patescibacteriota > Saccharimonadia > Saccharimonadales > EFPC-124 > CAZJVU01. Next base: position 5,785 of record CBDDBE010000006.1, on the reverse strand, counting down.
CAAAGTCCGCTGCCGTACGACAGGGGATGACATGTATATGCGCATGCGGTACGTCAAAGCCCTCTAGCCTCAGGCACGCCCGGTACTCAGGCCCATAGACATCTACGACTCGCCGCATGACCTTGCGAACAGTCTGAAGCAATGCCGCATATTCTTCATCTGGTAGATCCTCCAGGCGGTCTACCTGCGCTTTGGGCACCACTAGTGTATGTCCCTCAACAGCAGGATGGATGTCGAGGAAGGCTAGTGTCCGGTCATCCTGGTATATCTTGTGCGCAGGAATATCACCTCTGATAATTTTGCTAAAGATAGACAGTTCACTCATAGCTACAGGATAGCAGGGTAGGACCACACGACCAACGCCGAGATTGCACTACCAACAATTAGCAAATTCAACCGCCACATGGCAAAGTGATCACGCTTGGCCCGGAACATACCGCTGATACCCGCCAGAGCCATGAGGCCGAGTAGCACCCACGGCCCCCAAAAGGAGCTAAAATCGCCATACACATGCGCGGCAAGCAAAAAATGCGTAAACAAATAGGGAACAGCTAGCCATATCAGCATGTTGATCTGTTTCCACCACTTCACGTTGGCGTAGCTCCACTTGTTCGAAAGGCCGAGCAGCACCACAAAAATCAACAGGGAAATGCTGAGCAAAATTGTCTCGCGCTGCAATAAACTCTTGAGGTCGAACGGACCAGGATAATAAACCGGAATGGCCAGCGCTGCATACAGTACATACCAAATGCATGTCCAAATACCGAGCCATTTCCCTTGGTAAGAAATCCGCAGGAGGTCAGGCTGTAGCCGCTTGAGCCATTGTAACCCCAGCAGACGCGCCGGGATAAGGGTGGTAGCAAAAATGGTCGTCGCCACGAGGGCCGCCATCTGCACGCCGCTTTCGCGGTCGACTGCATATAGTGCCACTACCACTATGACCAGTGTCGCATTCATGAGTTGAATAGCTGTTACGTCGCGATTGGGAAAGAATATACTTCGCATATTCGTAGCATAGCATAGACTGACGAGGGGGGAGAGGGAGGACTAGACGCCCGCTGCGACTCATGCTCGGAGCAAGCTCCTCTGCGTGAACCTTGCGAACGAACCCTCGATTGCATCGCTGGCGCGCTGCTCGAGGGCTCAACCCCAACAAGATTAAAACCAGACACACGGTCTGGTTTTAATCTTGGCGGAGAGGGAGGGATTCGAACCCTCGATACGAGTTACCCCGCATACCGGTTTTCGAGACCAGCGCCTTCAACCGCTCGGCCACCTCTCCGTATGAGTCGTTTTGTATTATAACAGATGAGCGCTCAACCAGCGTAGTACAATACGAGTATGAACCTTATACGCGCACTTTTTGCTTCACTGTTGAGCCTCGTCTGTACATTATCCGTAAGTAGTTTCGTGACGCTTGCCACACTCGAGACCACCGCGCTGGATCGCCACGAAGTAAAAACGTGGCTGAATGACAGTGGCGCTTACAAAAACCTCCCCTCGGCAGCGCTCGCCGCTAGCCAAAACCCTGCCGACCAAACGCAGAACAACACCGCTGGCATTACCGCCGATAGCGTCAAGGCTGCGTTCAACCAAACACTCACTCCGACTTTTGTTCAACAGCAGAGCGAAAAAGCTATCGATAATGCGTTCGATTGGCTAGAGGGCAAGCAGCCAACCCTTTCGCTCAACATTGATGCGACCGGGCAAAAAGATACATTTATACAAAACTTCAGCACTGCTATAAAATCCCAGCTCGCAAAACTCCCCACGTGCAAAACTGCCGACGAGTTTCAAAGCGATAATCCAACCTGCGTGCCGCCCGGGACAAATATCTCAGACCTGGCACAAAACCTAGCGACCAGCGCAGGAAGCGACGTTGACGTCTTCCAAAAACCAATTACCAACGACACCCCCAATAACGCACCGGCCTCCCAGCAAGCCCCGGCCATTGTTGCCAGTCTGCACCAATGGTTGTTGCTACTACCCATCATTGCCGCAGCAAGTGGTGCGCTTTCCGTTATGCTCTCCCGTGACCGCCTAAAGGCCGCGAAACTCCTCAACAGGCGACTAACGTTTGGGCTGATCGTGACGTTAGTAGTCGGCATCGTGATGGCCTACTTCGGTAAATCCATAAAACTCACCGACTTCTTCAGCGGCAATCAGGTTGTACTATCTACTGTCGTGGAGCCAATTATCCATCAAGCCGTACCGGCTATTGGCACGAGGCTGGCGATGATTAGCGGCATACTCGGCGCAGTCACGCTCATTTTGTGGATCACCTTCCAGACGCTGTGGGAGAGCAGGGAGAAGGCGAAACTACCAGCACAAGTGGAAGCAGCCGCACCCGTCAATTCATCGCCAACCGCAGACCCTCACGCAGACCCCTCGGCCGAATCAATTAACCATCCGACGGGCAAACAAAAATAACTTCAGCCCATATTTAGGCAATTTTAAAGCCCGCCCATGGCCGAAGCCAGGGCGGGCAGATACGGACTAGCCAGTGGGGGCGGCCTGCTTGCTCAGGCGTGCCCGGCGAAGCTGGTCGATGGCATGAGAGAGATGCAGTTTGCCATCGTCGTCAGCCGAACCAGGCAGTGACCCGGCGTCCCAACGCTCCTGGGCATCGTTGGCCAACAACGCGTCATCCTGCATCCGACGCCCGACCTCGTCCACCGTCCCCAGTTCGTCACTAGGCGGCCAGAAGACACAGGCGGTGTTCTCGGAGCCAAACTCTTCTTTCAGCTCCTGATAGATCGTGCTCCATCTCCCAAACGAAGTATGCAGGCCATGGCTGGCCCACGTCCCGCCCAGGCGCACGAGTGCGTGGTACATTTTCATCACCCCTTTTGGGTTCTGTCAAAACTTACTATATAATACCATATCCTGCTCGCTAGTCAATATAACGAGCGTCGGCAAGTCTCAAACAGTGAGCGGCCTCACGCCGGTAACGCCTTACACATACCAAGAAAAATAGCCCACAAAAAGTGGGCTATTTTTCTTGGTACACCTGGCAAGATTCGAACTTACGACCTTTGGCTCCGCAAGCCAACGCTCTATCCAGCTGAGCTACAGGTGCACGTAGCGGCGTATTTCAGCCGCTCCTTGAACCAGAAGGTACATTCTGAAAGTTGTGCTGACAGAACAGAGATAGACTATACCATAGCAAGCATCCAGATGGAAGCCCCCAGGCGTTTTTAAAACCGTAGCTTGCGCATCAAACCATCGACGAAATCGAGGTGTAGTTCCTCCATCGGCAAACGTGTGCCCAAAATGTCGACGATCTTCTCGCCATCTGGTTCTGCAAAATACAGATTGACTGCTGGTGCAAAACGCTTGGTAGGGATAAGCACAATAGAATACAACGTATCATCATGAATGATCCCAAACGCTCGAAAATCGGCGAACAAATATGTCGAATTCTCGATCCTAACGCCGGTTGTAGTCAAGACATAATGCAGCATCCGCGGCGGTCGCGTCGCAAAGACCCCAATCGTCACCGCCATAACTACCACGAGGATGATAAACGTCCATGCGTGCGTCAAAAAGTAGGCCACGCCCAGCAAAAGCAACATCACTCCCGTAAAACTTGCGAACCAACCAAACCCTTTGGCGTGGTGCACATATTCGGACGATTCCCAGCTCAGCGCGGCTTCGTCACCGGGGTTTTCCGGTGGAATTGGTACAACACTTGGCGCGGCTGGCGGCGGCGGAACGGCTAAATCATATCCGTTAAATGCTGAGGGCGGAGTAGCCGGACCATTACTATACAAAGGCGATTGTTCGTCCCTCTGTTGTGGCTGCAGATTTGGCTGCGGCTGCTCATTCATACGTTTCAGTATACCTATTTGGGCTAGGAAGGGGAAGGGGCAGTGAATATGACAAGCAGGCATGAATCGAGGCGCCCGCCCGCCATATTCACCGGCTCCCTAGTAGCCCATTCGGGCTATGACCTGTTCGAGAGTCATGAGGGGCTCATCCAGTGGGGGAGCCCAGTACGCGCCTTCGCGCCAGGTCTTCTTGCGGTAGGCCCAGCCACCATTCAGATACTTGATGAGATATCCTAGGTTGGCCCGGCCATCGATGTCGTACGGTGCACGACGGAGCATGTGTTGGCGAAACGTCTGATTATACCAACGCTCGCAATACAACCCGAGAAGCCCCGCCACAGCAGCGATCTCTGAATCAGTCGGCATCTGGCCCTCATCTGGGAAGCCATCCCCGACGACAATACCTGTGACATACTGCCACTCCGGGTTGCTACTCGACAGAATCGGGACACGCAGCGCTGTCGCGAATGCAGTCTGGTGTCGACTGATATCATCGCCCGGCTCCCAGGCGGGCCCATCGTCAAACATGTAGTCCAACCCCTTTCAACGTGGTTGTGATGCCTGCTTGTCAGAACTCAAGAGTGGATTCATATCCACGTCTACGAGACATACATACTTTAACACAAAAAGCTTTTTTCACAATGCATAACGCTCTCTCAGAATGAAGGGGCCTAATGTCGTATGAGCAACGGCACTGCGAAAAGAGCCAAAACTCCCAGGTCAACCCCGACGTTAAACCACACACCCAACCACGCAGATGCGCCGGCCTCCACGGCCAACCATACCGCCACGCCCACAAATAATGCCTGCTTTAATTCATTGCTCTGCTGCGCAAACGCAACACGCCCAACCAACAAAAGTGTCAGGCCCCAACCTATCATAATAGCGCCGTACAGGGAGCTCTCCCACTGCAGCAACACATCTGGCGGCATCAGACGGGCAAACACCCTCAGCCCGACAAACGTATAGAGAACTCCGAATAAAATTAGAATGATCGACACCACCCGAAACCATAAAGCGTTTTTTTGTTTGTTCATAGACCAATCATATCAAATGCGAACATAGCCCTTTGCTCATCAACGCAAGCTTTCATCATGAAAAAAACCGAGCATACAGCTCGGTTCTTTTCTTGGCGGAGGAGGAGGGATTCGAACCCTCGCTAGAGATTGCTCCCTACTAACGATTTAGCAAACCGTCCCCTTCAGCCACTTGGGTACTCCTCCAAGGGAAACAACAGAGTAATTGTAGCAGAATATGCCGAATTTGGCGAGCCTTAGATATGACAAACCCGCCAGGCGCGCTCCCGAATGAGGGGGCGCACCATGGCGGGCTGACGATCAGAACGGATCGGTCACAGGTTTACGACTTCGCCCGAGGGGCCGTAGGCCATGACCATCACAGCGTCGCCGTTGCTCAAGCTAATACCCCCCAGGAGAGCGGCCCAAAAACCCGCCGCCAGCGCCTCCTGCGTGTCCATCGGTAGGCAGGAAATAGAGATACTATAAGGGTACCCCAGCTCTGCCAAGCGATCGCGGACCTCGTTGATAGTTGCGGATGTGGTGACGATATCCCGCAAAGCAGCCTCGAACTCGTCGTCGTCCATTTCAGAGAACGAACGGAGTTCGACCAACAAGTCTGGCACCTGAAACCTCGCTTCTTCGAACGATCGTTACAGATAATATTATATAACAAAATAGACTAATATAAAAACCGAATGCGAAACATTCGGTTTTTATTCTGGCGGAGAGGAAGGACTAGACGCCCGCCGCAGCTCCTGCTCGGAGTAAACTCCTCCGCCTGAGCTTTTGCGAACGAACCCTCGGTCTTGCGTCGCTAACGCGTCGCCCGAAGGTTCAAACCCCCACAAGAGAAATAACCCAGGCAAAGCTGGGTTATTTCTCTTGGCGGAGAGGGAGGGATTCGAACCCTCGGTACTGTTGCCAGCACGACGGTTT
>CBDDBE010000005.1:72043-99899 GCA_965225085.1 uncultured Candidatus Saccharibacteria bacterium | reverse complement strand
CCCAGCCAAGTAATAATTATTTCATTTGTCAAATTGAGGCTATCTAAAGCCTCTTTTTGTTTGCCAAGTCTTAATTCGCTATTGAAGCCGTCTAAATCAGTATTCATTTCAAGAATCCTCTATTATCAAGTAGTACAGATTAATCGGAACGGCTGATATATGATCGAAATCCATCTACGTCACGGCCAAGCATCAACTGAGACGGGTCAACTCACCGGCGAAGGAGTGCAACAGGCTATTATTGCCGGCCAGTATATTCGAGATGAGTTTCCGCGAATATTTGAGTATGGATTTCATTCTCCCTCTAACCGCACCATCAAAACAGCGGAGCTATTGTCGCTCCCAGGCACCAATTGGAGCGTTAATAATAATCTCACTGAGAAACGAGCCAATGAAAGTTGGGATCAAGTGATCACTAAGGAGCTGAATAGCCTATATCCCCGCTCCAATCGAATATTGGTCTATCATGGAGATGCCATGCATGCGATGCGCGCTCACCGCGAGAACTTCCTCGGGGCACGCTTCGCTTATCTTTTTGAAGCGCCATACAAATATTTCAACAATACCCAGCTCATTGTTTACACAGACGAGACGCCCGAAGGCCAAGCATCAGAACCTGGCTCATGGTGGGTAAAGTCGATATGCCCATGGGCGAACGGGAAGTTTGGACATGACTGGATCGAGATTGGAAAAAGTTTGGAATAAGTTCTTTGTCTCCAGCCATGAAATTATTCTTCTTCGTTACTGGAATCTCAAGTTCCGGTAAAAACAACGGTGGCTCGCAAGTTAACCGAGCACGGGATATGCTGCATTCGACAATGGGGTCACAAAAGTGTTTCCACTTCGCCGATAAGGACGGTAATAAAAAGCGCCCGATTACTCTTAGACACGCTAATTGCGCAAAACAAAGATGCCGATTTTGTATTTTTGTGTGGACGGGCAATATCCGTCAGCATTGGAATCTGGCTTTGTTGAAAATGGAGTAGCCACTATGCTCGAACGTCTGAATAAATCAGACGTGATAACGACTTTGCGAAAGGCAAAGCTTATCGATACTCTGGAGCTCGTCCGGTGCACATAGCAAACGGCGCTATACCTATCGATGCGAAACAACCGATCGTGAAAGGTGCTTCAGATATTTTGCGGCAAGTAGGGCAACGAACAACTCGCATCCGGAACCCTCCAGCTAGCCGAACCCCGAACTCTTTTGGTTGTAAAACGAAGATGCGGTGATGACATTGCATATTTTTTCCTCTCGTATTACGATTAACGAATGCTACGTCGGCAAATCGCCACGAGCAACCATCTCCCAAGGAGAAACAGATGGACTCCACGCTGGATGCCCTCAACGAGACGGAGCTGACTCCCGTGTTCGGCTTCGACAACTGCTTGCTGACGACGGCCGCCCCGCTCGACAAGGCCAGGGTCGCCAAGACGACCCAAACCGAAAACAACGGCAACGGCTAAGGGCCGAGGTCACCCACACTAGAGCCCGTAACGCCGGAGAACTACCGGCGTTACGGGCTCGTTCAACACTTGGAGCCTAGATGAATCGTCACGATATCGTCTTCATCGGCGCAGACGATGACCCCCATTTCCCCCACGTGCGCGACCACCTGGATCGAGAGCCGATCATCATCAACCTCGGCAGTCCAGAGTGCAGGATTGCGTACGAGTTTGTCCGAGGACGCGTCGCCCCGATCATCACGTACAAGGATCAAGAGATCGACCCCACGAGAGTCCTGTCCGTGTGGTACAGAAATGGCGTACCTCGCTGGCTCTGGCGCGATCTAAAGGTTCAGCCCGAGCAAACCGAGTATGTGCTCAGCTCACTACAGCACCAGGCCGACGCCATGGTGGAGTACCTGAGTGATGGCCCATTCTGGGTTTCTGACCCGCATGCGGTCAAGCGAGCGCAACATAAGCCGCGACAGCTGCAGGTCGCCAACATGCTGAGGCTTAGAACCCCCGAAACGATTTTCGCCTCTGATGCGAAGCGCGCCGAGGCGTTTGTCAAACGTCACGGCACAGTCATTGTGAAGGCAATGGCCCACTGCGCACCCGAGGGGCTCGATCAATACAGCACCCTTCGTACGGCGAGCGAGATGAACTTCCGAGGGCTGGTGGCCAATCCACACATCTTCCAGGAGCTCATCATGCCGAAGGTCGAGGTGAGGGTCTCTGTCATCGGTAACAAGGTCTTCGCGACCAAGGTCGGCGATCGAGATGCGGCGGCCACTCTTGCGACGGGAAAGCGGGACTATCGGGAGGCCTTCAATACCGGTCACTTTGATGTAGAGCCATACGATTTCCCGCGTGATATCGCGGAGCGCTTCGTGGCTCTGGTCCGCCACTACCGCACTGCCTGCGGATACGCGGATTTCATCCTGGGGCACGACGATGAATGGTACTTCCTCGAGAACAATCCCAATGGTCAGTGGGGGTTCCAAGACCCGGAGACCATCGAGGGCATCGCCAAAGCCCACGCAGAACTTCTGATGACCGGCCAAGCATAGCCTGTAAGTGCTCCGCCGAGAGCATCAGAAGCGCCCCGGCTTCGAATTACGGAGCCGGGGCGATCACTCAGCAATTATACGCATACATGATCTATGTGTCAGCCGCGCCTACTAGTGTTCTTTGTATAATTCGATGCTAAACTTTACCTATGATGGATATCACTTCTCGACTACCGGCACTTCTTACGATGCTCACAAGCGCTAGCGATGCGATTATGCGCATCTACAACGCCGGCACGGCCGTAGTCACCGCCAAAGAGGATGCCAGCCCACTCACCCAAGCCGACATTGCAGCGCATGAAATCATCACTCGGGGTCTCGCTCGATTGTTCCCGCAGATTCCTGTTGTCAGCGAAGAGGGCGACCCAGCCATCAACGCGCAAACGGTACGGCACAAGGCATTCTGGCTTGTTGATCCTTTGGACGGTACCAAAGAATTTATTAAGCGTAACGGTCAATTTACCGTTTGCATCGGACTCATAAAAGATGGCGTGCCAGCCTTTGGGCTCCTCTCGGCGCCAGCACGTAACGAAATGTGGTACGGCGGCGCAGCAGGCGGTAGCTTCAAAGTAACCCGTGAGGGCGCTCAACCTATCCACGTCGCTGAACAAAAAACCGGCACCGTACTTGGCAGCCTGACACACCCTAGCCCAGAAACCGACGCTTACATTGCGCATCATTACCCTAACACGAGCGTCACCGAAATTGGGTCGCAGCTAAAGTTCACCCGCATCGCCGAAGGCCACGCTGACGCCTACCCACGCATTGGTGCCTCTCTAAAATTATGGGATGTGGCAGCCGGTCATGCCGTGCTAGTGGGAGCTGGCGGCAGTGTTACCCGGCCAGATGGCACCGCGCTTAACTACAATGAACCGTCGCTACTTATTGGCGATTTTGTCGCAAAAGCGAAATAACAGCCGCCATCCCGTCTAACAACTCCAATTCTGAGCTAGCGCGATCTCTTAAAGGGTAAATGACACATGGAAGACACGAACAATATTATATCGGCCAGAACATATCACTAAGACGTAAGCAAAAAAGTTGAAGCCCTTATCTCTTTTCGAATTCCAGCCTGTTATTATAATCATATGCTGAATCCGCTTCATCACGAGCCCGAGGAATACTCATGCCCATTCTGCGTGTTTCTTGCTGGACATGGTGACAACTACACACAGCAGCAGGATGTGGTATACAAAAACGAATTTTCAACTGTAGTAATCGCGCCACGTTGGTGGATACATAATCCTGGTAGCGTGTTAGTAGTCCCAAATAAACATTTTGAGAATATATACGACATTCCCGAAGAGTATTTCGTCGAGACTTATAAAACGGCAAAGAAGGTTGCACTGGCCATTCGAAAAACATATGAATGCGACGGGGTTTCAACTCGTCAACATAACGAACCAGCCGGCGGCCAAGATGTATGGCATTTCCATGTTCAAGTCCTGCCGCGATATCGAGGTGATAATCTGTATAAAAACAATGACAACAATCGTTTTGCAGATGCAGCTGAGCGATTGCCGTTTGCCGAGAAACTGCGTGCATACTTCGCCGAGAGAAGCTAATCACCCCGTAGTCCAAGAATCTCAACAGAGGTATACGCCTTTCGGGCTCATCTGCAGCCCATGGATATCCGTAATGTCTTGCCGTATGGGGTCAGTATCTTTCTAGACTCACCCATTACGTCGTATAATTAGTACATGCGTATACCGTTTATACCCAAAGTCACCGATCCACACAGCCTCATAAAACCAGAGCTTGAAAAGTTTATTCGCGAAACCAAAGCCGGTAGTCCGTTCTTACTCTCAGGCGCGCTCTTTTATCTTGTGGGGTCTTTTGTTAGCTATATCGCGCCTTCGGCTAAGGTATCCTATGTTATCTACGGAGGTATTTTTGTGCCATTCGCGGCCGTCGTTATAGGTAAACTCATGCATGCCGCGTGGCTCATCAAGAGCCCCTATGCCGTTCTTGCTGCTGTTGCGCCCGTTATGGAGCTGGCCGCTATCCCGATAATGATCTTCTTGCGCCATTCAAATCCCGAAGCCCTACCCGGCATTCTCATGATCTGCGAAGGTGCTCATTACCTTATTTACATGTGGATACATCTAGATTATTACTTTTTCATCCTCTCGTATGTGAAGATCTTTTTGGGAGTCTTATTCCTTTTCAGTGTTCTCTTGGGGGGTAACTATGTTTTACAGCTACTCCTATCAGGGCTGATCTCTTTCGTCTTCGCCCTATTGGTAGCCCGCGATAGCAAGCGTACGTTGGCGTTATATACGAAATAAGCCTAGTTTCTAGAGTACCCAATCACAGCTAGGATGCTGTTTTAGCGCGGTTAATTTTATCCTCGTCAAGAAGCTCATGGATTTCGCTAACATCAAATGCGGCATCATTAAGCTCCAAAGTTATGCTCTCTCCAGCCAGTCAAAATGAAGAACACCCCGCGACCACAACGGACGTGAGATGCTCTTCGTTATGGCGCGGAGTGGATTGTCGGATGATTTCGCTATGCATTTCGTCTGAGAGCGAACCGTGAGGGTCGCACCTTAGGTCGCATAACTAGTGGCCCCTCGTTCGTTACTAGTGGTAGTCGGAATACTCAAGAGGGGTCGGACGAGTGTCCGTGGCGAAAAACTGCAACTCAAGATAGTCACCCCGGTGCACACGCTCATAGATCGGTGCGAGATCATGCTCGTTGTTGTTGATTACCCTGAGACACGGCGTGCGCGCGATGCGACCACGCAACCACGTTGCTACAACGCGTTCGCCATCTCGAATCATCCCGGTTCCGGTAAGCTCTTCGTATGAGTAGTGCGTACCTTCTGCGATCAGCCGGTGACTCATTCCATCCTCCAAGTAGGGACTTGTACAAGCGTCTCGACATAAATTATTATACCATATTTTGTCTCATTGTTCAGTCCTGCATCGATCTCCAGGTAAAATATCCTAAAGCGCTACCCTGCTTCCGCTTTGGGGAGGGTCGATTCGAAAGCGCCAAGTATATCTTGCATAAACATCGCATCGGCGACCATAGGCCGATGGTCTATCGTTTCGCCCGACGTCATGTCCATCGTCTCTATCTCGAGCTCTTGGGTCGTGCCTATGCCGATACTGTGGCAGCTACCGTTCGGCTGAACCGCCTCCAGTGTTACCGTCGGCGCATCGTCCCCCTCCCCTATCCTAAGGGTAATCTGGGTATATGGCTCTAGATGAAACTGCGTGAACAACGCCTCGCCATAGGACCGATTAAGCGTAAGCTCACCCGTCAGGACGGGAGAGTACTCCGAGCTGGTGATACGAGCATCAGGATGATCTTCGAGCAGGCCAATAGAACGCTCAAATAGTTGGTCCCGAAGCAGCCTAAGCTCTTCTTCGCCAAGAAACGAATCAAGCTCAAGCCGTTCCAGGCCTGCCGTATCTATCTGCTCCGACAAGTCATCGGCCTCGACAAGCAACTCAGTTTGTGGTCCATCTAGTTCTGACATTGTACTCCCCGCTTCTATGTATATAGATAGCGTACTACTTTTAGGCTGTAAAAGGCAGAGCACCCTCCGGGGCTACCGCTCCCGCTCGCCATGCACCAAAACCCAACCCCAGAGTCGATATCACCAATGAATAACCTCATTTTGCTTCTAAAATGAAACGCCCTGCCTACGAGAACGAGAGATAAGTCTCGCTCCGTAGGCAGGGTATTGTTGACGAGCATAAGGCCTTAGCCAGAACTGTCTGCGCAGCTCTGATAAGACGCTTTGTGCCCGTCGTATCTGTATCTTTCGATTCAGATTATTACGCGCCGCGCGATGGCCTTTACGGCATCTGCGTCCCTCTCGGGGTCCGGCCTGCTGCCACCACCCGGAAAGTAACGCCAGCAGAGCCCGATCTTGCCGAGCCGCTCCTGGGGTTGGCCGCTGCCCCGCGTATACGGGCCGTAGGCGGCGATGCCGCCATGTTCTTCTGCTACGCGCACAGCGTCCCGGCTGATGAATGGCAAGCTCGCGCTGCTCATGAACATGCTAGCTTCAACCTGATGGCCGTCTTCGAGTGCTCTCACAATATCGTCCACCGTGCGTGGTGCGTGAGGGTTGCGGCCATACGCCCAGAGCTCAACCTGGCCGAAGCGTAGCTCCATTGGCACGTTGGCGTATCGGTCCACCTCGGCCTGAAGGCCGGTAAGAGTCCGGAAGGCTTCAGGGATCCGGGCATACCCGATACTGATTCGCCTTTCTTTGCCGTGGATGCTGTGGCTGCTCCTTTCTCCCTGGGTGTAGAGCACCCTCAAAAGCCGATCGCTCTCGGCAGTGAAGCCCCCATCCTTGTACAGTGGCTGCTCCACGATGACATCGAGGAGGCGGCTACCTCGAGGCGTGACACGCTCCAGTGTGATTCTCACGTTACTCCCTAGGGTTGAAATTGCCGCCTATACAATACCATAATATGCTACCCACGACAATGCTGCACTGAATCAGCCTTCGGAAAACGGACTTTGAGCCATGACAGCAGCCAAATTTATCATGAAGTGGCCGGCTTTGTTATACTTACGATATGAGCACCCCTCCATACTCCCAGACTGCAATTATTTATATTAGTGGAGCGGGCTTAAGCCCGGCTATTTGGGATGGCGTGCGAGCCAGAGTCAGTATGCAAGATGCCGTGCTCGCATATTCGCGGAATGATACGACAAGTTTAGAAAGCACTGTCGAAGAGAGCCTGGCTCAATTAGACGCTATCCAAACAACGCAATACGTTCTTGTAGCTCACTCATTGGGCGGGGTAATAGGCGTAGAGCTAGCACGAAAGCTGGGAGATAAGCTCGTCGGTTTCATGGCGGTGAGCGCCACCGTTCCAGCACCGGGTAAATCCTTCATCTCCACATTGCCGTTTCCGCAGCGACTCCTCATGCCAACAATTCTTAAACTGGCAGGAACCAAACCGCCCGCTTCCGCAATCCGAAAAACACTCTGCAGTGACCTTACCGATGCACAGTCCGACGCAATTATTAAGGCGTTTACACCGGAACCTCGTAGGTTATATCTGGACAATACTTCGTCCAATAGCCTCCCCTCTGCGAAATACGCATATGTTCGCACACTCAACGACAAACAAGTTCCACCCCAACAACAATCTAGCATGGCTCAGTTGCTCCCTGGCGTAACTATCACCGATATTGCTGGCGGCCACCTTTCTATGATCAGCCACCCTAACGAATTGGCAGACGGCATCAGCTCATTCCTTAAAGATCTTTCTGCTCACTAAGCCCTCCTTAAACATTAGCTGCAGGCTTGAATGAACGGTTTATCATCTCTGCCGGGTCAGTGACGATGTCCTCGATGGTATCGTACGCAAATACACTGTGGGCAGCACTTACGTAGTCAGCTGTCTACCTCATCTTGTGTCACAACCCATGCGCTTGCAGTTGAGTCGATAGCAAGGTGCTACGGTGTGTAGCTAACATTGAACGCCGTTGACTCTGGGCCGACTGTGCCCTGCGAGTTAACTGCAGCAACTCGGTAAGAGTACGTGCCTGCACTGGTTACGGAACTGTCGGTGAAGCTCGGGGTGGTGCTAGTGCCGACAAGCGTGCCGTCACGATAAATCTCGTACGACGCGGCGGCGTATATGCCGCTGGCCGAATAGCTCCAGGTAAGTGCTGGGGAGCTACTTGTCGGGGTTACCCCACTCAAACTACTGGGTGTGCCCATGTTGTTGGGGATTACGAAAGCTGTATTGCCGCCCGTAGCTGTAATGCCGGTGACCGTGTTTGTGCCAAATACTGTCCCTGTCATGCCACCGCCGACAGCTGCATATGTCCTGCCATGCAAAACGGGGCGATAATAATTTACGCCGCTGCCACTATCGGTGAAGACGTTGGTGTATCCTGTGGCCATGAGCGACCCGGCACCAGTAAACGGAGATGGCAACGTTGTGGTTCCGCTGGATGTAATGGAGATTTTGAACGGCATGTGAATGCCCTGGCCCAAGTTGTCCTGGGCCGTGAAGAACAGCGTATCGAAAGGTATCGCAACGTTACCGGTTCGGTCACTACTGAGGTCAATATCGGTATAGCCGTTGAACGTACCGGGCACCGGAACCATCTGGGCATTGCCTACGCTGGTGCTGTGCAAGCCAAGACGATACGATGCGCCGGTCATGGTGGTTGTGCCCGCCGTTATTGAGTAATTGCCAAAGCTATCCGTGGTGACCGTTTTGGCCCAGCCATTCGTCAAATTAGAAAGGCTGACTTCTACGCCAGAACCCGCATAGGTTATACCATTAGAAGATTGCACGCTGGTTATCGTGCCGCTTACGGTGTGGCGATTGACCGGGACATAAATGGTAATAGCAGTGTCGCTAGTGCCGAGGCTTTGGGTGCCGGTATTCGCCGAGCCATACCCTTCAATGCTCGCCCCGCTCGCAGTCGCAAGGTATGTCGAATTTGCAAGATACGTGAATGTTACGTTACCGTTCACATCCGCGGTCGTGGTCGTCCCCCCGGAAGTCCCGTTATACGTTGTAAAACCACTGCCCGCCGGGAAGGTAAAATTTCCGGTCGTGCGATTAGTAGTGCCGCTTGGGTTAGCCGTTATCAAGCCTACCGGTATACTCCCGTTCGTGTCCCGCACCGAAACCGTCACATTAACAGCCTGGACGGCTACAGTGGCTGTGACATTGCTCGTCAGATTCAGCTGCACGTTCCAGATAAAGTTACTAGGCACAACGGCCGACGAGACGGTCTTGGTGCCAGTTGTTTCTAGCAAATAGTCACCATAGCTCGGCGCAGTCAACGAGTACGCACCACTAGCATCTGTTGTTGTCGTAGCTAAAATACCCTTACCGTCTTTGATTCGTACGGTTTCGTTCGGCAGGAGCACACCGTTCTTATCTTGCACCGTGCCGCTCACAGCATTTGTACTGGTCCGCAGCGTCACATTCAGAGAAGCGCTGGCACCTGCTACCTGGTATTGGTAATACGTCGTGGTTACCAAGCCGCTGCCACTGGGCGGATCAACCTGAATCGTATAATAATCTAGCGACGTCAATGAAGCACTGTAGTTGCCGCTGGAATCGGTACTGGCCGTAACCGGCGTGCCTGGATGGGTAGTGTCGGTGAATGTCAGGTTCGCCCCCACAACCACAGCGGTAGTAGCGTCCGTTACCTTGCCGCTAAAGACCGTCGTGGCAGCCTCGGCGTGCCGAATGGGCACCGCCGCCAAGGCAATACCAAATACAATAACAGCGCCTACTTTTACTACACTTGGCATTCGAATCATTCTTATCCCACCCCACTTATTACATTCTTGTCTTCATTCTCTGCTATCCATCTACTAATTGCAAATAGCCCCGAAATTTTGGCTCCCTCTGCGACACCAAGCCCTTAACCAAGTTGTATCTCCACATACGCAGGATATATATTGATTGACAACATGTTGTCAATACGATACACTGCCCACATATGAAATCGACAAGAATGCCCGATGACGCCTGGAGCCAATTCGCCGTTAACATCTTTGCAGTTAACGACCTACTGATGCGCACAGGTGAAAACATAGCCAAGCCTACAGGCCAAACCAGCGCTCGGTGGCAAGTGCTTGGTCGTCTTGCGCTCGCATCACAGACAGTCGCAGACATGGCTCGCGATATGAATCACGCCCGGCAAGGGGTACAACGGCTTGCTAACGCGCTCGTGAGGGAAGGGCTCATTATGTACAAGGACCACCCAACGGATCAGCGCACAAAACTACTAGAGATAACGCCAAAAGGTTTTGAGGTGCTTACCGTAATATACGCTCGGCAAGTCGAATGGTCCGGAGGAATCATGGCCAAGATAGATTCGGCGCAATTGGCAAAAACAACCAGCGCGCTCGAAGCTATCGCGCGGGTCCTCGAAGATGACATGAAGCATAAGGGAGATTAACGATAAAAATATTAAGATAGCTCAGCCCCACATTAAGTAAACAAAACATTATGGAGTAATCTCATGAAACGATACATTATTTTATATCTTGCACCACTAGAAGTTGCCGAAAGGTTTGCACACGCTACACCAGAGGAAGCCATGAAGGGTATGAAGCTTTGGGGAGAATGGTTCAACAAGATTGGGCCAGCGCTTGTTGACGCCGGCAAGCCCCTCGGCAATGCCATGAGGGTTACCAAGGATGGCATCACCAAAAGTGACAGCAAGATTATTGGCATGACCATCGTGCAAGCCAACAGCATGGATGAGGTGCTAGAGATGGTAAAAGATCACCATCACCTGCACTGGACGGACGGGCTCGATGAGGCTCTGACGAACGTCAAGGGCGACTGCGAAATAATCGTCCTCGAGGAGCAAGCCATCCCCGAGATGGATCCTTCTTTCCAAAAATAGGAATTGCCAGGTTATCGAAAACGCTCGGAGACTATCCGAGCGTTTTCCGGTCTTGCGACGCTTGTGGTGTACAATAATACTTATGCTAAACAACGATGGCAATTCTGTTCAAGCGGACAACGGAGGACGCCTGCTAGACGTGGTTATGTATTTGGTTTCACTGGTTAGCCAGCCCTCAAAAGTCTCTATGTTTATGGATCCGGTGCGTGTGTTGACCGCCAAGAAACAAGCTGCCCAATTTTCGCCCCAGGATGTCGAGGTTCTGCACGGCGTCAAGGACCAGCTAGAGGACTATCTGATAACAAAAGAAGAAGTGGCCGCGTTCACTCCAGAGTCCTTACGGATTCGAACGGAAGAACACTTTGCGACCTCAAAAGGCTTGCCCTTGCGTTTCCTGGGTATCTTGGCGGTTGTTGTCCTGGTGACCGGCCTATCCACACTCATACCCACCCCAACGCAGGATGCCAAGAGCGCATTGATCGCTTCTACGCTCAACTCGATGTTATCACTCGGCGGTACGTATTTCTTCCTCACCAATTTAGGAGGCTTCACGAGCAGCGTACAAAGGGCTTATAGCCGCATTGGTTTGGGGTTTGCACTCACCGCTTCTTCGCAAATTGCTGTCCCAATCTTGCTGATCGCCCTAAGACCGAGCGACACCGCATATATTGGCACGACAGTAGGCTTGCTTTCTATAGCAGCCGTTTACTTTTTGTATACCGGAATTCGCATGTACGCCAGACAAACTGGCATACAGAGCCGACTATTGAGCGCCAAAAACGTTGGGCTCGCGGTCGTAGTATCCACAGTCCTAAGCCTCGCTCTCGTGCTAACCGTACCCGATCAGCCCCTTGTTCCAAAGATCAATCTTATTTTGCAGGGGTGGACGATCGTCGGCTTTGTTATCGCTGCCCTCCTGATTGCCAAAATCGCTCGAACCACAACTGTTATCTATAGCAAAGCGGCTCATGCCTTTCGGCACGCCCTCGCGTTCACAAGTATAGTCATCGCTTATTTTTACACCTACTTTGTGCTACTTTTCTACTACCCTACGCCTCAATTAGTACCCGTCTTCCTCACTGGCCAAATTATCGGCACTATTTCCTGCGCTCTGATTCTTAGGGCGGGGTATGCGTTCTACCGTTCGACAGTTTATTAGGCCGCTCGCTCATGGAGCGCGGGCATGCAAAGTGCGCCCTCCAAAAAACTCCCAGGCCACTCCTTTGCGACGGACACCTGCGTTGCTATACTTGATAGCATGCATGAGAATCCCAACAAAGCGCACGCAATCCAATTCCTGAAACTGATATCAACAGGAAAGATCGACGAAGCCTATGACCAGTTCGCTTCGCCAACGGGCAAACACCATAGTCCTTACTTTGCCGCCGGGTTTGATGCGCTTAAGGCGGCTATGAAGCAAAATTACAACCAATTCCCCGAGAAAAAGTCCGACGTTAAGCACGCTCTGGGCGAGAATGACATGGTCGCTATACACTCGCATGTTGTCTTAAAGCCAGGCGACCTCGGGTTTGCTATCGTCCATTTATTCCGGTTTGAGAACGAAAAAATTGTTGAGCTGTGGGATTTTACTCAATCTATACCTGCAGAATCACCCAATACCGACGGCTTATTTTGAGCCTTTAGATTGGGGCTCTAAAGCCCTAAGCCCCAACCGTGCCAGTCTTCACTTCTCCAGCTCGTTTATAGTACGCACAAATCACGCCTTGTGGCGTCACCACGCTGTCTGTCATCGCAAATGCCGCCGGGGCTGAGTCCTCAGCGAACAAACGCTTGCCAGCGCCCAGTACGACTGGGAACGTCATGAGACATAGCTCGTCAACCAGACCATTCTGAAGCAGAGTCTGGGCTACTTTACTGCTCCCATGAACTTTGATAGCAGAGCCCTCTGAATCCTTCAGCTTTTTGAGCCTCCCTACGATATCATCGCCCGTGATTAGCTCCGAATTTTGCCACGTAAGTTCCATAGGTACATCAGAAACGACATATTTTGTGACATCGTTAATACCCGGCCACATGTCGGCGTGCGTGGGCCAATAGTCGGCAAAAATTTCATACGTTGTTCGACCCAGCAAAATATCAGTGGATTCCATCCATTTTTGCATGAACTCGGCAGCCGCGTCATCTGCTTCGCGAAAATACGGCGCCGTCCAGCCCCCATATTTGAAGCTACTCGTTGCGTCTTCCTCTGGTCCACCCGGTGCCTGCATGACTCCGTCGAGTGTAATAAATTCTTGAATGATAATTTTTCGCATACTATAACTATACCAGGCTGGATCTACACATAATGAACCCTGGGTAATTCTAAAACAGTTCCTGTGAGCAGCTACACTGCACGCTGCTCACAGGAACTTTCAGGAACGGCACAACGCCCTGCGACAGGTCCGCGGAAAGGTCATGACCGTTTCTGAAAAGCGCGCCCTTGGGCTAGACGACAAAGGCAAAGTTGCCCAGTTCGTCGAATGCAAACCCACACCCGCAACGGTTATCGCTGCAAGGCGGCACCGCCTCGTAGATCGACTCCTTGGGGACGGTAGGCAGAGCCACCTCCCTCGAGATCACCGCGATGCCGCGCGACTCGATAGGAACGATCCTCGTGCCGGACGGGAAGGATGGGTGGGCAGTTGAACCCTTGGGCAGTTCATATGCCATCGAGACCCAAAGAGTGGAGGGTGACACTCCGACCTTGACGAGAAACTGCTCGTAGTAGGAGACGACCCGAATTTCGGTCCAACGCCTACCCGCCAACGAATGCCGCATGACTTCGTGGTCTTTTGCGGACCCCCCCAGACGTTGCGAAAAGTCTACTGGTCTGGTCGACTGTTCCGTGCTCCCCGACGACGACCACGTATTAGCCTGCTCGCCCGGCAAGGGCCTGGACATTCAGGCGTGGGTTGTCATGCGTAGCAAAATCATGCGTGATTGTTCGTCCTTTCCTATTTTCAGAAAGGTCAAACCCATGCGCGTGAGCAGATCAACAACCAGCTGCCGATTCCACCGCGCCGCTTGACCCATGACGAGATCAGACTGGCACTGGACGATTCGAATGAGCCCTGGGATCGGACCTGGGTCCGCAAGGGCTACGCCAACACCATCCTGCGTCTTCTGGCGCTGGGCTGGACGCCCGTAGTCAGAACATCGCTACACGCCTGATATCAGGCCGCCCCGCACGTTCGCGGCGCCATCTGCAAAGGTGGGGGCCCGCGTGCGGGGCTTCACTTTTGTTTAGATCTAATCCAAACTCGTCTTCTTAAACATATAACCCCGTTTGTAGCACAATACACGTGACCAAGACAAAAGGAATGATGGCAAACGATTGTTGGACTACTTTGCAACCTCTGAAAGTACACGTAAGTAGCATATTTAATAAGATCTTGCCACAGCCAGCAAGCATTTTATGATCTATATCCAAGGGTCATCCCCGGTGCCAGTCATGACCAGCACCGGAGCGACAATCATCGGCGCTAGACCGTTGTTGCGATATGCGCCAGCTCGAGAGTCCGAGACGGAATGACGTAGCCATTCGACCTCTTTGCCCAGCCAGCGGTGCCTTGCGCGGGTAGTTCTATACTCCCCACAACCTCGACCTCGCCAGGTTTGAGGCTGGAGGACCAAACAGGTTCGTCCACGAGCGCGAAGCCTTCGATGCAGCTGGTATCGGTCCCGAACCGCAGACTTGTCACCAGGAATGGCACGTCACGCATCCAAGCGAACCTTGGCCTTGCCACAGTATGGACGATGCATCCGACATCGATGGCCTTACCGTGCGCGTCGACTGTCATGTTGTATCCCGAGGGTTGGTAGCCGATAGATTGACGAATAGATTATAGTATAAAAATCGGCTCTTTGCAATATATCCTCGGCCTGAGCAAAGTTGTAAAAAGCCAGCTGGCAGCCCAAAAAGCCAATGCCCGAGGACCGCCAGCTGGCACCACGCATTATTTTCCGAACCCTCCGATCATCATGGCGCCTGCCATCACTATCACCGCTGCTGCACCGGAACGGGGCGTCATTCTACCCGATTCCGATATAAGCTCGACCGTCCATCGAGAGCCCAAGAAGCGCCTCAGGAGCTGCTCCAGCTTCGGAAATATCAGCATCATGGGAATATTGAATACGATGGACGCCTCCATCATAGACGCAACCGCCGCGACCTTACCGGCCGCATAAGCCATAAGGTCACAGAACTGCTGAGCCCCCACGATAACCGCACCAACGGTAAAGAGCGCTAGACTCGTCGCGTTGGCAACGTCCCGCCAGGCCAACCGAGCCGCCATTTTTGCCGTCTGCATGAGCGACTGCGCCGTTCCAGACTTTCGCTCAAGCCTGCGCTGGACATAGAGACACTGGATCGCTCCCAGCACCGCCATTGTCGCCATGACCATGCTAGAGCCGACGAACGGCATCGCGGGCGTCCGCGGGCGCACCGACGCCAACGCTGGCTTCAACGCAAATGCATAGAGCGGCCACGTCGTAAGGGCGATGGCGTATTGGCGCTTGGCCGAGGCTTGAGTCCACCGATACATCCGAACGAGCAATGACCCCGCCGGGAGGTCATCCGTCGTCCTGTCGACCTGAGCTTCCGGCTCCGAAGCCGGGTCGCGCGGACGAAGAAGCATGCCTATGGCGACCACCGAGATACCAGCCAGCTGCCAAGCCGAAAGCCATTCACGGCGCAGCAACCAGCCCAGAACAGTTTGCACCACAGGTAGCAGTGCATTCAGCAGCACTAGTTGGCTAAGGTCGCCGTTTGCGAACGCAGCCGTCGCCTGGGTCAATCCCACGAACTGGATCAACCCCGCAAGCACAATCCATAGCCAGAACGTGATGCCCACATTCGGCACGCCATAGATTGCGAACATGATGACCATCGTAACGCCGAGTACGATGCCCGAGAAAGTCGCGCTAATAAGCACGAAATTATCGAGCTGTCGCGCTACTGGCTGGTCCGATTTTTGATCTTTTTGTTCCTTGGTCCATTGCTTGATCCACTGAATCAGAGGTCTGTGCGCAGCCGTCAATGCAGCACAGATCAGAGCGTATATCGCCCATTTAGGCACGAACGCCTCCCATCTTGGGTCGCTGGGGAAAAGCGGGATTGCTAGCCTTCTTTCGAAAACTAAGCCGCAAGATAATGTAGCACTGATCCCGTTAGGTAACAAGCCCGTCTGTGCGCAATGCACCATAATAATGCAACAAATGTGTTGCCCAAACCAAAGATGCTACACTAAGCATAAGTACTTATATCTTTAAGGGGGGCTATGCGTAAAGTCAACATCATTACTGGCATTGTGGTAGCAATAATAGTAATCTTGAGCGCGGCATCACTTCTTCTGCCCTCGCCAGTACCACCAAGCGCTAGCAGCGGTTTTCATCAACAGCTGGTCGCGACGTTGCTCATTGGGCTTACTCACTTCGCCGCGGCGCTGCTTTTTATCTTAAGTTTATCTAATTTCAAGATGGAGCTTCGCAGAGCAGACATCATGATATGCGTCGGCATGGTAACGCTGGGCATCTCGCAGTTCATCTATCCAATCCTGACGTATATGGCAGTCACTAATCCGGCAGCCTATCTACTGCCGAGCTTCATTGCGATTGCGGCCGATCTATTGATCCTGTGGGGAGTAAAACGATTCGCCAAACTGCTCTCGATCGAGCCAAAATTGCTCTCGTGGCCGGTGGTTATCGCCATGACTATACTGCTTGCGGGGCTCAGCACACTACTGCCGCATTTTCCTACATATATACCTGATGGTGCCTTCAAATTCTCGCAGTCGCTCTATGTCGTTAGCATAGGCATCCTTCTGTTTACATCGTCGATCATGATTCTTATTCGCCGAACAACAAGCAGCGCCTATGCCGCAGCAACGGGCTGGTTTATTGCCGCCCAGCTTAGCGCCGTAGTGTCGCTGAGCTTCCTATTTACGAGTAATATGATAGATCCAGCTCTTTTATCATGGCTGCCGGTACCGATCATTACGCCGCTTGTGTTAGTAGGCTTGTTTTCTATGGGAGCAGGGTACGCTTTCAATACGGTTGGCAGCTACGGTCAGTCTGTTAGCCAACTGCACCGCAAGGTAACAATCATCGATGTTGTTCTATACACGGCTTCGCTCGCGTCAAATGCAAGCGAAATTGATTCTACCCTCGATACATTGAGAGTAGTTACATCACGACTAGCCCCAGACGAACAGTTAACCGCCAGCGATGAAGCTAAGCTCGTCAAGGTGTATCGCGATCTCGAAGATTACCTTGTCAATCGCGAGCCACTCCGAAAGTTCGACACGGCAACTGTGCGCAGCAATATTGCCCATCAGTTCAATCTTAGCCAGTCTGATTCTCAATTTTGGAGTAAGCTGCTTCCCTCCTGAAATCCGCGAGTACTGGTGCGGCTTTGTCGCATATAGTAGCTCCCTGGCCGACAGCGCTAGCACGCGAGAACTATTGGCAAATGAAATATATTAAGTATACTTAATAATTATGAACGGTCCCTCACTTGCCAACTTCGAAGAAGCTCGAAACCTTCCGGGCGTGCTACTGTGGCATGCCTCAAAGTTATGGCAGCAGTGCCTGAACGAAACACTCGCCAACCTCGGGCTATCTAGCACGAACGGCGCTATTCTGTGCTACGTGCTCTACTTTCATATGCGCCGAGAGCCAGCTACCCAGACAACGCTTGCTCACGCGACAGGCGTGGACCTCATGACGACGTCAACAGCACTTCGCACTCTTGAGCGTAAGGGATACGTTACGCGCCGCCAGGACCCAACCGACAAACGCGCCTATGCAGTGACGTTAACGACTCAGGGCAAAAATACAGCCCACCAAGCCCAAGGGCTTATTGCAGAGGCATACCAATCGTTCTTTGGCGCGCTGCCAGACCAGACCGACATCACCGAGCTGTCCACGATCCTAAAGCAACTAATCGATATACACAAAAGGGATGCATAAATGAACGAGCAACAATTAGGTAGGCTACGCGAGCAATTCATGGGCGAAGTTATCACGCCCAAAAGTCGAGACTACGAGAAACGACAAAATGTGTTCAACCAAACAGGAAGCCCGTCGGCGATTGCAAGGTGTCAGAGCGCTGAGGATGTGGTTGCAGCGATTTCATTTGTTCGGGACTCGCAGGTACCATTCACCGTTCGCAGTGGCGGTCACAACCTGAACGGGCTCGGGACGATGATGGGCGGCCTGGTTATAGACTTGACGCCGCTAGACACTGTCGAGGTTCTAAGCGCCGAGCAGCGCATCGTGCGCATCGGTGGTGGTGCACTGTGGGGCAACGTCGCACAGGAGCTAGCCCAGTACGGACTGGCTATCTCGTCTGGCGATACCAAGCAAGTTGGCGTCGGTGGCCTGACGCTCGGTGGCGGCATCGGCTGGATGGTGCGCAAGTACGGACTCGCACTCGACAATCTGGTCGCAGCGTCAATCGTCCTTGCCAACGGGCGTATCGTGCGGGCAAGCAACGATGAAAATCCTGATTTATTCTGGGCGATTCGCGGCGGTGGCGGCAATTTTGGCGTTGCTGTCTCGTTTGATTTTCGCGCCGTTCCAATCGCTAACATCGTAAGCACCACGGCCGCCTACGACGTCGCCGATACCGCCACGCTTCTGCAAGGCTGGGCAGACTACATGCGTAGCGCGCCCGAAGAAATCTCGTCAATTGTCGAGATAACTGGCGGTGGCCCAAACGGCGCGCCGCCACAGTTCAAGGTAGAAGCCTGCTATGCTGGCGACGACGAGGCCGCGGCGACCGAGGCATTGCAACCCCTTCTGGAGCTGGGGGCTGTTCAATCCAAAACTATCCAGAAGATCCCCTATGCCAGTCGCCTGCACGATGCACCACCCAAACCACCAACATTCCGGCTGCTGACACGCGGCATCTTTGTGAACGAAGTTGATAGTAACCTTTCGGCACTTATTGCTGAAAATAGCGGCAAACCAGGTGCTCCGGCATTCCAAATCCGCAGCCTGGGAGGGGCCATGGCACGCATTAGCCCTGATGCAACAGCCTTTGCGCACCGGAGCAGCGGCGCGCTTATTATCGTGACTGTCGCAAAACTACCGACTATGCCCGACGAGCAAGCCACCGCAGCTGCACAGGGGGCATGGAGCCTCTTCAGCGAATACGAGACTGGCGTGTACGCCAACTTCCTCACCGATACCAGCGAGGCCAGTGTTCAGGCGGTGTACCCGTCATCTACTCTATCCCAGCTGGCAAGCGCCAAGGCTGCGTACGATCCGCATAACCTGTTCAGTAGCAACCTCAACATTAAGCCGTCACAACCCGCCGCGTAGCCTACGAGATGCCGGTCATCGCCTGCAAAAAGCGATGGATAACGCCCAATTCGGCCTCAGAGAATTCGCCCAGACTATCACCTAGTTGCTGGTTGACCGATGCGTATTCGCGCTGCATTTTCTGAATACCATCAGGCCGCAACCGGACAACCGTGCTTCGCCGATCGATATCGCTGCTTACTCGTTCTGCCAATCCCAGCCCAACCAGCCGATCGATGACCGCTGTCGTCGCGCCGCTTGTCAGCTGCAAACGTGCTGCAAGTTGCCCTGCGGTCAAAGAGCCATGCTTGCTCAGCAGATGAATACTGTGAAAATCGGTTGGATGCAGCTTCATCGCCTCGGCTACGCGCTGCTGAAACAGATATACATAGGTACTAAACGCTTGTAGGTCGGCTTGAATGTCTGTAATTGTTTTCGTTCTTGACATATGAATTCTCGATATATATCGTTAGATGTGTAAAGATACTTTATGTATCAAAACAATAATAACACCTAGGAGCACATTATGAAAGCAGCACAAATTACCGATTACATTTCCGCCAAGGACATTCAGATTAACCAGGATGCCAGCGAGCCACAGCTCAAGCCCGGCTTCGTCCTAGTCGATGTCAAAGCGGCCGCGCTCAACCCCATTGACTGGAAAATGACCGAGGGAGAGCTGAGCCGCTTCATGCAACTGCCGTTCCCATTCACGCCGGGCAGTGACTTTGCTGGCATCGTCAAGAAAGTAGGTGTCGAGGTCAAACACCTTGCCGAAGGCGACGAAGTGTACGGCATGGCTGGCTACAACCGTAACGGCTCCGGCTCGCTCGCCGAAATAACGGCCGCCAATGCATCATTCGTCTGGAAAAAACCAACGATGCTGAGCTTTGAACAGGCTGCTGCCGTACCGATGGCCGGCCTGCGCGCATGGCATGTGCTGGTTGAGGTGTTACAGATCGCAGCCGGCCAAAAGGTCCTCATCCACGGCGGCGCTGGCGGCATTGGTACCTTTGCCCTGCAGATCGCCAAACACCTGGGCGCACACGTCGCCACAACTGTTCGCGAGAAGGACGAAGCTTACGTCAAGGGCCTCGGCGCCGAAGTCGTCGTCGACTACCAAAAGCAAGACTTTAGCAAAATGCTACATGATTACGACGCCGTCTTCGACACCATTGGCGGCGAAACCTTTGCAAAATCATTCGAAGTCTTAAAACCGGGCGGCAAGATCACGACCATGCTATGGGAACGCCATCCTGAGCTCGCGCAGGAATATAATGTAAGATTCCTCGAGCAGAGTGAAAGCGCAACACCCGAGTCGTTCGCAGGCCTTGGCAAGCTAATGGACGAAGGGATCGTACAGGTCCAAGTAGCCAAAACGTTCCCTTTTGAGCAAGTTGGCCAGGCATTCGACTACCAGAAAAACGCGCATCCTCGCGGCAAAGTAGTAGTGAGCCTTACATAGATTCGATACACGGCCTCGGCTCCTGCGCCCTTGACCTATCCAAGCAGCGTCAGCAACTGCTCGCGAGGGACTACACCCTCGTACCGTGGATAATTCTGGAGAGCGGATTGAGGTATCTTGCCAACGAATAATCTCAGCAGTTGGTCCTGCGGCAACTCGCGGAGTAGCTGTTCATGATAAAAATACATGCCCGATTTGACAAGCCCGCCTGGCTGCGAGGTGTCGCGAACCCCAAACTTTTGCCGTATACCTCGCAGCCAGGCATTTTGAGGGTCACATCCGTGCTCTATCAGAAAGTCATATACATCGCGAAATCCAGCCGTCCTGCTGAGATCGGCAGCCAGGTACTCAAGCGCATGCTGATATGCCGAGCCGGACGGCTGCGCAAATAGGTCATCTTGCATCAAAGACGCAAGCCCCTCCTCTGCTGGCAAATAATCCGGCGCTGGTACTATACCGTTATGTTTTCCGTTGACAGCCCTGATAATGTGCACCAGCTCGTGCTTTGCCGCGCCTTCGACGGATAGAAATTGAAAATGCAGGTATTTGCTGACGCGAGCAACCCGTACCTTGTGGTCTGGACGGCACTGGAAACCATGCCGGTCAACAACTTCTACTCGATAGTCGATCCCAAATTCCGCCAGCTTGCGCTCTATCGCCGTAGCAAACTCTGCCGCAGTGCCATTTGTGGTTGGCGGAGTATCTTTGGTGAGCGCCTCCGCAAGGATTCTGTCCTGAGGTCTGAATGCCACGTCGAACAACGTGCTTGCCTCGTTCAGCATCGCTGCCGTATCTTGATTCACCAGCGCATCAAACAGCCGGGACATACGCGGCGCAGCTTTCTTGTAAGCCTGCATCGATTCTTCGTCCCAGGCATATATAAACTGCGGCGAGTAATTGCTGGTGGCAAAGAATTTCTCTTTCTCCTCCGCAATATTCAGCGGCGTAACCGCGCGGAGGTAGCTCACGATAGACCCTCCGTCGAGCATGCAAAGATGCCGTCGTGAGTTACCAATCGTACATAGTCCTGCGTATCCATGATGATAGATCGCTCGAAATCTGCCGCGTTAAAGCCAATCTGTGCGTGGTCCAGCAAGGCGCTATCGACGTACAAAAAATCAATGTCGGGGAAGATTGGGCGGCCAAAGGGCGGCATCCTGCCGGGCTGAATGCCACGCGCTTTTGCGGCCATTTCGTCGGTCGTCGCAAATCGAAAACTCCGCGCGCCACGTATCCGCTCGCGAAGCTCTCGTTTCAGCACCTTGGAATCAAGTTTGCTAGACCCGGGCAGCACAATGACCGCAAAGGCATCAGGGCTCTCGCGAATATCAATCTTGACGAGCAGCGCTTTGGCGCCAGTCACGCGCTTGCCCGAAGCAATGCGTCGCGCCTCCATGCTCTCATCGCTGGTTTTACTAGCCGAATGTTGGATTAGCTTGGTTGAGGGTGCGCCATCTCGAACAAAACTAAGCAACTCCTCATGAAGCTGCGTCGGTGGATTAAGAACATCGCTCATACCTCTAGCATATAGACTTGTGCTGATTTTGTGCATAGCAATTTCTGCGACAAATCATTCGCATTGACTCGTCCCTTATCGTCCATTTTGGCAATATGAAAGCTGGAACCGCTTGCACTGCGCAATCGGCCTGTGACACTATAAACCATATGAATAACAAAAACTTTCCCTTCAACTGGGCTAACCAAACAAAACTCATCCCCGAACATTTCAACCCGCCAATCTGGTTATACAACACCTACCACGCGACCGTTCGCGACATCAGCTTCACCTACCCAAAAGGCTGGTATGAGGGCATCAACGTGTGGGACCACATCGACAACCAACCGGTCAATTACGAGTTCGGCTACCTTGGCGTGAATGGATGGCAAACCGACCTAGGTTCGCCCATCGGCCTATGGTTCTTCGTCGGCGCGGTTCCGATGCCGAGTGTTTGTAATGAGGCCGTAAAACTCGTGGACATTGTGTCAACGACGCCAGTCAAGCTAAAAGGCCTTGCCCAAATAGTCTATTACTGCGAGACTATCGCCAGCCCAGCCTACGACCAGACCAAGTTTATCGCCAGCGGCGGGCTTGTCTCGGTACACCAGGCCAAACC
Source organism: uncultured Candidatus Saccharibacteria bacterium (assembly GCA_965225085.1). Taxonomy (GTDB): domain Bacteria; phylum Patescibacteriota; class Saccharimonadia; order Saccharimonadales; family EFPC-124; genus CAZJVU01. The sequence continues at coordinate 77,132 of CBDDBE010000005.1, read as the reverse complement.
AATCGGACGATTCTCCGTTAAGGACTACCTTGCATGCCATCCTATAACTGATAACTGGTTTGTATATGATCCCGCCAGCCCCAAGAAGGCTCTTTTGCAGTTTGGCTGTCGCAGCTTTGGCTTAGTGCCCAGTGAGGCGGAGCAGGCGTATAGCACTAAAGGCGAGGCGCTTAACTTCTTCAAGTCCAGCTACTACCAGCAGGCCAAGCAAATCATATTGTCAACGACCGTTGGCTAGTACGACCTACAGGTAACATTATCCTTTTGCGCGCTTTGTCATATCCCAACTGGCCCATAACCAATAAGCCATCACAACGGTCGCGACAAATGCCACAAAACGCAGCGCCGTATACGCACCATATGCCATAAATAGCCAGCCCAATACAAAGCTGGCCGGTATAGAAACCAACCTCCCGACGGCTGACAACACCGATAGCACCGACGCCCGAATAAACGAAGGCGTGCTATCTTGGATACGAGTTTCCACCTGGTTGAACAAGGCCGCAGCAGCGGTTGCCTGCACCATAAAAAGCACCAGGCTAAACCACGTATCGATAAAGGCCATGCACACCAATGGCAGCGTACAGGCAATAACGAGCAGCGTAATATGCGCACGCAATTTATGAGCCACCGCACTCCCTAGCGCCCACGTAAAGGCAAACGCCGCCCACAAAAGCCCAATATACTGTGGCTGCGAAACATAGTGCAGCATATACAGCTGCCCAAAATCAATCTTGAACACTTCCACGACCGACAGAATACTCATCACAATCGCTAGTCCTCGCAACATGCTTACGCCGACGAGCGCCTTCGAAACGGCACCCAGCTGGCCTATGACGCCCTCCTTCTTCTCGGGTTTGTGATAGGATGGTTCCTTGATGGTCAAAATCACGACGATGTTAAGTACGCACGACGCGATAGTCACAAAAAAGGTCGCCCGATAACCCATATAATGAGCGATAAATCCGCTGATAATATTAGCAACCCCTGCCCCGACCAGAAATAAGGCGTGGGCGCGACCCATGACCTTGCTGTAGCTTTTATCCAAACCTTCCTCGCGTAAGCTATCATATATAATTGCCTGATATGTCCCGCTTGTGGCAACAATATTAATACCGTAAAAGGCATACCCAATAATGTACTGGACTAAGCTATGGCTCGTACCCAGTATAATTGCCGTCACTATTAACGCGGCGGCCGAGACGACCAGCATGCCCTTGCGATGCCACTTATCTGCAAGAATGCCCGCAGGTATATCAAAGACCAGATTGAATACCGATATAAATGCCGTTGCCACGCCAACGCCCAACGCATCTATACCGATACTTTGCATGAAGAGCTTTTCGATGCCGTACCAAAACACCAGACCAGTCAGGAAATTGCTGACGTACAGCTTATGTATTCTTGTAATGCTCACATATTTACCGAATTGTCTTGATATATTCTGATGGCGTTTCGCCCATTATCTTTTTGAAGTCATTATTGAAATGTGACTGCGTACTATACCCGAGCTCTGCCGCGACGATCGTCCAATTTGGCTTGGAGCCGCCGTGCGCCTGCTCGATTGCGTCCAGGAAACGGATGCGCATTATCACCCATTTTACCCCAACACCCACATATGTCATGAACAGTTCCTGCAGTGTGCGCTCGCTCATATCAAATGCCTCGGAAACGGCCCGAACGGTTGCCATATTTCGGTCAGCCTCAACCTTGGCTATGACCTCATTCACGAGCTGAATCTTGTGATCGGGCCGAGGGTGCTTGTCAAGGAGCAACGAGTCCATGCGCTCAGCAATCTCGTGGTCTTGCAGCGTCAGCAGATCACCGGGTGGCACAAACCCTGCCTCAGATAAAGGAACGGTCCTCTCCGTAAGCTCAGCCATACTGCCCTGCCAGAATGCATGAAAGCCGCCCGGCTTAAATCGTATAACCGCATAGACACCGTTGCCTTTTAGCACAAGGTTGCGCCTGCGCTTCATGACGCCCATCGCCCGAGCTCCGTCGGCGGCAAAGAGTATCTGTACAACAGGCTGCGACAGAACATCGGCAACCGCCAGCTCCTCACCTTCCGGCAGACCCCACCTGGCAATCGCATAATGAGTGACAAATGGAACAATATCGGGGCTAGGCTCGAAGTAGTCCATCTGCACGTCCTGCTGAAACTGTCGTGGATTGAGAATGCCTACATTTCTCTGATCAAAATCCGCGGTTTTTTGCAATCTTTTTAGCATTATATAGTTTATGATAGCAGCAAATAGTACGTAGACCGCAAAGGATTCTTATGAAGGACACACACTACCTGAGTCTCGAAGAAGTCAGTAGCCTGATCCGTGACCAAAAGCTCTCCCCTGTCACCGTTGTAGAGGAGTGCCTATCGCGCATCGAAGCGCTCAACCCGAAAGTAAACGCATTTATTACGGTGCTAGCCGATGAGGCTCGTGCCCAAGCGTTGCAAGCCGAAAAGGACATCAAGGCCGGCGCATGGCGAGGCCCCCTGCATGGCGTGCCAGTTGCTGTTAAAGACATGTACGACACCGCGGGCGTCAAGACTACCGCAGCCTTCCAATATTTCAAGGACCGCGTCCCGCAAAAAGATGCCGTTGTCGTGAGCAAGCTGAAAGAGGCTGGCGCAATCATCATCGGCAAGACCAACCTCCACACACTCGCCATGGGCACAACCTCGAACGTCAGCTTCTTCGGCGCGGTACACAACCCATGGGACGAGGCATACATCGCCGGTGGTTCATCGGGCGGCTCGGCAGCCGCTATCGCCAGCGGCATGTGTTATGCCACGGTTGACACCGACGCCGTAGGCTCATGCCGCCTTCCAAGCGCCTGCTGCGGCACCGTTGGCTACAAGTGCACCTGGGGGCTTCTGGGCATGAGCGGTATCCTCGAAGGCGAACAAGGTCCAGACGAAACAATCATCAAGCTCGCAACAATGGGCATCACGACGCGAAGCGTGGGCGATACAGCGCTAATGGCTGACGCTTTGGGCGACCTGACGTTTGCCGAGGCTCTAAAAAAGGAAACAACCAAGACCCGCATCGGCATCGTCACAAACTTTGGCGCGACTGATGCCATCCGCAGTAGCTTCCAGCAAGCCACTGCTGTTCTCCAGAAAGCCGGCTACCACACTGCCGAGGTAACCGCGCCATTCGACGAAAAGCCAGACATGCAGCACATCGACGAGTCCCGCAAAACGGCAAATGCCGAAATCTTCAAGGATGTTGATGTACTGATCTTACCAACCACCGCCGCCGAAGTGCCAAAGGCCGAGGCTGTGGGCGAGGATCCACAAGCCCTATCTCCCCAAAACACATTCTTTGCGAACTACTTTGGATTGCCAGCTATTTCAGTCCCGTGCGGATTCGATCAGAACGGACTTCCAATTGGCTTCCAAATCGTCGGCAAACAGGATGACGATACCACTGTGCTTCAGGTAGCTCAGGCCTTCCAGAAGGCAAGCGACTGGCACGAAAAGCACCCAAAATCGTAACTCAAGCTACAGCGGCAAACCCCACCCAATAAAGCTAAACTTGGTAGGCACTAACACCTCTATAGCTATGGCCCCCAATCTCCTGTCGGGCGTACCATTGGTAAGCGACTCGGCCGCAACAGCGCCGAGATTGCTTTTGGGGCTCGAGCCATTCGTAAGCGCTTCGGCCGCAGTTGCACCTAGATTGCTTGTGGGCGTACCATTAGTGAGGGCCTCATCAGTATTTGCACCCAGCTGAGAAGTGGCCATAGCCTACGCGACCTCCATACCTGTCTCTAACCCATTTACGCCACTAATCGACCACGGTATCGATGTCGCCGGATCTGATTCGTATAGGGCGTAGTATGATTGATACGACGTGCTGAGGGCTCTCGTGGCGTCGTAAAATAGCGACCCGCCAGAGCGCAATACAAGCTTGGCGCTACCCGCCGAAGCATCGCTTTTGGCCATATAACCGACCACCTGCACCCCGTATACCGACGACACACCAGCCGGTAAATCGGCCATGGCATAGGTATCACGCAGACCCGTCGTGGCGCTCCCCGTATAATTTGCACCTGAATAACCGTGCTCGTTCACGTAGGTATAGTTATTGGTTGAGTTGCCCGCGCTGTTGGTCAGTTGCGAGAATGTGCCATTGCCAGTGGGGCTAAGAGTGCGTACGGCAACATCACCCAGGAAATTATTGTTGGCCGCCCCGGTGCCGTCCAGCACATAGAAGTCTGCAAAGTAGCCGCCATTGATACCGCTGTTGCCGATTGATACACGGTCAACAGTGGTGTTCGTGCCGCCGTTTTTGGTATTACCAGTAAATGCAACCTCGTCGGTTGATTGGCCATTAAGTCGGACGTGCACCTCGCCAACAGTTGAAGAAATAGTGACCGAAACTTCTATATAAAACCATACATTATTGGCAATAACTGTCGTTCCCGTTGCCAAAAGCGTACCCGCAGTCGACCCACGCCGTATTTCGATAACGCCCGTAGATGCATTGCGAAGGACGCTGATGTGCTGCGTTACACCAGTGTCGCCATAGTAGCTCATAAATGAGGCTACTCCCGAGCCAACGTTCATACCTACGCCGTCGACAACAAGATTCGCTGCCGGGATAGTTTTGTACAAGCTGCTACTGCTCACGAGGCCATAGTAACCACCAGCAACACGAGGTGAGGCGCCATTATTTATGAAATAACCGCTGCTGTTTATATCCCACTTCAGTAATGGTGAATCCCCACCACCAAAGCCATCAAAAAATCTTAGCGCCATAATGCTCCCGTGCTATATGTGTCCGTGTCGCTCGCATACTCTTAAGTATACTAGACGCATTCCGCTTACGACAAGCTAGTACTCGGTAGCTTTCTTGAATGCATACCTGGCCATGAGCCAACAAAATTTAGAAAGCCCCGAAGAGCAAACTGTTTCTTTCCGCCCAAATCGTATAAGCTTAACCATAAGGACTAAATGAAAGGCGCGCCACAAAATGACGAATAGCACCCTACCACCCACCCCAATATACGGCATCGACGGCCCACCTACACCTACACCTACACCTACACCTACACCTACACCTACACCTACACCTACACCTAC
>CBDDBE010000005.1:0-71943 GCA_965225085.1 uncultured Candidatus Saccharibacteria bacterium | reverse complement strand
ACACCTACACCTACACCTACACCTACACCTACACCTACACCTACACCTACACCTAGCTCAGTATATCCGCCTGCCCCGCAAAATTACGATGCTATCCCGCCGCCCAGGAAGACCCGGAAGTTATTCTTTGGCATAATCATACTTGTACTGGTTGCAGGAGGAGGTTTGATCTGGTGGCTCTATGGCCCATACATGGCATCAGTCACTAAAAACATCGCCCCTGTCGCCCACGGCCCGCGAGTAACGACCGCCGCACCAACAACATTACCCCCCGGAACGTACACCGTTGGCGCCGACAAAGATATAGCACCTGGTTTGTACGGCATATCGCCCGGCCCAAAGCAAATTGGCAACCTCGTGCTCACCAGTGCGGCGTCTACCTACAATGCAACGATGGACTATGGCGTAAATGTCGAAAACTACGGCGCCCCAACTACTTGGGCGCAACTCGCCACTGGTGACAAGGTCACCCTATCTGGCGCCAAGCTTAAGAACATCATCTTCAAGGCCGTAACCACGGCGCCATCCGACGCGCCGGCCCTTGCCAAGCTCTACCCCGCGAGCTTTACCATCGTCAGTAATGACCCCACCAGGGCAAACCCCGGAAAATTCTTCATCCACGACGACACCGACAAGAGCGCCTACATCCTGATCATTGGCAAAAACAACAAAATAAAGTACAACCATGCCCTGAACAGCACAGGATTTATAGTTGAATTCGCCGATGGTGACTACGTCGCGACGGTGGGTATTAGCAAGTCTTTCTTCACTGAGCCAAGATAGACAAACAGATCAGACTACCTGGCGTAACAACCGCTTTCATGGTATAGTTTCGCCTGTGTACATTGCATAACACCTTAACATCGTCGTAAACGCTTCACTCCACCTACCAAAGGAGCAGGCTGATGAAGCCAAAGCGCCTCATCATTACCGGACTGGTCGTCTTTGTGGCGATCCCGTTGCTAGTATTCGGCTGTTTTCTGGGCTACGCGAAGTACGAGTCATCGCGCATCACGTTGCCGTCGCTGGCGCCGGGCGGCAATACCGTCGTCCTGGCTAGCGATGGCCGTACGGTGCTGGGACATATCGCCTCGGCAAACGCCGGCACGCAGCTTGCGGATGCGCAGGTACCCGGCCTCGTCAAGCAAGCCCACATGGCCGCCGAGGATCGCAGCTTTTACGAGCACGGTCCATTTTCGCTGAAGGGTATGGCGTGGGCCATGGCTCGGGACGCGATGAGCGGCTCGTTCGAAGCCGGCGGCAGCACCATCACCCAACAGTACGCCAAGAAATTCGTAGGCGACCAAAGGACACTGGGGCGCAAAACCTCAGAGCTAGCCATCGCCTATAGGCTAGAGCACGACTACACCAAGGATCACATCCTGTCGCTATACGTCAACGCCAACTACTACGGGCGCGGCGCGTATGGCATCGAGGACGCCTCGAGGACGTGGTTTGGCGTATCTGCCACAACATTGTCCGACATGAATGACCCGCTGGATGTAGCGCGAGCTGCATTTTTGGCGGCGATCATTCAGCAGCCCAGCTACTTCAGCGTCTATCACGGATCGCCGAGTGATTTGACTCATGCTAGCGCCCTGTGGGATCGCACACGCTACGTCCTGGACGGGCTACGCCAGGTCAAGGGCACACCGAGTCTGGTCCCGCAGTCTGTAATAGATGCGGCCAAGAAGCTTCTGCCGCTCAAACTGACCAATACGGTCAAGAACAGCGGCAGCGCCATCGATGGTGACCCCTACCTGATGAACTACGTCCACGATTGGCTGGTTGCCTGGTGCACTCAGCAGGCCGAGGACGAAGGACTCGCGAGCGCCGCAGCAGCTACACAAGGCCAGACACAGGCCGATGAGCTACTGGCTCGTGGTGGGCTGAAGATCCAGCTGTCGATTGACCCTGCCCTGCAGGCACAGGTCGTCAGCGCACATAAGGCCAACCTGGCTGACGTAAAATCTGGGGTGGTCATCCTCAACGCCCGCGACGGTGGCATCCTTGCCATGAGTGGCGGCCGAGACTACACCGTTGATCCGTTCGACTACGCGCTGTATGCCGAACGGCCGCCCGGTTCGACCATGAAGCCGTTCGTACTGGCTGATGCGGTCGAACACGGCGTGTCGCCGCAGTCTGTGTTTGCGGCACCGCGGTCTATCACTATCGACGGACCACCGATCCAAAGTTACACCCACGCCGATGAGCCCGGCTGCAAAGCGACACTCGCTGATGCCCTTGCGGCCAGCAACAACGTCGTCTACACCGAGCTCATCAGCGGAAAGATGGCCAACTGCCAGGACCGAACAACGCTGGCAAAGATCAGCGGTGATCCGGTAACGCCCGCGACCGTCGCCGATCTGCTTCACAAAGCCGGGGCAGACGCGAGCCTCGTGCCTGGCCGTACGTCGCCGGCACCGATGACCGTCGAGCCGCGGCTAGCCATTGGCGCTACCATCCAGCTGTCACCCCTGAAGCTGGCTGTCATGGCAGCCACACTGGCTGACGGCGGCACGTACCATCAGCCATACCTCATCAGCCGGATCGACCTACCGAACGGTGCCAAGTTGTTCCAACGCGAGGCATCGTCACGGCAGGTCCTAAGCGGTACTGCCACCGCAACGGTCAACCAGACGCTAACCGGCGCCTTCACGCACGGTACCGCCGTGAACGATCAAGTCCCCGGCCACCCGCTGGCGGGCAAGACCGGCACGACCGACACGGCTCAGGGTGACGCGTGGATGTTTGCGTTTAACGCAGCCGCCCCACAGTCTCCGAACGAGCCATCTATGGTGTGCGCCGCTTGGGCGGGCAGCAATCCAAACCTGGAAGGCGCCGACGTCGGAAAGGTTTGCCAGCAGTTCTTTGGCGCAGCACTCCGAAATCGACCGACCGTCAATTTCCCGAGCGCCCCGGCCAATGCGGGCACCCCCATCGGCCTGGTCACCAGCAAGCCGACCCCTGCGACATCATCGCAGGTCAAGACAACCGTGCCACCGACCAGCGCTCCAATGCCAACAGCCTCTTCGGTTCCAATACCGAGCAGCACGGCACACCCGACGACACCCGCAGCGACCACCCCGGCGCCCACAACACCCTCGGCTAGTTCACCCCGGAGCGTGCCACCGCCCGAACAAACCAGCGGACAGGCCACCGGCGTCGTAACACCACCAGGAAACCCAGCGCCCAGTAGCAGTTAGCGAAAGGAGTTAGCAGTACACGCCCCCTTGTCAGAGGGGGCATTTTCATGATATAATATCTATACCGTGAAGGTCACGGAGTACACACAGAAAGAGGCGCCTCATGCGTAATCGCGTGTGGATGTTGTCGGCCATAGCTATGGGGCTAATACTAGGAGTTACTCTCGGCCTCTACGATCCGCCAGGGCACAAAACGAGCACCTACGCACAGTGTGCGCCTGGAGCAGCTCGCCAGCTGCCCAAAGATACTGTCAGACGAGTGAATGCGGCTCAGGACAGGTACAAGGTACCGCCGCTTGGCATAAACCTTGCCAGCCGAAGCTTGTCGGATACAAAGGCCGCCTCAGTCAACGTCATCTTTCTGCCGGCCTACTGTGGGTACATGGAGTCACTCCTGGTAAGCCCAAGAGCCAAAACTGCCCAAAACCCACCGTACACGCGGAGGCTGGATGCCGTCACCGAGTACTACCAAGGCAAGCCGTCTCATCTGGACGGCATATGCATCAGTGAGACAATGCCCACCTGGACTCAAGATCCAGACGGCATCTTCCATCTGAAGATAGACTGTGCTCGCGTCTACACGTGGGATACGTGGGATCAAAAGCAGCCGACACTCACCCTCACGACATAGGAAAAGTTCCAGCTGGCGGTACCCCATAAAAGCGCCCACCGCCAAAGTGACCGCTCGGACCCTAAGATCACCATTCGTGATCCTACGCGTTCGAGCGGTTTTAAAATTAGACATACGACACCCCGCCAGTGCCATCGGGACCGAACCGCTCTACCACGAGGGCTTTGTGCCAGTCACGCTTCGGCGCGTCAGATCGATGAACAGCGTAGACGAGTAGCACGGGCATGTCCAGGTCACTCCGTAGAAAATCCGCGACCAGAGGCAACAGGTGTATCCGCATGGGCTCAGACCGCACGCTCGCCCAGACCGATCATAGACGATACCGTCATATTCACTGACCCGAAGCAAACGGCTGCTATACTCAAGCCATGACACATATAGGCCTCGCCCGCGGCACGGTCCGCCTGGAACCATACGACCCGGCATGGTATACGATGTACGCCTCTGAAGCGCAGCTCCTTCGAAACACCTTGGATATCCCGCCAGAACACATTCAGCACGTCGGCAGCACGTCCATACCTGGCATGGTCGCCAAGCCCATCATCGACATAGCCATACGGGTCGACACCTTAGAGCGCGCCGAGCAATGGGAAGACACGCTGGCGAGTCTAGGCTATTGGTACAAAGGTCTCGAAACCCATATGCCCCATCGCCGGTTCTTTGCCAAAGGGCCAGAAAGTAAACGCACCGTGTATCTGCATATAGTCGACCGCAAGGAGTTCGAGCGGCTCATCAAATTTCGAGATTTCTTAAGGGCCAACCCCGAGGCGGCCGCCGAATACGCCGAACTGAAGCAACGCCTGGCTAGCGACAACGCCAACAACCGAGCTCGCTACAGCCAGCTCAAAAACGACTTTATCCAATCCATCCTGAACCTGTAGCTGCTTGCTACTCGTGGCCGTTCTTGAAAGGCTAGCTCTTGGCTATATTCAGTACGCTCGCGCTCGGCAATTCCCGCAACCGCTCGGGTGTTACTAGGATTTTTGACCCTCGAATACCACTCCCTACGATAACTTTTTCGTGCTGCATCACCTGGCTATCGATAAGGATTGACCAATCACTTGGCAGCCCTATTGGCGTAATGCCGCCGTACTCCATATTCGTCAGTGATGTTGCAACGTCCATTGAGGCAAATGATACCTTGCGGGCATCGAGTGTCTTACGGATAATCCCATTCACATCCGCCCTATTGGTAGCCAAGATTAAGCAAGCAGCGTACCATATCTTGTCGCCTCGTTTGGCTTCGACAATCACACAGTTAGCCGAAACATCCATACCTATCTGATAATATTCGCAAAAAGCAGCTGTGTCGGCCAATGTTGAATCAATCTCCGACACCCAGACGCCCTCGTAATCATGTTCCTTGAGATAGGAAGCGACCGTCACCCCAAGCAATGGCACAGACTGGTCTGCGGATTGAAACGTCAGTTTGCCAAGTTGTTGAGTCATAGTATTACCTTTTTCTTAGATCATTACTTTTGTTTAGTCTACTACAATACAGTTGCGCCGACACTGAGGTCGTGGCGCGTAGCTGCGCTGTCACTGCCATGAAAACCATCGTCATGCCACTGCACCACGACTTCCAAAAAGCGATCTCCCCCGTAGCCAGAACTACCCACGACCAACGCTGTTTCATTCCTTGGCACGTCAGCCAGTTGCTGATGGCATACTGCCGCTCTGCCATCAGCAAGGACAACTTCTTTGCCTTCGCTAAAGCCGATGTCACCGGGCAGTAAAGTTGTCTTGGCATTGCCAAAGCTATCTATACACCAAACTTTACCGTTGATATCATGCCCCGCTTCGATTGGCTGCGCCACAGATGGCACGGGCTTATTTTGGGTAAGCCAGTAGGCAACCCGTGGCAAAAACTCAAAACTTCTAAATTGCGTACGATTGATGTGTTCAGCTTGCGTTCGGGTCAGCTCGCCCCATTCTACGGCAGCGGCGGTAACCGTGGGCACATCAAGCACCTCTACCGAATCAGCCAGCCCGCACTCGCGAAGTAAGCCCAACGCGCGGCCGGCATATGTGCCCACAACGAGAACATTGCCAACGCGTACGTAACAAAAGGGCGTGCCGTTATGCCACTTTTGCTTTATACGCTCGCCACGGGGCGCTACGTTGATGAGGATAACAGCCCGCGTTCCTTCATTGCGTGAAGCCGACGGGCCGCTCAAAGCGTCCAGTTGATCGAGCAAATTACCAGCCGCCTCAATGTCAGGCGCCTTCGCACCAACGCCTAGAAACGTTGGCTTTGCGCCAAATAGGCTCGTAAAACGTAGCTCCTGCCGGGCACGAGCATTACTATCCGCGCAGTCTGTTATGATTGATCCAATTATTTGTGACATGTATTTCCCTTTCAGAAATTAAAAACCTCCGCATGTAGCGGAGGTTGCTTGTCTATTAATTCTCGTCTATGACATGCAAAAATGACTCCGCGTGGCGTGGAGGGGCATCATCATGTTCATGACTTGTGGTAGATATACCATAAGGTCGATTATACAACGCTGTCCCAAAAATACAACTGATGCGTCAGCGATCATAACACAAGCGGCCTGTTTTTCCGTGCAGACAAAGCCATAATCGTGATACGATACATGTTGTGACACGCGCCGCCATGGCGTGTTTTATTTTGTACAAAAAAAAGGGGGGCACGTGCCAAAAAGTTTTATTAGTGATGCGGCCAGAAAACGTCTAGAACAGCTGCTTGACCGAACTCATGATGATTACGACCACTTCATTGGATTTCCGGGGGCACTCGATTTTGACTACCAGGAACTGGCCGCCATACAACAGCACCTACTCAACAACGCCGGCGACCCGACTGTTTCTACATTCCACGGCCTGAACACCAAAGCTATGGAGCAAGAGGTGCTCGCCTTTTTTGCCAAGCTCTTCCGCGCCAAAGATGGTTCGTGGTGGGGATACGTCACCAACGGGAGCACCGAGTGCAACCTGTACGCCTTGTACGTAGCCCGGCAAAAGTTCCCTGACGCCCTCGTATACTATTCGACTGCGGCGCATTACGGCATCGCAAAAAACGTTCATATCCTCGGGCAAAGAGGCGTGCCCATACAGACCACGCCAAACGGCGAGATGGATTACCAGGACCTGCAGCGTCAGCTGAGCAAAAACGCTGGCAATCCTGCCATCATCATTGCTACCATCGGCACCACCATGACCGAGGCGCGAGACGACATCCACCGCATACGACAGGCGCTGCAGAGTGCCGGCGTTCAGAATAATTTCATCCACTGCGACGCAGCGTTGGCCGGGCCATATGCTGCGCTGCTGGAACCGCGCCACCCTTTTGACTTCGAGGATGGCGCCGACAGCGTCAGCATCAGTGGGCACAAGTTCATCGGCTCACCCATGCCGTGCGGCGTTATATTGGTGCATAAGGCCGACCGCGACCTGCTGGACGGGCAGGCAAATTATACCGGATCGGTCGATACGACCATCTCTGGGTCGCGCAACGGGCACACGCCGCTCGTCCTATGGTACGCCATCCAACGATGGGGCCTCGAGGGGCTAGCCGAACGGGCACGCCACAGCCTCGAACTCGCCCACTACACGCACCAACGACTCCAGCACATCGGCTGGAAAACCTGGCGTAACCCGCACGCATTAACCGTCATGCTAGCCTCACCACCCCAGGACCTCATCGTCAAATGGCAACTAGCAACGCACGACGGATGGAGCCACGTCATCTGTATGCCTGGCATGACAGAAACCAAAATTAACAAGTTTATCGCCGATCTAGCCGGATAATCGATATGTAGGCGGCCTCGCCCCAACGACAAATCAGTTGGAACGAGGCCATCGGCGTGCCTAGCTACGCCGGGAGCGCGACTCAGAGCTCACTCGCCGAGGCATGCTGTTCGAAGGTGTGCCTGCACCCTGCCGTCTCGCACCTAGTGGTCGGCTCGGGGTACATAACCCCTTCAGCATGAAAATAGGTGCAACCGCACAGAGACTTGAGCCTGCACGGCCCGTAGGCCATCACAGGGCTCTTGTCCCCACCCGCCTGCTGAGCAGTGCCGCCCGACATGTCAATGTGCGGCATGACTTCAGTGATCGCCATCCCAGACTGCCTTCTCTCGACCGGCGCTTGCCCTCATGGCATACGCCCTAGACTCTATTCTAATATAGCTTTGACTCTATTTGCTAGTGCGCTGCAGCAGCGTCTTGAAGGCGTAGAAATGCGCAGCAAACAGCAGCGGCACATACACCGTCGGGATAATATACGTTAGGCCAAAATCGCCGATGTCCTTGATGACAGTTGGGCCTACGATGGCTCCATATAGCAGATCGACCGTCCCGAGAATATTAAGAATCCAGGCCATGGCCATGCTGGGCTTCTGCGAGCGCTGCAACCCGACAAATGTGATGTATGCCAACACAGCAACAGTCAAATCACCAAATGCGGCCGGAATAGCAAACGTAGCAGGCAGCTTATGCACAACCAGCCCAGTTATTAGGAATGACAGGCCAAAGTAGCGGAAAAAGTGAACTGTCGTGAGTATCTTGAGCCGCTCCACTGAGGGTCGCTTCTGCATTGTTGGCCACACATACGTGGCAAAAATTGTAAACCAGGCAACGAGTCCAAATGCGGCGCTTGTGCCAAAATATATTGCTTCCATAATTTTATCTCCTTACGTTCATATTACTGCTTTTCTTTCGGGAGCGTAAAGCCCTTGAGCTTTCTTCCAGAGTTCAAGCGCCTGCCTCGTCAGATGCACACCCTTTGTCGTTAACGTCGCGATACGCTGGCGAGCGTCCTGGGGGCCGTCCTCCAGCGTGATATAACCATCACGCTCCAGCGGCATAAGCCCGCGCGTAAGCGTGGTTCGATCAATCTCGACCGCCTCCGCAAGCTCACCAATCGTCAACGGCCCAGCCAGCAAGATCGATACCAGACTAAACTGCGTCAGCTTGAGTCCCGACGGAGCCAAAATTCGATCGTACTCCTGTGTCAGCGACCGCGCTTTGCGACGCGATTGCAAACAGGCACAGGCGCTGTGCATATCCAGAATGTCTTGTTTAGTAAAGGTTGACTGTGTCATAACAAAATAGGTGTATATGCACATATTATCAAAATCTACACATTTTGTCAACATTGCCACCTTCTACGTGATAAAATACTGAGGTTTGCCAATTAATTAAACTGACTGCCTTCAATTCCTTATGACCCATTCACCCGAATTCCCAACAGCACCACTTGCCGAACACGAGCCTACCCTTTCCAGGGAACGCAGCCGCACAATAGGCCGCCTGGTGCTCGAAGTGCTCGATCCAGGTGATCCACAGACGGCCATCGTCACCGCACACAAAACACTAACCGGCGAAGATCGAACATACGAAAGCCTAACCGAAGAGCTAGCAGCACACATGGCACGCGACCAGTACGAGCTCTATCCTCTTATCCCAGCGAACGACCATGGCCGAAAGGTCAGCCTGATGGCGCTGGAGCAAATCTTTGAGGGCGAGGGTATGAAACACTATAACCTGCTGCGAAGTTGGCCGTTTTATCAGTATCTGTACGAGAGCTACATCAAAGAGGCCATCGAGGACGAACCTGCGAGGGATCATCCAAAGAACTCGCTACTCATCGGTGTTCACCATGCACTCTCGGCCCGAACATTCGAGCAAATGAGTCGCCGTCTATACGGTGCAGAAAACGCCTTTATCATCGACCCGATTGGTGGAGCGGACAAAGCCCGCCATGGTGTATTTGTGCGCGGCGATGGGCTGCACATGCCGATCGCCAGCGACAGTATGTCGTTCGTGCAGACCAGCATGCTCTTCGACTGGATAGGTCGCAGTGGGCGTTGGGACGAGCACTGGCCGGCCGATGACACCCCAATTTCACCGCTCCTCGCGAACATACACCGAGTGCTCGAACCCGGTGGGCATCTGTTACTATACGAAAAGCCTATCGGGTATGACGCCAAGGATGGCGAACCAGAGGAGGCGGCGTACAAACAGGCCAGAGCTAACGATCTGCAGAAGCTCTTACGCGACGAGCTTGAACGGCTAGGCTTCGACATCCTCACCATTGAACCGTCATGGGTGCCACAGAACGACAAGTGGTTATTCGATGACGGCGTTGACCTCGCCAGCTATCCTCGCGTCGTAGACCCGCATTTTGTTGGCGTGGTTGCCAGGAAACCCTTGCCAAAACCCCGGACGCAAGCGGTTAATGCCTAATACTTACGCCGTGCTACTATTGTGGTAGGAGGCACTAATGGCAAAGAGTGAAAACGCATTTATCAAAGTGACAAACGAGCACGGGCCGAGTAGTTTCGCATTTTTTATGGCGTACGTCGGCGCAGTGGTCTACTTCTACAGCCAGCAACCACATTTCTGGGGATTCATCTGGGCGCTCATCAAGGCAATCGTATGGCCAGCGTTCTTGATTTACCACGGATTTACGGCTCTCCATATATAGACCAGCCTATGGTAATCGTCGGCTAGCTGGGCTATGCTAATGCTATATGAACGATATTGAATCGCCTAAGAACGAGTCGCCGATAATATCAACCCCTCCTAATTCGAAACGTCGTAAGAAGCTGCTCATCCTTGGCCTTGCGGGGCTTGTCGTGATTGTTGCGGCTGGTGTGGTTATGACCATGATCACCCGTCAAACCGCACCAAAGCAGCAAGCGTCGCAACAGCCCGCCCCAGCAACCTCCAGTTACGATCAGCAAGCAGCGCAAAATCTTTCCCACGGCAACTGCGCAGGCAGTGGTTCCGGCACAATTATTCCGCCGATGAAGCTCGACCAAATCAATTCGATCCAGCCCTACGGCCTGATGGTTGGCGGCCACGTTACCCCTGTTGACCATCAGTACTACATCGGCACCGACCCAAAGGCACTGCGCGACACGTATGACGTCGTGGTGCCGATTGATGGGCGAATTGTCAGCATCGAACACCGCGGCAGCCAGGTCAATACGCCGCTTCATTCGGTCGACGTACCATCAAGCGACGAATACCGGATTGTTATTGCGCATAGCTGCAGCTTCATGACGTACGTCGACCTGGTGACTAGCCTCGATGATTCACTTAAGGCCAAACTGCCAGTTGGCTGGACGCCGCAAACCCTGGGCAACAGCGGCCTGAACATTCCGGTAAAACAAGGCGACGTCATCGGCCATATCGGCGGCCAAACACTGGACTTCGCTGTTTGGGATCTGACGCAGAAGCCCCTTCCTGGGCTACTACTTCGCCCGGCATACGACAGCGCCGAACCGTGGAAAGTCTTTACCGCGCCGCCATCGAAATTCTTTGCCAGCAGCATCAAACAACAAGTCCTGGCTAAATATATCCGCACAGCCGAGCCCATCGACGGCAAAATCGACTACGACCAAGCAGGAAAGCTGGTCGGCAGCTGGTTCCAGACGGACACAAATGGCTACGAAGGCGGCAAAAACAAGGGCGTGCAAAATTACTGGGCGGGGCACTTGGCCATCGCGCCGAACTATATTGACCCCAAGATATACGTCGTGTCCATTGGCAGCTTTGCGTCCAGGGGTGACGCCGAACAATTCGGCATCAGAGGCTACGCGCCTGACCCCTCCACCATTACGCAAGCTTCCGGCCCCGTCAAATACGAGCTGGTCCAGCAAGAGCTTCAAAACCCTGATGGCACGCTCTGGCAAGGCGCATTCCAAAAAGACATCAAAGTAGTCAACAATACCTCAGTCAAGGGCGTTATCCTACTCCAACTTGTCAGCGACAGCAAGCTGCGCGTCGAGGTTTTCCCTGGCAAAACTGCCGCGCAGGTTTCGGGCTTTAGTGACAAGGCGCTGAACTACGACCGAGGCGAAGGCGCAAGCGTTCCGGTATCGAATACCGCAACACATTAGCAGCCGCGAGCGTCGTCAGCTTTAGGCTAACCGCACCAAATTTGCAACAAACTTTTCTAGAGTATTTATGTTGCGGTTCGTGGTGGTTGCCTTGTATCTGGGCCTGGCCAATATCTTGCCAAAGGCCGACTCTGTTGTGCTGCCTTTGAGTACTCGCCAATACAACACGTGAACGCCGGCTGCGATATCCTCGACAGCCGCATCGAGCTCGGGCTTGTGAGCCATTAGCTCATCACTAACCGCTTGCGAAGAACAAAATATCGCATAGCGGTGATGAATATCATCTGCCGCAAAGGGATAGCCCCGAACGACATCGCTCACTGCGACAGCCGGGAAGATCAATACATGCGCATCGTAATGAAACTGTTCGGTCAATGCCGCCTCGATCATCGGCTTCAGTTCAGTAATCGGCTTGGGTGATTCAAAACCCACATTACCTGTTTGTAAATACGTCGTAATATTCTCAAGCCCTAGTTGGCTCAAGAACGCTTTTAAATCGTTCATCGGCACACGGATTCCGCCGACATTTATACCTCGCAAGAACATCGCATATTGCATGGCTTTATTATACAGGCTCGTCCTACTTCTGTTCGAAAAAGCTAGCCCAGTCAGACTCACCAACGAGATATCAGCGCTTTAAAACAACTTCTGAAGTTCCTCTGCCAAACCCTTAGGTCGCTAAATAGCTTCCGTGCACCTTCAAAGCGTACTCCGATATAGATAGCTCAAATTATTTGCAAAAGTAAACAGATCTGTGTACTCTTGTACATGCAGCACATAACTAAGGGGTAACGTACATGATACAAATACAAAACAAAATCGCGCTGGTAACAGGCGCAAACCGGGGCCTAGGACTGGCCTTTGTGCAAGAGTTGCTCGATAAAGGCGCAATAAAGGTCTACGCCACATCGCGCCAGCCACATGACTTTGGCGACGGGCGTGTCGTAAATATCATCCTGGACGTCAAAGACGCTGCCTCAATCAAAAGACTAAACGAGCTCGTTCCCGATGTCGATATCCTGATTAGCAACGCTGGCGTCTTCCTGCAAACAAGCATCCTGGGTACCGACATTGAGAAAACGCGTGACGAGTTCGAGACAAACGTCCTGGGCCCGATTGAAGTAGCACAGGTGATGGCGCGCATCCTCAAGAACAACGGTGGCGGTGCGATCATCGAAGTATTGTCGGTCGCATCATGGCTGCCATTTGGAACCTATGGCGCGACCAAGGCAGCCCTGTGGTCGGTCACGAACTCTCTTCGCCAAGAGCTAAAGGGCCAGAATACGCATGTGTTAGGCCTACATGTCGGGCCAATCGACACTGACATGGTTCGCGAACTCGACATGCCCAAGCACGACCCACGCGACGTAGCCAAGGCAGCACTAAATGGATTGGAATCTGGCCAAAGCGAAGTTGTCTTTGACGACTTCAGTCAAGCAACGAAGCAATCGCTTTCCGGTCCAGTTGAAAAATTAGCCTTTACGCTATAAGTCGGGCACGGCGCTAAACGGCATTTTGTGGTATTGCTCGTGCTTATATATTGCTATACTGCTTACATATATGCGACTGCGCAGTCACACACTAGTTGCTAGGGGATTGGGAATGCTCGTGCTCTTGGTTGGTGCCTTGAGTGTCATGAGCATTCCCTTGCGCGCCGAAGCGCTCGGCTACGGCCAGGGCACATACAATTCATGTGTCTACCAGACTGGTTGTCCACCTGCCGCCACCCAGCCACAGACCATTGTTAGCACCCCCACGGTCGACTATGCCATTAACCTGACGGATGGTCAGACCATACCCGCCAACGGCACAACGGTCATCGTGACAATTCTGCACGATACCGGCCAAAACGTATCGAAGGTAGAATTTTACCTGGATGGTGCACTTGTACAAACCAGCCAGCACGACACCAGCGATACGTACAGCTGGCAGTGGAACCCCGAAACCCAACCAGGCACGAAGGTAGAGGTAATCATTTACCCCGTCAGTGGCAATCCTATCACGCGCACGTTTACCCTAGCCGTCCAGCATACGACCGCCACTCCACCGCAGCCAACACCGCTGCCGCTTCAATCGATCGAGCCAGAAGGCTTTTGGCAGGCAGCCGTTAGCGCCCTGTTACGCTTTATTGGAACTATTCCGGCACCGATTGCTTACATCTTCCCCTACTTCTTGTTTGCGCTGCTGGCCATTGTGCTGTTGCTGCTCTTGATCCAAACATGGCGCGAAGCAGCCGAGCTGGCAGCACTGCGCAGAGCGCTTGAACGTGACAAGGCTTTGGCCGAGCAGAAACAAACGTTCATAGATACAGCTTCCCACTATTTGCGCACACCATCGAGCGTCATGGACGGCGCGCTGGGGCTGGCTATCATACAAACGCCCTCACCAGCCTGGCTGGCCCTAAAGGACCCTGTCGCTGCGGTACATCAGGCGATCGAACAAGTCCTGCAACGAGTAACGGGCGCACCCTCCGCCGTTACCGGAGCCAACACGCCTACGGGCAAATCGCGTGCTATGTGGTTGCGACCCGGATTTATTGGCACAGTGCTTGTCCTGGGGCTCGTTGCCTTTGGCTTTGACCTCATGGTGGCGTTGGCGGGTACACTCAGCGTTACGGCAATAAACGTAATTGCCCAGGTTATCATCTTTGTCATTCTGTCCGTGCTCCTGTATATGCTCCTTCGCGAACGCACACTGCGCAGCCGTGAGCGACAACGCCTCGAGCAAGGCCGACGAGAGCAGGCCGACATCGACCAGCATCGCAACGAACTCATCCGCCAAAGCCTTGCTAGCTTGCAACCAGTTTTGCAGCCGCTCGGCATGCAGCTAAGCAGCCTAGGCGACGGCCAGCCCGCTACGCTGTTCCGCGACGGCTATCATCGACTACGGGCGCTGATCGACAAATTTGGCGTCGCCCAGCAATTAGCTATCGGTAAGGACCAATCACTGTTCGAAGCGTTCACCGCAAAATCCATCATCGACCGCGCCATACAGCCCATAGCGCAAAATATGCAGGCAAAACACGTATCGCTCAACTATCCTCCCGAAGTCGAGCTGGTTGGTCGCGGGCCGAGCTTGCTAGCATACGTCGTGACGTCGTTGCTCGATAACGCCGTCGCCTACAGCCCCGAAGGCGCACAAGTAACCATAACAGCCGCCAATGACGGTCAAGGCGCGTGCAGCATGACCATAGCCGATCAAGGCGCAGGCATCCCGACAGACAAGCAGCCGTTGCTCTTCCAGCCATTTGTCAAAGCCGACGACCCAATGCTGATGGGGCATGACGGCATCGGGCTTGGGCTATACCTTTCGAAGCTGATCATGACTTACCTGGGCGGCGATATCTCGGTGAGCTCTCAGGTAAACCACGGCACAACTGCAAAGATTATATTGTAATGAATAGCCTCAAGCTTTATGATAATAATCAATAGTTATAGGAGAAGTATGAGCTCTGGTGCAACCACACAGTCCTTAGGTGCCTCACAACAACAATGCCGAGGTAATCGCTAGTGCCCCGTCTACCAATTCCCGATAGTGACGATGGTATCTGGGGCGATGTATTAAATGACTTCCTGAGTACCATCCACAACCCCGACGGAACGCTTAAATCGAGTGCTGTTGCCGATGCTACGACTACATCAAAAGGCAAAGTTCAGTTGGCCGGTGACCTGTCTGGCACGGCTGACGCACCATCTGTTATAAAGCTAAACGGACTCTCGCTTCCGTCTTCGTCCCCGGTCGCAAACCAAGTGCTGACTGCTTCTAGCGCATCGACAACTACATGGACCACGCCCGCTTCCGGCGTCGTGCTAGATGGCGCCGCCGGCAACATTCAACCACTTGGCACTCAGGCGGCAGGCGGCATCGGCAAGGCTGCCGACTCCGGCCACGTGCACACCATGCCCCGTCTGGACCAAGTTGCCGCCCCGACCGCCAGTGTCAGCCTCAACAGCCAAAAAGCTACTAACGTCGCCAACCCGACCCTTGCCCAGGACGCTGCTACCAAAAATTACGTCGACACCCAGATAACGACCAACGCGACGCCTGACGCAACGACACTGCTAAAGGGTAAGGTTCAGCTAGCGGGTGATCTGGCCGGAACGGCCGCGTTGCCAACTGTTCCTGGCCTTGCCACCAAAGCCAACACTTCCACCACCATCACCGCAGGCTCAGGTCTCACTGGCGGTGGGGACCTAAGCGCTAACCGCACCATCTCTGCTAGCTTTGGCGTGATTGCCGGTACCGTTGCGCAGGGTAATGATGCCCGTATTACGGGAGCTGAGCAGACCACCAACAAAGGCGCAGCAAGCGGCTATGCGCCGCTTGATGGTAGCAGCAAGGTGCCTATTGCGAATCTTCCAACCGGGACGACGAGCAGTACTGTTGCTATTGGTAATGATGCCCGTATTACAGGGGCCATACAGTCCAGCACTGCCACAACCAAAGGCGACCTGCTCGCCGCCACGGCCGCCAGCACGATTACCCGTGTTGGAGTAGGAAGTGATGCCCAAGTGCTCACCGCCGATTCCACGCAGGCTACAGGCGTGAGGTGGGCAACGCCAGCGTCCAGCCTGCCGCCATCCGGCGCAGCCTCTAATGATCTAAGCGGAACCTATCCCGGACCAACTGTGGCCAAAGTTAATGGCGTAGCCGTCAGTGGAACGCCAGCGAGTGGACAGGTGCTGACCGCAACTAGTAGCTCAGCGGCTACATGGGGCGGTGTTACCGTCAACCAAATCCAAAGTTTCTCCAGCACTGGAACGCTTGCCGTACAGGCTGGCGTGCACCGCCTGTACAACGACACCGGCGCCACCTGGACCATCAAAGGTGTCCGTTCTAGCGTTGGCACGGCGCCCACAGGCAGCTCCATTATCGTTGACGTCAAGCTAAGCGGCACAACTATCTTCACCACCCAGGCCAACCGTCCAGCGATTGCCGCTAGCGCGTTCACTTCTGGCAAGGTAACAAATATGGACGTTACAGCCGTGCCCGACGGCAGCTATCTAACCGTCGACATTGCCCAGGTTGGCTCGAGCGTTGCTGGCGCGGACCTGTGCGTTCAGGTAGAGATAGCTTAAGGAATAGCTTTTACGAGGAAATATAGGCGGCACGGTGCCGCCTGTATTATTTGGTGCTACAGCGGTACACCCCATCCGACAAAGGGCCTGCTGTAAACACTAGGCGTCAATACCTCGATATAGGCTGCTGTAACTTGGCGGACGGAAAGCGCCGGAATGGTTGTGCCCTCGATATAGGCTGCGGACAGTTGTCTGGACGTTAACGTTGGAATAGTTGCCGCGTCCACATACGCAGCCGACAGTTGTCGTGCGGTGGTGCTCGGAGTGCTCGTGGCCTCTATATATGCGGCCGTTACCGCTGAGGTCGCCGCCTGAGCCAGGCTAAAACTAAGCGTTCCACCCGAACCGGCCGGCTGTGCGCCGACCTGCACATAATACGTTGTGCCGGAAGTCAGCGTCGCCTCGATCAATGACGTATTTGAGCCACCGGAATTATCATCCGATGCGACCAGTACAAGGTTGTTGAGTGCCGTGCCTGTATATATCGCAAGCAGCGTGTCAAAATTTGAGCCAACGGTCGATACTCGGTATTGCCGCGTTGACGTCGGTGTAAATGTTGCCCACCCAGTGTGCGACATGCTACCAGGCTCGCTGCCTTCGGTGGTCCAACCGGTAGTATTGACTCCGGTTATATTGCCGCCGACCCCGAGGTCCCCGGCATTCGCAAAGTTGTCAGCAAAAACATTGGCGAGGGCGTTATAATGCGCCGTGACCCTTCCGCTAGAAAGCGCACCACTGTAAAGTGCCACGTCCCAAATAAGCCCATTATGGTATTGGGTAAGATCCCATCGGCGCCCTATATAGCCCGTATTATCAATGGTTCCTGAGCCTGGCCGAGCCGTTGCCGGGTTGGAAGTGGCAACTTGGCTACCGTTTACATACAGCGTTAGCGCTGTGCCATTGTACGTGCCCACCAAATGATAAGGCGTGTTCAAAGACGGGGCAGTCGACCAGGTCGAAGTCTGCCAAACGCTGCCCGTATAGTAACCAATCTGCAGCAAACCCGAGTGGCCTCCATCAAGATTGGTCCCCAGCACTAAAGGCAGTATCCCTCCGGTGAAAGCATGCGTAAATATTATATCAGCAGTTGATGCAACGGCTGTGAATTGAACTACGGCTTCGATCGTACCTATACCGAGTAAGCCCGAGGCATTAGTAAAGCTCACATAGGCGCTCGTTCCGTCGAAATTGGCGCCGAGATTGCTACCGACGAACTGCGGCAGCTGATTGAGAGTAACCGTGCCGTTGGTAGTGCCATTGTGAGTGGAGGCAATATCATCGGCAATAGTCGTGCCGGAAGTCTCCTCAAACTTCCACCGGTCAATGGGAGTGTCAGTATTCTGCTCCGAAAGATAACTCATGCAACCTCAGCTCCAAATTCCAAGCCGTTAACAGTCGACGTGGTCCAGGCCGACGAGGTAAGCGGATCCGTTTCGCGAACAGCCTGGTACGCTTCATTTGTTGTTCCGATTGTCCGGGAGGCGTCATAGTAGACAGTCGCCCCAGACTTGTACGCGGCTTTGATGTTTGCCGCTCCAGCATCGGGCTTCGAAGCGTGCAGATTACTCTGGACTCCAAAAATCTGCCCGGTGGTGGCCGCAAGGTCAGACATAACGTACGTATCGCGCTGCCCGATTGTCGATGAAGCGTTATACGTCGTGGTGTCGTCCGGCACATCCGCGGCATTTGCCCAGTTGTTCACGCTACCCGTCGGCGTTAGTTGGGTAGAGGCGCCGGCGCCAGTTGGCAAAAGTGTCTGCACGCGGACGTCACCTATAAATGTATTGTTAACCGTGCCCAGGCTATTGCAGATATACAAATCGTCAACGACCGGAGACCCAATTGGTAAACTCACAATAAAGTCAGTTGCGGACATGCCGGAGTATGCCACAGAATCGATCGTAAGGTTAGTCCCACCATTCTGGGTATTGCCAGCGAAGGTAAGAACCTGCGTGTTATCGATTTTTACTACGACGCTGCCCGCTGACGGATGGATGGTTGCCGACATTTCCACGTAGTGCCAGCCCGAATCCATTACCCCGCCCGCGCTCGATGCGATCATGGTGCCGTTCGGAATCCACTGACCGCCGTTTGCCGATGCGCGCACTCCGCTGCCCCTATACAGCTGGATACTGCCAGAATTCGTAGTCAGCAAATATAAGTGTGCCGTTTGGCCACCGTCGCCCAATAGTACATGATACGGCGGGCTATACGTCAAATTAGATAGTCGGCCATGCTGAATTGCGGCACCAATAAATATCTGCGATGAAGCCGTAAATGACTTCATGATGGTGTAGATTTGGCTATTGCTATTACTAAAAGGCATAGACACAGCCGAGCCAGCCCCAAACCGTGTCGTCGTAGAAAAACTCAGCGACCCCGTATTACCTGTGCCCGTTATCAGCCACTTAGTCGGCGTGTCTTTGGTGTCGAAACCATCTACGAATAATAGCGACATTTATCCTTGCTCCCTGGCGGCGCCACCTGATACAGAATAACTCATTCGCAGATCTAGATTGCTCACGCGATTTCGGCTCCAGCTTCCAAACCATTGACTTGCGAAACCGTATACGCGGACGACGTTGCGGGGTTTTGCTCGTACATTTCAACGTATGTGTTGGGTGCGGCGCCGAGTGAACGTACTGGGCCGTACGAAATAGTCGCGCCAGATTTCTGGGCCGTCTTGATACTGCCGCTACCTGCGTCTGCCCGCATGGCGGTCATGATCTGTTGCACGCCAAAGACCGAGCCTGTAGTAGCCAGCAGATCCGGTAACGCGTACGTATCACGCTGGCCAATTGTCGACGAGGCATTATAGGTAGCGATATTATCCGGCACCTCTGATACGTTAGCATAATTGTTGGCGGAACCAGTTGGTGTCAACTGAGTACTGCTACCTGCCGCATTTGGCATCAAAGTCTGCACACGGACATCACCCAGAAAGGTGTTGTTGGTAGATCCGAGGCTATTGCACACATAAAGGTCATCATAAACTGGTGAGCCAGGATAAAAGATATTAAACGTCGTGTAGTACAACGACAGTGAGTTGATCATAAATGTATCGATGGTCGCAGAGGTGCCGCCGTTGCGGGTATTGCCGGTAAAGTTAATAACCTGCGTACCATCGACCCGCACCTGGACAGTGCCGACCGAACTATCAATTGTTGCGCTCATCTCGACATATCGCCAAATGCTAGGATTCAACACGCCATTCGAGCTGGTAGCCAGCATGGTGCCGTTTGGAACCCACTGCGGATAGCTAATACTACCCGAATGGCCATCACCACGCCACAGCTGCACAGCACCCAGATTGTTAGTCATAAGGTACAGATGGAAGGTAGCCGACTGATCCCCGGCCAAGATATGAAACGGCGGACCGTAATTGAACCCTCCGTAGCCGCTCTGCACGGCTGCGCCGACAAACACCTGCGACGATGCCGTAAAGGTACGAATAACGCCATACCCACCCGAATCAGTAGGAGCCGTCGAGACAGCATAACCAGTTCCAAAACGCGTCGTCGCCCCATACGAAAGACCCCCCGGCCCACTAGGGAAATAGTGCTGCCATTTCGTAAGGGTATCTTTGGCGTCAAATCCGTCGATAAAAAGTAATGACATATATACTGGATATTGTACCAGTACATAAATCCTTATGCTATACCACGAAAGCAACGTTTCCTCGGCCTACCCGTCAAGTTCGAGATGCAATCGGCCGTCACGGATAGCCGCTTCGATTTCTGCACGTCCAGATTGCTGCATCTTCCCTGTGGCGATGAGCTGCTCAACCTTACCGGCATTGCGCACCGACCATTGGCTGCGGGATCGGCGCGGGGTGAACTTTTGGAGAAAATACACCTCATCGCGACCGAGGCGCTGGCTATCGATCCAGCCATAGCACAGCGCCACGTCCAATGCCTGATCGTGCGTAATCGAAGGAATGCCAGACGTTTTTTTGGCCATCTTTATCCATATGCCATCTTCCGAGGCGTGATGTCGCCCAAGCCACGCCTCGAAGTCGCGCGCTATCGCAAAAGGTACGACTGGCAATTCATTCAATTTGCTCATGCCGTCGCCTAGCGCATCTCGAGATAGTGTGGATTGTGCATCAGGCCCAAAATATTGCCAAATGGGTCAACCACCGTCGCCGTCACAAAATCATGACCGCGGTCCTCAGGGGCCTGCAATTCAGTGGCACCTTGTTTCAAGGCCAGCTCATATGCACCCTTGATATCATCGACGTGCCAGTATAGCACGACACCGGATGGCCCATCTGGAAACGTCATGTGCGGTGCGTAGGCCCGGTCGATAATCCCCAGCTCGGTCTGCTTGTCGCCCAGCCGAAATTCGACGTAGCCTGGTCGTTCAAAATATGGCTTAGTACCCAGCAGCTTGGTATACCATGCAACCGCTTCCGTATGCTTGTCCGCCCAAATGCTGATAGTCGCAACGCCCTTAAGTGATAGATGTGTCATGTTGTTAATCCTTTCTGTTGATTGTTGACTCGCTTATACTACAAAGAAGCATGAGTGATGTATTACAAAAATCCGCAGAAAGCAAAAATCCCCGCGGTCATCTGGATCCGGCTGGCTTTGACCAACATGTCGAGTTTCACACCTATCTGCCGCCCGATGATCTAGCAGCTGTGCTCGAGCACTTTTGGACACTCAGCTGGAATGAATCAGGGCCAGCGTATAAATCCATGCAAGTCATGCATCGCCCCTATGTCGACCTGTTTATTTCAGATGGTTGGTCGGGCATTCAAGGCACGTTCCGGGGCAAACGAACGTATACCGCAGCTGGGCGAGGCAGAATTATCGGCGTGCGGTTCCTGCCCGGGGCCTTTCATGGCTTTTGGCCCGGGAATATGGCCGAGCTCGAGGATGCCGTCATTGGCCTAACTAAAGTCTTTCCCGAGATAGACGCCGCATTCCAGGCCGAGCTGCTGGACAAAAGCGATCAAGCCGCAATTCAGCAGCTATTGCCGATACTCCGCGCCAGGTTGCCGCGGTCGGACACCAATGTTGTGCTTATCAACCAGATTATCGCCGCGACAGAGAGCGACCCAAATCTGCAAACTGTCGCAGCTGTCGCCCATGCATATGGCAAGAGCGAGCGATGGCTACAACAGCTTTTTCAAGATTATATTGGTGTGGGCCTGAAATGGTTACTCCAGCGCCAAAAACTCCTGGCAGCCGCCGAGAGTATCCGCGCGACGGTCAGGCCTGACTGGACGGCCATCGCCTACGACGCCGGTTACAGTAGCCAACAACACTTTATTACTGACTTCAAAAAAGTCCTCGGGGCCACTCCCGTCAATTACCGACGCAGCCTCGTGCCCCAGTCGCAAAAATGAAAAGGCCTCGCCGCTAGGGCGAGGCCACCGAGCCCGAAGGCTCAGTCGATACGGACGTTGTCCTCGGGCGACATGCGACCAGACTGGCCGTTCGGGCCAGTGTAGTCTCCCAAGCATCCCAGCAGACGAACCCTGCAGTCCGGGCCGCAGGTGATGCTGATCGAGCCCTCGACCATGCGCCGCGGAGGCTGCGGAGTCGGCTCGCCAACGACCACTCGGCCGCCACCGATGGTGACTGGACCATCGATGCTCAAGGCTGCGATCGAACCCGAACCTACGGCCATGACGCTCACATCTCCGCGAACGACTAGACTGTTGGCCCGCCGTTGAGGCTGCTGGCCTGCGGGGTGAATGCTCACTTTGAAGGCTTCGATCTTTTCCGCCACGAAGTCGCCCCCAATGTCGGCATTCATGCCTTCCATGCCGTCGACATGGCTCACTGTGACCGTGCCCATGAGGCCGCTCACGGTGATAGTCAGGACCTCTTCGCAGCTGTATTTCTGGCTAGACATACTCTACCCCTCGAAGCATTGCCTAGGATTTCTAGACAAATATATTATACCACAATTTTTAACTTATAACACGCCTACATTTCAAAAATTGCAGTAGCGCCTTCCAATATATATACTAAAGCTATTACATTTAGCAGGAGCGGTTTGATACTGTATGGCGCGACTTCCAAATCCGGGATCGGATAACGGCGTTTGGGGCGATGTTCTTAACACCTTTCTTGAGGTTTCCCACAATTCCGACGGCTCACTCCAGACCAGCGCAATATCAGCGGCGGGCGGCTACATTAAACCCTCAAGCGGGGTCCCCAAAAGCGACCTAAGCACTCCGGTCCAGACGTCCCTTGGTAGCGCCGACAGTGCGCTGCAACCAGGATCAAGCGTAGGCAACGACCTATCAGGGACACTCCCCAATCCGACCGTTGCCAAAATTTCTGGCATCAGCCTGCCAGGTTCAGCCCCGAGCGCCAATCAAGTACTGACAGCCACTAGTAGCAGCACAACGACATGGGCCACACCAGCCGCAGGGGTCCAGCTGGACGCAACAGCTTCTGACATTGCGCCGCTTGGCGTGCAAGCTGCTGGATCGATTGGCAAGGCGGCCGATGCCGGCCATGTCCACGCCATGCCGCGTCTGGACCAAGTTGCAGCACCGACCGCCACGGTAAGCATGAACTCGCGCAAGATAGCCAGCCTAGCCAACGGCACGCTAGCCACGGATGCGGCAACTTTTGGGCAAATCCCAACCGCACTACCGCCAAATGGCACAGCTACTGGCGATTTGGGCGGAAGCTATCCTAACCCTACCGTCGTGGCCACACACCTAGCAGCGCCCCTCCCTATTGCGCAGGGTGGTACCGGATCAGCAACGCAAAACTTTGCCGACCTCACCACTACTCAGAGTATCGGTGGGACCAAGACATTCACTGGCGAGGTCATCGTCCCAACACCGACAAACGCTGCCGACGCCGCAACGAAAAATTACGTAGATAGCAACGCTACGCCCGACGCGACGGCCAGCACAAAAGGCAAGGTACAGCTTGCAGGCGACCTGAGCGGCACCGCAGCGTCTCCAACCGTTGCTAAGCTCTCGGGCATTACGCTGCCGGGTTCCGCGCCAATAGCCAATCAAGTCCTGACCGCTACCAGCAGCACAGCAACCACTTGGTCCACGCCAGCAGCCGGCGTGCAGCTAGATGCTACGGCCAGCGATATTGCGCCGCTTGGAACGCAGGCTGCAGGCGCGATCGGCAAAGCGGCCGATGCTGGACATATCCATACAATGCCACGACTAGACCAAGCAAACGCGCCCACTGCCGCAGTGAGCTTGAACTCCCAAAAGATAACCAACCTCGCCACCCCCACGCTCACAACCGACGCCGCCACAAAGGGCTACGTCGACACCCAGGTCAGCGGCAGTAGTGGCGCCATGATATTCCGCGGTGAATGGAGCTCCGCGACCAGTTACGCTGTCGGCGCAGTGGTCACAAAATCCGGCAGCGGTTTATATGTATGCACCTCGGCCAACACCAACCAAGACCCCCTCGGCACGCAGCTAGTCACCAATTCACTCAGTACCAGCAACTGGCAAGCAAACGGCGTGGCTACCAACGATGGCACAACCGCGACGCTCACCACCTCATCGCAAACTGGCAGCGTCGGCAACATCGTATACAAAAGTACCATATCGAGCCCTTACATCGATGCGACCTTCAGCACCAACATTACCGCAAGTGGCACACCGGCTGACGGATTTGGATTTGGTGTATTGGACGCAACAGCCAACTCGACAACGGCAATCGGTGGTACAGGAGGAAGCGTAGGTATCTTAGCTCGCCCCTCATTGATCGTGCGCTTTCTAACCTGGTCTAATAATTTTGTGCAAGTAGTATCAACGAACACTTCCGGGGTCTCGACCAACTATTCATCAGTAGGTTTTAACCCCTCGGGCTCGCACACCTGGCGGGTGGTATTTGCCGCCAACGGATCAACCATCACGGCGACGGTCTATGCCGACGGCAACCTAATACTGACACAGACTGGCGTGTCAACAACCATTACCTCTAGCTACTTTGTATTTGGCGGAGGCACTGGCGGGTTTGCCGAGAACATGCTTGTTTCATCTATCAGCCTCAGCCAGACCGGGGTTTCGGCCTACTGGACAAGGATTGCCTCGGTATAATAAAGGGAAACACACCCGCCCCGACATGAACCATAGTTCATAATCTACGCCCGTTCCATAAACGTATGCGAAAAAATGATGTTGTCAATCCTGCCTGATTAGGTTATAGTCCAAATCAGTATTCCACGGGATTATATGAGTATATTAGATTTGAATTCTAGCCCATTTCTGGTGCTATGGTACTTATTCATAGCGTTTTTTGCAGTCGTTTTTATACTTCATCTTTTTTTCTCACTTTTGGCTCGTTTTACCGTCTGGCGCATGACTCGCTTAATAACGAAACATCGTAAGGCCTGACCACATGACCAAAGTCAGCAAGCGTATTGCCCTGTTATTTGCGCGCGTGAGTGTCTTCACCATATGCGGGCTGATGAGCGCATACCTTTTGGCCTCTGGGTATGAATCAGTCTACAACCGACCGTTACCGTTCGTGCACACCATTGCGCCGATCAGCCTAGGCGCATTTACGGACGTGTACCATCTTGGCACGCTTGCGCCCACGCCCAAAAACGCCTACTACGGCAACTTTGGCAAGCCTTCCACACTCAAGCTGCCCACCAACTCGGTCCGCCTCAACATCGTAAGCGCCATCAAGGACAACTCCACATGGCTGGCGCGCCCCAGCACGCTGCAACTCGTAATTCCCAGCCCACCACGCAGCGGCAACATCGGCATAGCGTTTCTGTACTGTCGAAGCAGCTTCCGCACTATAAACACTCAGAATATGCCAGGCGCAGGCCAGAACATCTTCATCGACACCGACCAAAAATGGCGCTACGTATACAAAGTAACCTCGACACATGCCTTCAGCGGCATTGCACCGTACGTGCCCAGCGACGATGGGGCGACGGGCAAGCTCATCGTCAACTGTTACGACGACGGCTCGGGGATAAACATTATCATCGAGGCAAACTTGCTCTCGGTTATGGGAGCAGAACAGTGACCAATACAGAAATCTTTATGCTATTTCGTAATATTACGATTTTCCTGGCAACTATCATGCTGGTCAAATACTTTGCCTTCCTAACCATGGCTGCCTATTTCCCTTACCGCGTCCAGCGACGACGGCTTAAGCTTCTGAAACGCGAGTTCAAACGCACCGGCAAGATCACCGAGTACCAACCGAGGGTATCTGTAATCGTCCCAGCTTGGAACGAAGAGGTTGGGACCGTAAAAACCATGCGCTCCGTCCTGGCCAATGACTATCCTCTGTTCGAGGTTATTGTGGTGAATGATGGGTCAACCGACCTAACCCAACAAGTCGTCGACGCCTACATCGACGAACACAAATTTCGCCAATCACATGCCAAAAAATCAGCCGTACGCCACCCTGTCCGACAATTCTACATAGAACACGGCGGCAAGGGCAAAGCTCTAAACTACGGCATTCAGAAAGCGCGCGGCGAAATCGTCCTGACTATCGACGCCGATTCGGTCCTAGCCCCGGATGCCATCACAAATCTAGTCAAGTACTTCCACGACGATCAAATATCAGCGGTCGTTGGCCAGGTACGCGTGGGCAACACCAACGGACGCATCATCGGGCGCATGCAACAGCTCGAGTACCTATTCGGGTTCTACTTCAAACGAGCACACTGCGTCATGGGCGCTGAATACATCTACGGTGGGGCGTGTGCAGCATTTCGCAAGAGCGCCACATTCGACTACTTTGGGCACTTCGACGAATTGAACAAGACCGAGGATATTGAAATGTCGATGCGCACCAAATTCCACGGCCTGAAATCCTTCTACGCCGAAGATGTCCTGTGCTATACCGAGGGCGCCAGCACATACCTTGGGCTCGTCAACCAACGGCTCCGCTGGAAAAAGGGCCGATTCGATACCTTCATCACCTATCGCCGCATGTTCTTCTCGTGGGAACGACGGCACAACAAACCGCTCAGCTGGTTTATCCTGCCGTACTCTATGTTTTCCGAAATCCAGCTGATGCTAGAGCCAATTGGCGCCACGTTACTCATCACGTACAGTATCATCTCGGGCGAGTTCGTCTCCCTGGCACTGAGCATGCTGTTCGTTGGTATCTCGTATGTTATCGTCGCTACATTCAACAGCTCTATGACCTGGCGGCAGCGCCTAGGGCTCATTGCGCTGTGGCCAGTTACATGGCCGCTGTTCTACCTACTGGTGTGGGTTGAGTTTAACGCACTCGTACGTAGCCTACACATGGTAGTACGCGGCGATAGCCTGGAATGGCAACGCTGGCAACGCGAAGGAGTGTCTGATTCATGAAAAAACGCCACATTGTATTTATCAATCTGATTTTTGTTGGGCTAACGCTGTTCTCTGCTGGCACGGTCTACCAATTCATGACCGGCAACAAGCCGCTTGATTTGCTGCGCAACCTTAGCCCGCAAAAGGCGATATCCGTCACCACGACGGCTTGTTCATCGGAAAAACCGCTCACCCTCACCGACGCGCAGAACCCACAGCTGAAGAAGCTGGCCGTCTATCAGCAAGCCTGTCATTCGTTCGCAACCGATACGATTATGATATTTGTAGGCATGCCGCTTTCCGAGCAAGACGCCCAGACCGAGGCGAAACAGGTTGCCGACACACTCAAGACATTCGCAAAATACCACATACGCCCGCTGGTTATGGCCGAACCAACGGACTACACCACCAATAACAATGTCGACATGGGCGAATTCGCGCAAGGGACGTACATCGGCTACCTCGAGACCATGCTCACCGCCATGCACGATCAAGGCATCACCGATAGCCAAATGGGAATCTGGAATCCATTCCCAGAAGCCAACCTGCCATACTGGAAGAACAACCTTGCTCAGTATTTTGCGCCTGATGTAAATCTCTACATCACGACGCTGAAAAAGCATTTCCCAGGCGCTCAAACCAGCATCATGCTCAACACCGCTACCTACGAGCCAACCGACTTCAACTGGCAGAACGGTAACTACACAACGCTGTTGCCATACGTCAAAGGTATCACGCCACACACCATCGATTATGCTGGCCTCGAAGGCTTCCCGTGGGTCCCACCTCAGGGCGGCTCCGGTCCAATTCTGAATGCTGCCGAGTTCCTGAATCCGTCGATTATCAGCGAGGCTGCAAATTACCTCGGCACCAAAAATATATGGCTCAATACCGGTACATTCTCGGAAAAATACGCGCTTGACCCAGCACAGATTGCCTACGTCTCGGCCCAACAGCGCCAAGCCATCCTAACGACAATCAACCAGCAAGCCCTGACTCTGCAGAAGCAAGGCTACACCGTCGCAATCAACATGTTTGCCGAAGATAAAAGCAAAGCCTCAGAAGAGACCAACTGGTCATACTGGAGCGCGAACGCACCGTTCAGTTCGCTCAGCACGCCAGTACTTACCAGCTTCATAGCTGAACTGAACCAGCAGCACATTGCCTTTTGGCTGTTTGATCAATAGTAGCCACCACGTCGCAGGCCTCGGCAAATCCGCCTACCCGCGAAAACTCTCCGTGCCTTCCAGGTCGATGTCCACATAGTCTTCCACGCGCTCTGGCCATACGCACATAACGGCAGGTTCGCTCGAGCGATTCCGGATAAGGTGCGGCACATTGTCAGCAATGGCGAAGATAGACATTCCCTCATTTGTAGCCGGCGTCATCAGCTCTTCGTGCCGCACGCCGTCGGCATCGCGCCAGCTCAGAACAAGCTCGCCAGCAATACAGCTGAGGGCTTCCCGGTGAGCATGGCGATGATTTGCCGCCCAATCCTCGGGCGAAAACCCCACGATCACAACAGACGCGATGTCAAATTCTAGAGGCGGCCTCGACTCTTCGACATCAATATGCCACGGAGCATGAGCCCGCGCCGATGTGTCAAGCTGCCAGCTCATACGCTGCATAGGACTTTCCATTCTTATCTCCTTTTGTGGTCGATGTGTACACCGCCATTATATCCCACGCCGTAGCAATGCTTGCTATAGTAAGCCTATGGCATACAACACTCATCTTGCAGACCGCATCCGAACTATAATTGGCCACCAATCAGGCGTAGCCGAAAAGGCCATGTTCGGAGGCCTCGCCTGGCTAGTGCACGGCAATATGTCCGTTGCGGCAAGCGGCAAAGGCGGTATACTGGTGCATGTCAGCCCAACGCAATCGGCGCAGGTTGTTGCACAAACCGATGCGCAGTATATGGAAATGCGTGGTCGCCAAATGGCAGGATGGCTACGCGTAGCCGTTGATGCCTCAACATCCGATGAGGAACTTGCACGATGAGTGCAGCTCGCTGTTGACTACGCACACACCTTGCCGCCCAAAAAATAAGTTCATGTGTCGTGGGGCGTGGGCTCTCCGTAGAAAAGCCCACGCCACGCACGTGCTAGCAGTGCGGAATGTTCAACGCCCGTGAGTTAGGAGCCAGGTAAACGAAGCTGATATAACCAACCTGACCGTTGCTCTGGCCCTTCAACCACCGGGTGGTGTCGTAGCGATTGGGGTTGTTATCGTCGTCCGGGATGCTGAGATTCTGATTCGTCATGAACGCACCATCGTCCCAGCAATTGGCGATGAACGTGTCGCCGGACCACATGTCAGTGCCGCCAACCTCGCACCCGTTGCTGGCGCAATATGGCTGCATGGCCGACGACAGATACGACGGCGTCGAGTCTTCGACGAGGCCGGTCGCCCCCTCAAGGTGCTTGTTCTGCACCGTCGCGAGTACGTCCTGCGGCGAGGCTGAAACCGACGTGGTCGTCGGTTGTGGTGGCGGCTGGCCCCCACTCGTGCCACCGGTGCTGCTGCTTGAGCTTTGCACCGGAGGCGGACCCACGATCGTCGGTTTGGAAACCGGCGGATTATGGGCCGCAATCGTGAAGCTAGGCGTACCCGCATGGAACGATGACAGGTCGCCAGCGGCACCCCTGGCCCAGTTCTCAGTCTCGAAGACAGAGACTACAGCCTTGACCATTTCGCCGCCGAAACTGTTGACGGCAAACCGCCCGACTGCAAAGGAGACGTTTCGCCCCAGCAACAGCGAGCAGCCTACGCTGCCCCATCCGTGATTGCGGTGCCGGCAAGCGACATACTCGTCGCCGACCTTTGCGAGTTCCATTAGGAACTCAGCAATCGCCTTCCCCTGCTCGATGCCGGGCGCCAGCGGCAGATACCGCCAGGTCGCTTCGGACATGAAGTAGAGCTTCTGCTGACCTGCATCCGCCAAGCCGACGTTGACCGTTACCGGGCTGTTACCGACGTCGATCTTGGCGTGATAATCCGGGGGCACGATACCCGCGTGAACATCCGGCCCGTTGATGACCGGCGTCAGGCTGAAGTCGCTGGGGTGAAGGGCTGCCATCAGCGTCGATGCGCCAGCTTGTCCTCGTGAGGACAACACCACCTTGCCGACGTTGTCGCCGGTGATGGTAAGCGTCAGCGGGAACTGCGCGTCGTTCAGCAAGTACAG
The DNA here is from genome assembly GCA_965225085.1 of uncultured Candidatus Saccharibacteria bacterium. Lineage (GTDB taxonomy): Bacteria > Patescibacteriota > Saccharimonadia > Saccharimonadales > EFPC-124 > CAZJVU01. Next base: position 41,691 of record CBDDBE010000005.1, on the reverse strand, counting down.
AGACTTACCGTCGAAGCACGCCTTGATCGGGAAGTTGCCGGGAATCTGCACCCGACTACGATCAGCCTTGCACATCCCCGCGTCTTCGCTAGCCTGCGCCGGCGCAGTGACGGCGCACAGTGCCATCAGTGACGCCAAGCCCCAGGTCAACATACGCCTCAGTCGCCAGCTACGCATGTCGCGTTGGCCTCCTTTCCGAGAGCCTCAAAGGTTTTGAGGGAATTCGTCGCTTCGATGTCGGTCAATGCGGCACTCCTGGACAATTTGTCCAGTATGTCGGCCGCGCTGTTCAGCGTGGACTTCAGGTCGATCGGAACGGCTCCGCCCTTCGCGATAGTGCGCAACTGAATCGCCGCGCTAGCGAGCATTGTGTCGTCTGCGCTTGTGGCATGACCAGAAGCGGCGTTACTAGCAGCCGACAGTAAACCATCCGGCAAAGCCATCAGCTGCGCACAATAGCTCGGCGCGTTCGTCGCCAGTTGGACCGATGACGATGGCGGCGACAGCGACGGCTGAGGCTGCCGACCCTTGCTACCGCTACAGCCCGCGATCGAAAACGCGACCGTTACGGCCAGCATGAAGCAGGTTATCCGCTTCACTATCACCACTCCTATACGTTAATGTTCGAGCCCCGAGGTCAACGGGGCTATCACTGATCTAGCGTTTGCATAATACCATAATCATGTCACAACAAGAAGAAATTGCGACGTGCAGACAGCTGCCTACTTTGCGGCGTCGTTGATAAGTGTCCGAATAGCGCCAAATGTCGACATAGGGAACTCATGCCTCATAACAATCCACGCGCTGCAGCCGTCGAATAACATCACAAGTTGCTCCGCTAACGCCCCCGAGGCTTTCACACCCAACACCCGAGCTTGCTGAACGAAATACTCATGGAGCTTGTCCTTAAACTCCCTAGCCACATCTGTAACCGGAGCTTTGGCGCCGCGCTGCTCGATACTCGTATTCATCAGAACACACCCGAAAAAGCTCTCGCGCGTAGCATTTTCTTCTAGCATACGGAAGACATGCAGTATGCGCTCAGTCGGATCGTCGGAATCGGCATGCGTGCATTCGTCGAACCACATATCGCCCAGCTGTTGAATTGTCGTCGCAATCAAGATCTCCTTGGTTGGAAAATATTTATACAGTGTGCGCTTCGAGACGCCCGCTACTTCGCAAATCCGATCGACGCCAACCGCGTGCGAATCCTCGCCATAGAAAAGATTAGCCGATGTATCAATGATCCGCTCACGAGGTTTGTTGCTCTTTACTTCATTCATAAAAGATATTATAACAAATCTCTTGCAAAAGTAAACAGATCTGTGTATTATTCTACTGTAAACCTGCTCGTTGATTGCATTAACAGGCCAAACGTGCCTAAATGCAGCCAGGAATCATAAGCATAAAAGGAACGAGGAATATGTCCGAACAAAACTATACAACAAGCTTTACAGTCGATAACTCCCCGGAGGAAGTTTTCAGGGGTGTTACCAATCCACGCGATTGGTGGTCCAAGGCAATCGAAGGCGAGACCGACAGACTCGGCGCCGTCTGGTACTACCATTACAAAGATCTGCACCGCTGCGTGCTCAAAATCACCGAGTTCGAACCAAACAAGAAGGTCGTGTGGCACGTCCTGCACAATGACTTCAACTTTGTTAAGGACAAAGAAGAATGGAACGGCAACGAGATGGTCTTTGAGATCTCGGAAAAGGACGGCAAAACGGAGTTACACTTCACACAGGTCGGCCTTGTGCCTTCATACGAATGCTACGGCGTATGCTCAGACTCGTGGGGTTCATACATCGGTAGCAGTCTCCGCGATTTGATCGTCAAGGGCGAGGGCAAACCAAACCCCATCGAAGACATCGTCGCTACCGCAGAAGAAATGGGCAAAAACCTCTAAACGGACAGCAACCACTATGAATAACGAAAACTACACAACAAGCTTTACCGTCGACCAATCACCCGAGGTCGTCTATAACGCCATCAACAACGTACGCGACTGGTGGCAAGGTGATATCGAAGGCGGCACAGACAAACTCGACGACGCATTTACCTACAAGGTCAAGGCCATTCACCGCTCGACACAGACGATTACCGAGCTAGTGCCGAACAAGAAGATTGTATGGCACGTATCGGACAGCGATTTGAGCTTTACCGAAGCCAAAAACGAATGGGACGGCACCGACATCGTCTTCGACATCGCAGAAAAGGACGGCAAAACAGAGGTTACATTTACGCACGTTGGCCTCAAGCCGCAGCGCGAATGCTACAACAGCTGCACCGACGCATGGCACTACTACATCGACGGCAGCCTTCGCAAGTACATCGAGAGCAAGTAACACGCTCCGGTTTATCACGCCTAAAGGACGCTCAAGCCGGGCGTCTTTTGGCGTGGGATCAAGCGACGTGGATCTGTTATCATCTAGATATGACCAAGTTTCAAGAAGCTATCCTGCGCGCCGTTCGCCTGATCCCCGAGGGTCGTGTCGCCAGCTACGGCCAAATAGCCGCTTATGTCGGCATTCCGCGCGCGGCTCGGCAGGTTGGCTGGGCGATGCGCAGCCTGGAAGATGCTGACTTTCCTTGGTGGCGAGTGCTTAACAATGCCGGGCGGATCACGATCAAAGGCAACCAATTCGCGACCGCCACGCTTCAAAAGGACCTACTCGAAGCTGAAGGCATCGAGGTCGGCCAAAACTTCGAGCTCGACATGCAGCGTTATCGTTTTCGGCCAGATGCAGCCCTGCTCGCCGGCCTTCAGCTCGACCCCGAATACATTCGCACCATACTTGCCAAATACGGCGTAGAGTAGCCCCGGAGTCGTGTGTCCATTTACCATGCTCGCCCAATTTTGACAATTAAATAATTTGCATCTATAACACCTCGGTGCTACAGTCGATATTTGGGTGTCGAATATGTAACGAGGATGGATTAATATGGCAAAAATTATGAGCCAGCTTGGCTTGACATACAATGACGTAATACTGCGCCCACAGTATTCCGATGTGCGTTCACGCAACGACGTCGACACGTCGGTTCAGATTGTGGACGGTATCACACTGCGAGTACCTCTGGTAGCCTCAAGTATGCATACCGTTATTTCAGTTGACCTGGCTGTCAGACTCTGGGAACTGGGTGGCATCGCTCAGGTTCACCAGTTCCAAACTATCGAAAAAGAAGCCGAGATGATCCGCGAGATTAAAGACCGTGGCGCAAAAGTCATCGGCGTAGTTGGCGCGACAAAGGACTTTGCCGTGCGAGCAAAGGCGCTTGTAGAGGCTGGCGCGGACGCGCTATCCATCGATACACCGCATGCTCACAGCATCTACGCTATCGATGCGACCAAGGAACTCAGGAGGTTATTCCCTCGCGCCCCGCTCATTGTTGGAACCGTGGCGACACGGGAAGGTGTCGAGGACTTAATAAAGGCAGGTGCTAACGCTATCAAATTTGGCGTCGGCGCAGGGGCTGCGTGCACCACGCGCATGAGCGCTGGTGTTGGCGTGCCACAGTTCAGCGCAATTATGGAAGGGGTCGAAGGTCTGAAGGATAGTGGCGTCACGCTCATCGCTGATGGGGGCATCAAGATTGCCGCTGACTTTTCTAAGGCTATCGGCGCAGGCGCACATGCTATCATGGCTGGCAAAATCTTTGCCGGAACCGACGAAGCACCATCGCGATTGATCGAAAAAGACGGCGAGCGCTACAAGCTCTACATGGGCGAAGCATCCGCACATGCCAAGGCTGACCGCGCCAAAAACGACCCGAATTATTCAGGCAAAACCTACGAGTACGTCGAAGGCGCAGCCGGACTCATCCCTTATGCTGGCAGTTTGGAATCAGTCGTCCAAACATACGCCATGGGCCTTCGATCGGCCATGAGCTACAGCGGCGCGTTTACCATCCCAGAATTTCACGACCGCGCACTCTTCATGCAGGTCTCGCAGAGTGGCCAACTAGAGAGTACCGCCCACGGCATCGTTGGCTAACGATGGCTCCAAATCAAAAGGCCGCCAGATCGGTACCATATCGGTACACAATCTGGCGGCAGCTCCTTAGAGCCGTGTGAAGGGCAGAATCCGAGCTCGACGGTCAGCCGAACTCACCCTAGTCGCTCGGCGACTAGCCGCAGCAGCCGCTGCCTGGATGTCGCCCTTCTTGGCGCAGACGAACATCCGTCCGTCGTTGACTGCCTTGACCAGTCCGGCGTGGCTAGCCCACGCGTCACGGGGGTAGTCCCCGCGCGGCAGCATCAGGATCACCGTTGCACCGCACCTAAGTGCGGACTCGCACCCTTGAAGTGTACCCTGGTCACCGCCCACGCCAACCCATACATCTGATGCCGCATGCACCAGTTGCGTGGAATTCTGCGTCACGAGGGTGAAATCGTGTAGCCCGACTTGTGCCATCCCTAGCAAAGAGACAATGCCCAGGGTGGGTATGCATCGATCTCGGGCCAGCAGGTTTGCCAGGCTCGACACGCCGTAGCTGACACCATCATGAACGACCATCGAAGGTGCGGCAGCCAAAGCGTCGAACAGACACCCTATGACCGCACCCTCTACCGCATAACCGGCGCCTGTGATAATTCCCGCATACGTCGAGAATCCCCAGATCAATCCGTTTGGAAGTTTGTCTTCGAGCAACTGGGCAACGTGACCGCTGGGCCACGACCGAACACCGCCGGCCCTGAGGCCTTCGCGCAGTGCCTCATCGGCGTAGATACGCGCACCAGCGCACATGGCCCTTCGATCGAATCGGAAAAACCGCCCTTCCTCCAGATGAACAAGCACACGATCGGCCGGGTCGATGGAATCGCCCAGTTTGCACAGCCGCTCGTACGACTCAGTCATACCTGAACCGGACACGTGAGGCTCCTTAGGTTCGATGCCAACGTTTTGTGCTGGCGACTACTATAAGATTACAATAATACTACAAAAGTGTCCACTGCCACGTTGGGGCTACGGAATACGTTAGCCTTATAGACCTACCGCTTGGAACATACACCGTAGCGGGAGTAGCTGTGAATTGCGTGACGCCGTCTACCGTAATATTAGTAACAGTTCCGCCAGTGATAGTTACGGCCGCATCACGCCAAAAGGGATTTTGGAAGGAAGTCGTTGATGAAGGGATAGATGGAGCTGTTACGGCACCTACGCCTTGGTCGACGTTGACTATCTTAACATGCGCTCCTCCGCTAACACCGTTACCTCCACTGAGTGCTTGATAAAGACTTATGCCGTCGCTGCCATTACTGCCTACATTTATCGTACCGGCTGCTGCATTATTTGTATCATCGATGATGAGGCATGTAATGCCTGATACCTGCCCCGTTAGCCATTCGATATCAAGTGACATAATATCGATTTTAGTAATAGTTGTCGATGCAAATACGACACACTTGGCGCAGTTTTCAATAGATGCGTATTGAATAACATTGCGATGGGGGAAGCCAGATGACGGCCAAACCACAAGGCCATCGAAACAGTTGATTAGTTGTATGGAGTTAACCTGCGCGTGCTCTTGGATGATAAGCCCGTAGACTAACCCCTCACATGAATAATGGTCGATATTACAGATATCGTTATTATTCGTTTGCGGCATATATAGCCCAAACGACCAGTTTGGAGCTGGTTTTGCTGGGGCACCGACACCCGTTGAGCGTGCGAGAACCGAAGCACTAATAACGTTTGCTTCAGCCACCCCTTGGAAGTCGAAGCCGGAAATATTGCCGTTTTGAGGGACTTCGATAGTTATGCCATCGACGACAACCAGCATATTGTTCCATCGATTTGTACCTGCACCATATTGATGGCCCGAGACACCACCGCCCTGCGGGTTAGGCCCACCAAGTACCGAAACTGCACCAGTAGCGGGCTGCGTCGCGCCGGCATCGTAGGTGGTACGCAGGACGGCGCCTGATTGCTGAGGTACTGATTGGTTCCAGTGGTAGAGGGCGGTCGCGTCGATAGTCCCTTTAAATACTAATGTGAATTTCTGCTGTGCTACCGCCGGAGAGCCAAAGTCGTTTGCTTCGATGATTGGCAATGGAATCTGGGCGCTACCATATGTAGTACCACCTGTTGTTGGGTTACCCGCTATCAGATAGACTGCTGGTGGAAAATATATCTCAGCATAATAGGTGCCGTTTGCAACGCCTGCTGCAAAGGCGGCACTAACCGCATTGTTGATGGCGGTCGTATCGTCTGTTGTACCATCGCCTTTTGCTCCGTAAGCCTGAACATTAAATCTACCCGGCTGATTAACGAGGGCGTTTAGGTTGGTCAAATTAAAACCCGTACCGCTAGTGAAGGCATTCGTGACAACGTAACAAGTACCAGAGAAAGTAATCAGATCATTAACGGCATAAGCAGTCGAGGCAGCCCAAGCGCCTCGGTATTTGAGCCGAGCCGACAGGTCGGTTGCCAAGTTTGCGATAGCACTTTCAGGAAATGCACCGCTTGGAACAACTGGTGCAGACGAAAACGTCTTGATCCCGGCTATCGTCTCGTTGCCTGTGTTGTGAACAACGGCGCTGTCATTAGCTTTTGACGCCAAGGTGCCAGCTGACTTCAGCGTGCCGTCGCTATTGTGTTCGACAAGCAAGAAGTCGTTGAGGACATCCCCCCAAACGCCATTATCGCTGCCAGAAACAGGAAGTCGAGACATATTACTCTTATGGTACGAAGGGCCACCGAAAATGTAAAGGCATAAGTTGTATTTCGCAAATGATTGACTTTATACAATACACATTTTATAATATACCAGTCCTCGAACTACTCACGCTCGACGTCACCACCACGCTCTACGATTGGGTTACAAAAATGGCAAACAAGCCCACGCTGAAGCCCACTCTGGGATTCGTCATGATCGACGTCCCACATGGAGTGCCGCACTACGACCTACTGGACATGCTCGGCGAGATTCTTCGGGGCGCGAACGACCACCCGGAGCTCAGTGCTGCCCTGAAGGGCATCGTTAATCCGACCATCGGGTTCGCGGTGAACGGCTTCCTGGTCAGGTTGGACCGAAACTCCGACGTCGGGAAGGCCAAGACTGCGATAACTACGGCTCTGGCCAACGGCGTGCCACGCGAGCTTGGCCCGGTCTTCTAGAGACTGGGCCTGCAAAGCCCGCCCTACCATCTCCTTGACAGGAATGGCGGGGCGGGCGTTTAAAATCTCATCATTTACTGCCACCAGCGCCACTAGCTTCCCCGGTTATATTTGCACTATACCTAATAATACTGCATAATGTTAAAATCCTGTTGGATCACTAGAAGAAGGCAGCTATGCCTGAGAAAATGAGTTGGGCTGAGTACAGACGTACCCGACGAGCGCTCCTTCGGGCGATAACCGGAGAGATCGATGCAAGGCTTGGTACTCTACCACCTGGGAAGCTTCCGTGCTCTGTCGGCTTGCCCGACGAAGAAGGAAGAACCTACCTTCTTTCAGCCGACAGCGCCAGCAAATGGACGTTCGAAGTATACGGCGAAAGATCATTCAGAGTTCTGGGCGTAGCGCATCATGATCGTTTCACGGAGCTCGGTGGCCTTCAGTCCGGGGCCGTGATGAGACGCAACTTCTACATTTGCGAGGTGCCCAATGAGCACACGCTCGACATGCTCGATAAGCTCCTCCAGCAGGCTGCGGACTAGCGAAGCGGTCCGCTCAAGGAGCTGACGAGGGGCCCCGGGCCTGCGAACACAGGACCGATTTCGGGCAGAATGGTATAGGGCGGACAGACAAAATCCGCCCTATACCCGAATAGTCAATTAAACGAATTTCCGAGCCAGCGCCGCTAACTTGTTCCGATAAGCTTGCTGATTGTAGCGGCCGGGATAATCGACCAATTCGTGATTTAAAACGGTAAAGCCCGCTTGGCGGAGTGGGTCGGCAGCCACCTCAAACACATTTGATTTTATCAAGATTATCTTAGTATCTGGTTTGGCCAGCTTTTGAACTCGCTCGAGCAGTCGTGGCAGAGCATCGTGAATATGCTCTTGGCGTTGTTTCTTCGTGACCTTGTGTTCCTGTGAATCCTCGAGCGCCTCGATCATGTACCAGCCATCGGCCTGGAACCGGCGTAACCACTGTTCCTTGGCAGCTTCCAGCTCCGGCTCGGTTGCGTCGGCCACCTCCGGATACAGCGCGCGAATAGTGTTAGTGAACAGCCGATCGTCCCGACGAATCCGGTCTGCGTAATAAAACTGCCGACTGCTCTGCACATCGGGCGCAGGTGGAGGTGATTCGGCGATCAGTAGGAATTTGATGTGGTCAGGCTGGTACTTCTGGCGAATATCATTATATGAGCTCATGGTTTTATCATACCTCCGACTTTTGTAGTACCATAAGTATATGAGACCACTATGGAACGGATCAATCAGTTTTGGACTTGTTAGTATCCCCGTGCGACTATTCAGCGGCAGCAATCCGCGCCAGGGCCTAGAGCTAGACATGCTGCACAAGGCCGACCACGCCCCAATTCGTTATGTGCGCATGTGCAAAAAGGACGGCGAGGAAGTGGCGTGGGACGACATCGTGAAGGGTTATGAATACCAGGAGGGCGATTACATCGTCCTGACGCAACAGGAACTGGACGAACTGGACGCCAAGAAGACCCAAACTATCGACATTATTCAGTTTGTAGACGAGCCTGATATCGACATTCGCTATTTCGAAAAGCCCTACTACCTCGAGTCCTCCAAGGGTGGGGATAAAGCCTATGCCTTGCTGCGTGCCGCGCTGAAAAAATCTAACAAGCTGGCCCTTGCCAAATTTGTGATGCACGAGCACGAGCACCTGGCCGTCATCAAGCCAGTCGGCCGGGCATTGGTACTCAACCAAATGCGCTACCCGAGTGACCTGCGCGAACCAGGCGAACTGCACTTACCCAGTGACAGCGAACTCACCGACAAGGAAGTCGACATGGCCCTAAAGCTCGTCCGCCAAGAGACCAAGCCGTTTATCCCCGAGGATTTGCCCGATGTATTTACCGACGAGCTCGAGCAGCTCATCAAGCAAAAAGCTAAAGGCCACAAGCCTATCAAGCCCACTACCAAAGATGACGACAGCAAAACATCCGCCAAAGACCTGATGGGTGCGCTCAAAGCCAGCCTGAAGGAATAGTCAATGAAGGTGCAATCGCCCAGACTACCCGCCAGGCTACCGCCGACCGAGGCTCCACGGCTCCATGATGACATATATATAGAATCGGTTGCAGTCAGCGACGCCAGCTATCTGAGCGTCATCGCCAGCAATGTGCGGTTTGATCAAGTTGACTTCACCAAGGTGAGCTTCGACGGCGCGCGGCTTGACCGGCTGAACCTGCTGGATTCGACGCTCCAGCAGTGTGATCTGCCTACCGCTGATTGCTCGCGCTCATCATGGACTCGAGTGCGGTTCAAAGGCGGACGACTAACCGGCCTCGATCTCAGTCAGTCTACCCTCAGCGATGTGATATTCGACGGATGCAAGCTAGACATGAGCAACTTCCGCACAGCCAAGCTGACGCGCGTTCAGTTTATCGACTGCATGCTCAGCGAGGTGGACTTCCAAGGCGCAACCTTACACGATGTCGAGCTGCAAGGATGCCAGCTGAGTGAAGCGGACTTCACGCATGCCAAGCTCAAAAACGTCGATGCGCGCGGCTCGGATCTGTTCGGCGTACGGGGCTGGCAGTCGCTGGGCGGGCTCACTATTGATTCTATTCAGCTGACCGCTCTGGCGCCAGAGCTCGCCAACGCGCTGGGTATCGTGGTAAAGGACTAACGGCGTGAACCTCAAAAAATACTTCCAAAAACGCAACTTCCGTGCCACCCCTGAACCCAAAAATGCTAAAGCACCGAGCGGACCACATAGGCTCAAGTTCGTCGTACAGGAACATCACGCCACAGCACTGCACTATGACTTCCGCCTGGAAATGGACGGCGTACTAAAAAGCTGGGCCGTGCCCAAAGGCCCCAGCATGAACCCGCACGATCATCACTTGGCCATCCACACCGAAGACCATCCCTACGATTACCGCAATTTCGAAGGCGTCATCCCAGAGGGCAACTACGGCGCCGGGAACGTCATCATTTGGGACGAAGGCTGGTACGAACCGAGGGCCGAGGACGGCAGCCAGAAGACGCTACTCGCCGACCTCAAGAAAGGCCACATCACGTTCATCCTGCACGGGCAGAAACTAAAGGGCGAGTTTGCCCTCATCCGCATGCCTGACGCTCAGGAAGACGACGCCTGGCTACTTATCAAAAAGACTGACGAATATGCTACTACAGCAGACATCACCCAGCAAAGCGAATCTATCAAGACCCATCGCCACGTCGATGACCTCGGCGCGCATGGCAAATTACCCGACCTTAGCGCCTACCCCGAGGTTGCGGCACCGTGGAAAGTCAAACCCATGCTTTGCACACTCGTGAGCGAACCATTCGACCGTGACGACTGGTTGTTCGAGATTAAGTGGGATGGGTACCGGGCGATTGCGAGCAAGAACCACGCCGACCGCCCTCGCCTCTCTTCACAACGGCCCTCGCCGCAAACAGCGGCTCAGTCTGCGGGAAACGCAGATGTTGTTCGTAGAGGCGAGGGCGGTCGACACCAAGAAGTCGAATTATACTCTCGCAACCAAAATTCCTTCATCGATGCCTTCCCGCCGGTGGTCGAAGCTATCCGGCAGCTCGAGCATGATGTTATCTTGGACGGCGAAGTTGTGGTAGTGGACGATGATGGACACGCTCACTTCGAGTGGCTGCAAAACTGGCGTCGCGAACCGCATGGCACGCTCGAATATCATGTCTTTGACATTCTATGGTGCGACGGCCGAGATGTTCGCACCATGCCGCTTCGTCAACGCAAAGCCCTCCTAAAAAGCGTCCTGCCGACCAAAGGCATCATCCGCTATAGCGACGACGTCGAATCCAAAGGTCTCGCTCTCTTCCACGAAATGCAGCGCCGAGGCCTGGAGGGCATGGTTGCCAAGAATGGCTCCAGCCAATACCGCGAAGATAACCGCGGCGGCGACTGGCTAAAGGTAAAAACACACCTCCGCCAAGAAGTCGTCATAGGCGGCTACACCGAACCACGCGGTGGGCGCAAATATCTGGGTTCACTCCTGGTCGGCACCTACGAAAAGGGCGAGTTCGTGTACCGAGGCCACTCCGGCGGCGGTATTCCCGACGACCAGCGCGAGCAACTCGCCAAAAAGCTCGCGCGACTAGAGCGCAAAAGCTCACCCTTCAGCACCGAGCCAAAGCCCAACGCCCCGGTCCACTGGGTGCGGCTAGAGCTGGTATGCGAAATGGAATTTAGCGAATGGACCAGCGAGGGATCTATGCGACATCCAGAATTTAAAGGGTTACGACCCGATAAGAAACCAACAGACGTGCACAAAGAGAAGGCAAAACACACCGCCAGCCCTGCTCCAACTTCTGCATCAAAGGCTAAAAAAGATACTAGGGGTGACAGCTCGCGGGGCGGCTCCGCTTTTTCCCGCAGCGGTACTCAGCGAGGACAAAAAGAAGGGGCGGACGGGCTGGTAGAACCCCAGTCCCTTAGCCTCCCTTTCGAGCCAACCCACCTCGACAAAACCTTCTTCCCCAAACACAAATACACCAAAGGCGACCTCTTCGTCTACTACCAAAGCGTCGCCGACTACATCCTGCCCTACCTGCAGGACCGCCCTCTTTCGCTCAACCGCATGCCCAACGGCATCACCGGCGATAGCTTCTTCCAGAAAAACAACGAACACCTACCCGACTGGGTTCCCCACGCCGATATCTTCAGCGACAGCAACAACGCCAACCTGCGCTGGATCGTCGGTGGCGACCTCGACACGCTCCTCTATATAGTGCAACTTGGCTCTATCGAGATTAACCCATGGAACTCGCGCGTCGGTCATCTGGACAAACCAGATTGGATCGTCATCGACCTCGACCCTGAAGGCATAAGCTTCGAAAAGGTAATTGAGGTAGCGCAAACCGTCCATGATGTCTGCGAGGAGTGGCACATCCCGACTGTACCTAAAACCTCGGGCAAAACCGGCATTCATATATATATCCCTATGCAGGCTGTGTACACTTACGAGCAGGCCAAGAATCTCGCCCATCTCATCGTGCTAGAGGTCAACAAACGCCAGCCCAAACTCACCAGTGTCGAGCGTAACCCCGAAAGGCGCCGTCACAGAATCTACCTCGACTACTTGCAAAACCGCGAAGGCCAAACCCTGGCCGCGCCGTATTCCGTTCGCCCCACGCCAGATGCCAGCGTATCTATGCCCCTTGATTGGAGCGAAGTAAAGAAGGGCCTAAAGCCGAGCGACTTCACCATCCAGAACACCCCCGCCCGGCTCCAGCGCACCGGCGACCTATGGAAGCCAGTCATGGGCAAAGGCATTAACCTCGTAAAAGTGCTGCGCGCCATATCAGCCGCAGATCACGCCGCTCACCACTAGCTACCAGGATAAACTCAACTATATGGAATATCCTGCTCCCCGCCGAGCAGGCTGCAGCTACAAGCCCTGGTAAAAGGGCAAGTCGCCATATGCACGCAGAACAAAAGCAGAGATGGGCACGCGCTGGCCAGATGTCGCCCTACTCAGCGACGCCACCTGGCCAGTCTAGGTGCGCGTTCCTCAGGGAGATTGCGACGTCGCGACATGACCTAGTTCGCAACCGAGAACAACCCACTCGTCGTCGGGCTCACACCGTTGCCCCAGTAGGTCTCGTAGACCCAGTTGCCAGCACCGGTGTAGAGGTCTTGGTACGAGCCATCGGCCACCTTGTCGATCGCGCCGATGTTGTTCTGAGCAACGCGGATCAGCTCCCCACCGCCACTGGCTCCGTTGTCCTTCCACCAGTACTCCTGCACGTGGTCACGAGTGGCCAAGTACAGCTGGTGCGAGTCACCGTAGTTCGTCTTCTTGACCCCCACCGTGTTGACCTGGCCGGTCACCGCTGCATGCGTCTCGATGCTAGAACCGGGTGTCCAGTAGCTCTGCCAGACGCTTGTGGACGTCATGGTATAGAGGAGCAGCCCTGTTGCCTGGAACGTGTCGGCGGTAACCGCCCGGATGTCTCCCTGGCCAATGTTGATGATGGCCCTGACCTGAATATCGTTCAGACCAGGATGCCACCAGACATCGTAAACCCAGGTAGGCACAGCCACGTACAGGTGCATGGTGCCATCACTGGGCAACAACATCGTGAACGTCACCGGTCCGGCGATGCTCGTCAGCAAGCTGACATGCACACCGTCACCGCCGTCCTTCCACCATGCTTCATGCGGGCCGTCTCCGGCCAGGATGTAGAGGTGGTGGACGAACACGCCACTCTCCGTGTCGTTGTAGGCGATGACGCCCTTGACGCCGGAGAGCCCTTGGACGATCTTGCTCGACCCGTTGGTGCCATCTGGCTTCCACCAGGATTCCCACACGCCATCTGGTTCGGCGGTGTAGACCGCTTGGGTTCCGCCCGGCAAGTTCACCTTGTCGAAACCCACGACGTCGTGCTGAGCGATGGTGACGATGGTGTGCGTGTGCACCCCATCCCCACCCGGAATCCACCAGCCCTCGGTCACAGCTGTGTTGGTGGCTGCGTACACCTGCCGAACACCGTTTGGGTCGGTAGTGCGTTTGAGGGAGAGGATTTGGGGAGTGGAGGATGGCGGCGAACCGCCGCCACTTGATGTGCTTGAACTGTGCAACCATCCAGTCGCTGCGCCACCGAGAACTGTCGTCGTTATCTTGCCGCCTGAAACCATGAGCGTCCCCCAGCCATCAGAGGTTGCGTTCTGCTCCATAATCGTCACCTTGCCAGAGCCATCAGTAACGTTAACCGCAGTTACAACTGCCGTATGACCGTTAGGGTTAGCTTTTACTCCGGCAAAACTGATGATGTCGCCAGGCGACGGCAGGCTGGTGCCGTCATTAGAAACAGAGGCCAGCACCGAGCCGCTATAGTTGCCGACAACAGTCGACCCTACAGCCGCATAAGGCACAACGCCGTACATGAGATACATGTACCTCATGACCAGCTCAGTGCACTCCCACTCATATTCGCCCCAAGCTTTAGTGGGCTTAGTGTAGAAGTACACGACCTTATCGGTGCCACCCTGATTGTACGAACCCGGCCCACAAGCCTGTACCCCGTCGTAGGACGCACCGAGTGCATATGAGCCCGCGTTGTTATTCACATCGCAGGCTCCGTTCCACCATGACGGAGTGCTAACGCCTGCTGACACCGAGCCTACCGGCCCGAAAACCATCAGCCCGACCGTACCCATGAGCATCGCCACAAAGAGTATCAACCCTCTACGGCAGCGCCTTATGACGTTCATCGTGCTTCAACCTTCTCTCTTGTTCTGTGAAGTGCTGCCCTATAACCTCTGCTGGTTATGGGCGTGACAGGAAAATATCACGAGTTGGGTCTGGTTGCCAATAGTTTTTTTGAAAAATAACTTAGAGAATTACCTATTGCGACTGGAGGCAACTATTGCTATGCTCTCCAGCAAGATAGCATTAATACTTTAGTAAACGGAGATGGAAATATATGAATAGAAAGATAGAAGGTTTCGGGATTGTCGGAATCATAGTTATTGCTGTAGGCCTTGTTATTGTGGGACTTGTTGGATGGAGGGTGTGGGATGGGATGAAGAGTAAAGATAGTAGCAATCAGACAAGTGTCGGGGCTAATACGGAAGTAGCTGATCCTTACGTGGGGTGGAAGACATATACTTCAAGCTTGGCCGGATATAGCATTAAGTACCCATCGGATTGGACTGCTAGGATCACTACAGGCAATAACGGTCTTGAGACACTTTTCATTGTGAGCCCAGACAAATTTGAGATTCGGTTAGATAGTAGCAACGAAACAACCGACTCCTCCGCGGACGTATGTGGATCAACCTGTCTCGCGACCAACACGCTGACAAACTTCACTGCCCCAAAATATGGCAGCCTAAAGATCAGCGCCGACAAGCAAGGTGCAGGCAACGGCAGCATTTATGCACTTAATCTTCTTGCCCCATCAGGGTCGCTATCAATTGTGTCGCCCACAAAGTCGAATGCCACGACCACGGTCACCGGCAATTTCCAGGGATGGACCGAGGAAAAACAGACTCAAGAAACCCTAGAACAATTTACTGGTAGTTCAAGCGTCAAGACGAGTATACAAATATACAAGTCACTTGCATACTAGATAAAATACAACGCTGCGTTCAGGCCGAACTACACGTCCTCCAGCCGATCTGGGTCATCCCTATTTGCCTATTGCTATGCTCTCCAGCAAGATAGCATTAATACTTTAGTAAACGGAGATGGAAATATATGAATAGAAAGATAGAAGGTTTCGGGATTGTCGGAATCATAGTTATTGCTGTAGGCCTTGTTATTGTGGGACTTGTTGGATGGAGGGTGTGGGATGCTAACAGAACCAAGGAGTCATCGAATACAACGACAAACCAGCAAGAAAGCAATGGTGGCACTCAACCAACGCCACAACCAAGTGCAACGTATCTTGATATCAAGGAGTTGGGAGTGAAGGTGAAGTTGAGTGAGGATATAAAGGATGCGGTGTATTATTATGATGTAAATTATAATGCTCAGTATCCTGACTATCCTCAAGTAACCATCTCTACACAGAGCCTTATTGATAGATCGGGGGGCTTGTAAGCCAACACTCGGCGTCGGTCCGCTTGGCACTATCAGAACAACCACCAAAACCGTTGACGGTATTGGAAGGACGTACACGGCCAACGGAACTACGATCTTCAAGCTAGGCAATATCTATGCGAGTATCGCCACACCGCAGTCCGCCTGCTCGGCAAGTGTAGATATCGAATCCCTGGCGTCACAACAACGAACTTCTTTCTTTGAAGCATTTAAAAGCGTCCAGCTTGATAAGTAGAACATGCGCAAAACGTCAGGTTTCGGTCTTGCTGGGATCGCTGGCCCTCCCCCACCCCCATACGCTATACTAATCAAGTAACCATAAGGGGCAACGACATATGTTCAAGGATTCATACGCATTTAGTGGGTTTTCGGTGAATGACTTTGCGGCGGCGAAAGAATTTTACAGCGGCAAGCTAGGGCTAGAGGTAAAAGAGGACGAAATGGGCTTGCACCTGCAGGTCAAGGGCAGTAACCCGGTCTTTGTCTACCAAAAGGACAACCACGAGCCAGCTTCGTTTACGATTTTAAACTTCCCGGTCGATGATATCGACAAAGCCGTGGGCGAACTAAAGGCCGCCGGCATTGAACTTGAACATTACGAAGGCATGACCGACGACCAAGGCATCGCGCGCGGGCTGTCTGCACACCGTGGCCCTGACATAGCTTGGTTCAAAGATCCTGCTGGTAATATTTTGGCAGTGTTGCAAGACAAATAATCTGCCATGGGCGCTACCGCATCCGAGGCCGAAAGCAAACATCAGGCTATTGCTGAGCTTCTGGACAAATCCAACCATGACGGCGACTACTACGTCCTGCTGCTGGGCGCAATCGCCCTGGCGGCATGCGCCATCTTTACCGACAGCCTGGCTGTGCTGATCGGGAGTATGATTGTTGCGCCGCTGGCGTATCCAATTTTGGCATTGGGTCTCGGATTGGTCGCTGGCAACCCGCGGCTGATTGGCCGAGGATTGGCGCTGCTACTGTTATCGATTGGCATTGGGCTGGCTATCGCTGGTTGCGCCACGCTGATGTTCGGCGACGGCCGGGTGGTCCCGCACTATATTATGTTCAATAGCGACAGAGCTATCGCGGTCGTCGTGGCGCTGGTATCTGGAGCAATTGCGGCCTACGGGCTGATCCGACCCAAGGTATCTTCGGCCATAACAGGCGTGGCTATTGCCGTATCACTGGTGCCGCCATTGGTGGCTACGGGTATCAATTTTGCCGCGGGCGATATCGCCACAGAGCAAGGCGCGCTTGTTATCTTCCTGCTAAATGTGGGCGGTGTGCTAGTAGGCAGTATGTGCGTCTTTGCGCTATGCGGCATGGGGGCGGCATACCGCGCATACACGAGACAACAGGAATGAAACGGCTACTCTTCGTAGCAGCGATGGTCGTCGCTATTACTACTGTCATTGCCGGCACCATCTTCGCCTCACTGAGCTACCTATCAAGTAACAACACCAACAAGCCGACGGCTTGCACGCGCGGGCCTCATCACTGGACGGTTCTGATCGATCATGACCATTTAAGCTCAGACGCGATTACCGCCCGCCAGTGCGATACGCTAACCATTACTAATGGTGACGACCAGTTACGCCTTATGGCCTTTGGCCCCCACGATGACCACCAGGCCTACGATGGCATCGCGCAGCAGACACTCACAAAAGGGCAGAGCCTGACCGTGGCTTTAAATCAGACCGGAACATTTACGTTCCACGACCATTTGCACGACGAGCTGATCGGCGTATTCACGGTGGTTCAATAGGCATGCCAGCATGTGGTATGATGCAGGCAAGTGATGAACAAAAAGTATAAGCGAATTATTCTAGCGGTAGCATTTCTGGGCGTGGCAGGAGTCGGGACGATCGCGACATTATACCTTGGCGCACATAATATCGCTGTCCTAAATCCAAAGGGTACGATCGCCGACCAACAGCGTCAGCTCATGACAACTGCCGTCCTACTTATGGCGGTCGTGGTCGTGCCAGTCTTTGCGTTAGCCTTTGGCATAGCCTGGCGATATCGGGCGGGCAACACCAAGGCCAAGTACTCTCCTGATCTGGCAGGCAATCGATGGGCCGAGACTGTATGGTGGCTGGTGCCGATTGCGATTATTTGCGCGCTGGCGGTCATAACCTGGCAAAGCAGCCACGATCTCGACCCATTCAAGCCTCTTGCCAGCAAGGCCCAGCCCGTCCATATTCAGGTCATCGCGCTAGATTGGAAATGGCTATTTATATATCCCGAGCAGCATATTGCGACGGTCAACTTTGTACAGTTCCCTGTCAACACGCCAGTCGACTTCGACATCACTGCCGATGCGCCTATGAACTCATTGTGGATTCCCCAACTCGCCGGCCAGATATATGCCATGCCCGGCATGTCAACGCAGCTACATCTGATGGCGGGCGAAGCTGGCGACTATCGTGGCTCTACGGCAAATATCAGTGGTGATGGCTATGCCGGAATGGTCTTTACCGCCCGGGCTAGCACCCAAGCCGACTTCGATACATGGGTAGCCTCCACCCAGAAATCGCCCTCGCACCTAACGCTTGCCGGCTACAACGACCTTGCCAAACCAACCAAAAACGTACCACCAGCGTTCTACGCATTTCCCGCCAGCTCTGCCGGGCTGTATACTACAACCATAATGAAATACATGGCGCCCAGCGCCCAGAAGTAGGCCTACTTATGTTCGGACGACTGACCCTCGATGCAATTCCACGCAACCCCGTCACCCTCGGCGGCGTTGCAACGATGGTGCTGGCACTGATCGGCATTGTCATTGCCCTAACCTATTTCAAGAAGTGGAAATGGCTCTGGAACAACTGGTTAACGTCACTCGACCCGAAGAGAATCGGTGTGATGTACCTCATAGTAGCTACTATTATGCTGCTGCGCGGACTGGGCGATGCGCTGCTCATTCGAGTCCAGCAGGCCACTTCGGTAGGCGATTCGCAAGGCCTCATTGGGTCAAATCAGTTCCAGCAGATCTTCTCGGCACATGGCACTATTATGATTTTCTTCGTGGCAATGGGTGTGATATTTGCGGCTATGAATCTGCTGGTGCCGCTGATGATTGGGGCGCGCGATGTGGCCTTTCCGTTCCTGAACGCCGTAAGCTTTTGGTTATTTGTAGCTGGAATGCTACTGGTAAATGTATCACTAGGAGTCGGTGAATTTCAGGCCGCAGGCTGGCTCGCATACCCCCCGCTCAGCGAGCTACAGTTTAGCCCGAGCGTGGGCGTGGACTACTGGATATGGACGCTCCAGATTGCCGGTGTGGGCAGTTTGCTGTCGGGTATCAACTTCCTCATTACCATCCTGAAGATGCGCGCACCTGGCATGGGCCTGATGAAGATGCCGCTATTTGTGTGGAGTGTGCTCGGCAGCCTGACGCTTATTGTCTTTGCCTTCCCCATCCTGACGGCCACGCTGGCAATGCTGTCGCTCGATAGGCTCATGGGCATGCATTTCTTCACCGCTGGCTTTGGGGGCAACCCCATGATGTATGTCAACCTCATATGGGCCTGGGGGCATCCAGAGGTGTACATACTGATCCTGCCAGCATTTGGTATCTTCTCTGAAGTGGTGGCGACTTTCTCGGGCAAGAAACTCTTTGGCTACACGTCGATGGTGTGGGCTATATGGGCAATCACGCTGTTATCGTTCCTGGTCTGGCTGCATCATTTCTTCACTATGGGCGCCGGTGCAGACGTAAACGCGTTCTTCGGCATTACGACGATGATTATCGCCGTGCCAACCGGGGTTAAAGTCTTTAACTGGCTGTTCACTATGTACCGCGGACGGGTACGGTTCACGACGCCGATGCTATGGTTTATGGGCTTTATCGTGACCTTCACAATGGGCGGCGCGGCTGGGGTACTGATGTCAGTCCCGGCAATCGACTTTCAGGTTCACAATACACTCTTTTTGGTGGCGCACTTCCATACCATGATTGTCGGCGGTGTGTTGTTCGGTGCATTTGCCGGGTTTACCTACTGGTTCCCAAAGTTTACGGGCTTTCGACTGAATGAATTCCTGGGCAAATGCGCTTTTTGGTGCTGGCTGGTTGGGTTTGTAGCAGCATTTGGACCGCTATACATCCTGGGGCTCATGGGCGCCGCCCGTCGGCTTGACCACTACGACAAGTCACTAGGCTGGCAATGGCTCTTCATTGTGGCGGGCATGGGGGTGCTGCTAATTGGCCTGGGGGTGTGTTTCCAGCTCCTGCAGATTGGCTATAGCATCTGGAAACGCAAAGAGTACCGCGACGCGACCGAAGGCGACCCGTGGGACGGCCGAACGCTGGAGTGGTCAACTGTCTCACCGCCGCCAGAGTACAATTACGCCGTCATCCCCACCTCGGATACCCGCGATCCCTTCTGGGCCGCCAAGCAAACCGGCAAGGCAATTGGCTCACGCAAGTACGCACCTATTACCCTGCCCAAAAACAGCCCAATGGCAGTGCTGATTGGCCTGGGCGCATTCCTCATGGGCTTTGGCATCATCTGGCAGATTTGGTGGTTGGCTGCGGCTGGGCTAGTCTTTGCTATCGGCTGTCTCATCTGGCGGACATCCGACGATGACACCGAGTACACCCTAACCGCCGCCGAAGTTCAACGCCTCGAATCCAAAACGCAAAGGAAGCAATACCTATGAATGATACTGCGCTCGCCCCGGAAGTAACCACGCGTAACGACCGGACGATCTTTGGCTTCTGGGTATACCTGATGACCGACTGCGTGCTGTTTGCGACGCTCTTTGCCACCTATGCGGTACTTCGCAACAACACGTACGGCGGACCATCCGGTCACGAGATTTTCGACATGCCGTACGTGCTGGTCGAGACATTGCTGCTACTAACCAGCAGCTTCACCTGTGGACTGGCTATGCTAGCTATGCGGCAACATCGCACCAGGCTGATGTGGGCGCTACTGGGCGCGACCTTCATGCTGGGGCTAGCATTCGTCACGATGGAACTTACCGAATTCGCACATCTGGCCAGTGACGGCAATAGTTGGCAGCGCAGCGGCTTCCTGTCGGCGTTCTTCACGCTGGTCGGAACGCACGGGGCGCACATCACAACAGGACTGCTTTGGCTGAGTGTTCTGGGCGTACAGGTCTGGCGCAAAGGTTTGACCGATAGCCTAGCTCGACGCCTGACTATGTTTAGCATGTTTTGGCACTTCCTAGACATTGTATGGGTATTTATCTTTACCATCGTCTACCTGATGGGGGTAACATCATGAGTCGCATAAACCTCGAAATCGATCCCGAGCAGCCAACGTCACTTCTGAGATATATGATCGGCTTCTTGCTGTCGTTGATGCTGACGGGCATGGCATACCTGTTGGTGACGAGGCACTTGCTCGGTACCCCGCAGCTCGTCACTGCCATCGTAACACTAGCCATCTCGCAGGTTCTCGCTCAATTGGTCTTCTTCCTGCATTTGGGTCGCGAGACACGGCCGCGCTGGAAACTGGTTGTCTTCGTATTTATGCTGACCGTACTCGGTATCCTTATCGCGGGGTCGCTGTGGATTATGCAAAACCTCAACTACAACATGACGCCCCAAGATATGGTGCAGTACATGCGCAGCCAGGACGGCCTGTAGCCGTGGCATCGGTCCAGGCCTACTACCGGCTAACCAAGCCGGGCATCGTGTATGGCAATGCGCTGTCGGCAATTGGCGGCTTCTTCCTTGCTTCGCAAGCGCACCTGGACGGCAGACTCTTTGCGGCGATGTTAGTCGGCATCTGCTTTGTCATCGCTTCAGGCTGCGTGGTCAACAATTACATCGACCGCGGCATCGACGCCAAAATGAAACGCACCAAAAAACGCTCGCTCGTCACCGGCGAGATATCAGCCCGTGCAGCGCTGCTGTATGCGACCGCTCTGGGGATTATCGGTATCGTCAGCCTACTACAAACCAACCTCCTCACCGTTGGCGTGGCACTGTTCGGTTGGTTTTTCTATGTGGCGGTGTACGGCTATTGGAAACGCCGGTCATCGCTCGGTACAGTTGTCGGGAGTATTTCAGGCGCTGTGCCGCTTGTGGTCGGATACGTGGCCGTGACTAATCAACTAGACATTGGCGCGCTTCTGCTCTTCGTCATTCTGGCTCTTTGGCAGATGCCGCATTTCTACGCCATATCCATCTATCGCTCGCCCGAATACTCCGCCGCCCATATCCCAGTACTCCCTCTGGTACGCGGCAAAAAGACGACCAAGGTGTACATTATGATCTACATAGTCGCCTTCATAATTGCCTCGGCGGCACTTACGGCCGTCGGCGTTACGGGCGTTACCTATTTGTTCATCATGATGATTGTTGGGGCAGTGTGGTTGTGGCGGGGACTCAAGGGCTTTCGCGCGCAGGACGATGACCAGTGGGCACGCAGTATGTTTGGGTTTTCGCTGATCGTGCTTATTACTTTTTGCGCTAGCATTTCGCTCAGCCCGTGGCTGCCGTAGTATACTAAGCATATGCTTTTACTCCTTCATATTTCAATCGCGCTCACCAGCATTGCATCAAGCTGTTTTTCGCTGGCAAAACCAAGCAGCGCCAAACTTCGCGCAACCTACGCGCTGATCGCCGCAACATTCGCCAGCGGCACGTTACTTGTTATAATTCAGCCCGCCCACTTGGCCTCAGCCTGTTTATCGGGGCTTAGCTATTTAGCTATCGTGTCAATTTTGGCGGCTATGGCCCAGCGTAAACTCGCACGCGAATCGGAACATTTATTATAATTTCTGCTCATACGCCCAAAATGTTTTTGATTTACGGTTAGAGTGAAGTATAATAGATAGCATCTGCCCAAATGGGGCGTTATTTTATGGAAACATCCTTACTGCTGCTTCCCTGTGAGTTATTACTGTTGCTTGGCCTGTCGGCTGCATGCTCCGGGCTTAATATTGCCCTCATGACTCTGGAGCTGTCGGACCTCCGCCGCAAGGCAAAGCTCGGTGATGTGCGCGCCCAACGGGTATTGCCCCTGCGCAAGAACACACATCTGAGCCTGGCCGCGATTCTGCTGACAAATATTGGGGCCGTCTCAGCCTCTTCACTAGTACTTGAACACTATATCAACGGCGTATTGGCTGGTATTATCAGCACGCTCCTCATCGTGGTCTTCGGCGAGATCCTACCCCAGGCGTTCTTTGCCAAGCGAGCACTCAGTATCAGCGCGCGGTTTGCGCCACTGCTGCGTGGTATGATATTTGTCACGTACATTATCTCGAAGCCGTTGCAGCTACTGCTGGACCACCTCTTTGGCACCGGCAGCTCAGCCGTCCTGCAAAGCCGCGAGGAACTGGGGCTACTGATCAGCGAGCACGTTGGCCACGACGATAGTGAGCTCGACAACGACGAGATCGAGATCATGCGTGGTGCGCTAACGCTCAGCGAGAAGAAGGTCAGCGACATCATGACGCCCATCAAGGAAGTTTACTACTTGCTACCAAATGAGCTCGTCAACGATGCCAAAATAGACGAGATCAAGGCGCAGGGCAGGAGCCGTATTCCCGTCATGAACAAACAACGCACTATCTGCTTCGGGCTTGTGCTGATGAAAGACCTCATCGATTTTGATTTTGACGAAGAACCGGTGTTTGTCCACGACCTGCCACTGCACGCGACCGAAGTTGTCGGCAGCAAGACAGCACTCGATACATTGCTACGCAAATTCATTAAGGGCGATGCGCATCTGGTGCCAGTCGAACGTGCGGACAAAATCGTGGGCGTGGCGACTATTGAAGACCTCATCGAAGAGATCGTCGGGCACGAGATCGAGGACGAATCTGACCGCAAACGTCGACTGTCTAAATCTCGGGCTACATCATAACATAAACTTGCTCGAAATTTTTTATATGTTATAGTGAATAAAGTCTGATCAACCATACTACGTAAAAACGTACCAGCGAAAAGCAACACCCTGCGCTTCAAATTGGAGTGCAGCAGCTGAGCTGAAAGAAGCTACAGAAAATGGCTGCGACAAACGCCCAAGGTAGTGACCAGATCGTCCATGACCTCACGGTGCTTCTGGGCTGCCAACCCGAGGAAGTTCTGACGAGGGTGCGTTCGCTCATAGGCACCGAGACGGACTACAATACACTCCTCGAGGGCCTCCGGAGTAACCTGGCGGCGGCAGAGGCTATGAGGACCGCCCTCGGCCAGAAGCGCTAGTTCTATCGACCGGCTATTCCGCCCCCGCTCGCTTCCTGCCCTGGAGCGTGGCGGGGGCTTTTACATATTACTGAGCCACTTGCGTGTGTCGGCAATCAGCCCCCGGGCGTACACACTGGCAGCCGCAGCCCATACAATATCCAGCATCAAAACCAATCCGCCAACACCTAGCTTCACAAATCCGCCAGCATAACCGGCGTTGACCACCTGCGCCCCGCCCATCAGAGCCATAACAGTCAAAGCCGTCCACACGAGTGGTGCCAAAAGCACAAACGCAGTGCCCACAGCTCGAGCTGCCGGACTTAACGCCAAACGAAACAGCACCGGTACCGAAAATATCTCGATCACCAGCAATGATATGGCCAGCGCCAACGTGCCACGGCTTCCGGTTAGATGATAGCTACGAAGCGCTTCCACGAAATCTTCGAAGCTTACCATCTGCGCCACAGCCATGCCCGTGGCTCCGAATGCTACTATGTATCCCAGCGCTACGGACCATGTGTTCCGAGCTGGCGCCGGCTGAGTTGCGGTTGCAAAATGAATCATCGAACTATACTCCCTATTACGACGCCTTTTACCAGGCTTTTATCGAACCACCCATACGTGCGGCTATCCGAGCTTTGAGCCGGATTGTCGCCTAACAGGTAATACCCGTCGGGCCCAATGTGCGCCACACGCTTCAAAATCTCGCGGTCCCGCAGCTGAGCTACCACGACGCTGCCAATGCGCGGCTTCAGCATGCGCGTGCCGACAACTACCGCTCCCGGGCGATACGTTGGCATCATGCTCATCCCTTCAACTCGTCGAATCATCCCTTTTAGGCCTGCTGCGAATCTGCAAACATATGTGCAATATCGTGCACCATCTCGACTAGCTTGTCGGCTTCTTGCTTGTTGATTGATTGCTTGACCTTACCGCATTGCTTGGCAGCTTGCCAGAATTTGTCGTGCAGATTGGGGAATTTCTCGAGGTGCTCAGGCTTGAAATAATCACTCCACAGGATATACAGCTGCTCTTTGCAGGCACTTGCGTGGCGCTCCTTGGTCATTACCATCCTGATGAAATTATTATGCGCATCAGACTTCTCCTGGTCGGCACCTTCGAGTGCGGCAATCTTCTCGCACATTCGCACACACGTTGTAGCCGCATGGGTCATGGTGTCTGTCTCGTAAATGCCGCACGGAATATCACAATGCGCGCTCACTGGCTTAATAAAACGTTCAAACAAATTCATGCTCGGCTCCTTTATGACTGTAATTTCATTATAACCACTTGCTTTTTTATGCGCCACCCGATAGACTAATCATAAGCGAATATTAAAAACAAAAACCAATCAACACGTAACACGGTTGGAAAACGTTTCGCTCGACCACCACCACAACAACCAGTTCTTGTTTTGGCCGAGTAAACATTTGACTCGACTGGCCCTCACCAGCGACGGATGTTTACTCTGGCTTTAACGGTATATGTATGTAGGGGCAACGATGCCTCTTTTTTCATAATAACCAACCCGTGATATAGTAGGCTACGGTCCGCTCAATCCGCTTTCGTCAACGACGAATACATGAAAGGATAGCCCATGCCCGCCAGCAACAGCGCCGCATCGGGTCCACCACCCTACGAGCTGCACTTTTTCCTGGTCGAAATCATGCATTCGGCTCACGGAATACGCTCCACCGTCCCTGTTTGCGGGATTGTCGCCGTGCCACAGGCAACGCTCAATGTCGACGCCTTCGTGCGTGACAATCAGGCGCATGCGGCAAGGCTTCGCGCTCAGAGTCTAAACCTGGCTGAGCTTTTCCGAATGGCGGTTTTCGATCCCGAGGCTCTGGACTTCGGCGTAGAGCTGCCCGACGAGAGCTTGCGGCACTCGTCACCGCCCCAGTCGTGTGAGCTTTGCAAAGCATCATGCATGGCGCTGATTAGTCCCGCGGACTATGCATCGGCAGCCCTCGGGCTCCAGCGATGGGTGGCTATCAGCTTTTCTGGGACCATCAGCCGCGCTAGGCTAGAGGAGATCCTCAACACACACGGAGGTATCGACTTGCTGCATCACGGCTAGCATGAACGTCCGCGCCATTTCCGGAGACGGTATGGCGCGGGCTCAAAAATTGATCTGATCTTCGACGCCACCCCTCGAGCCCCTTCATTACACCATTGACTCGCGAGATAACAACTACTACACTATCCCCTACACTTATCGGCAACTCTGCCGATAAGTTGCAGCATCGATGAATGGAGATGCCATGGGACTGTCAGTGCCCAGCCAAACACGGGCGACCTTCTTCGGACGCGATCAGGCGAGCGAGGCAGCCGCCTGGGAAGAACGAGCCGAAGAGCTTTTCAAGACCTGGCGCAAGAATCCCGAGCTTGACCACTGGGGCGATATCCAATTGAGGATCGCTGCCGAGCGGCAAGCCTGGGTGGAGCTCCTGGCCAGTTGGAGGTGTGCGCTGCCGACATGGGGGCTCGACGAATTCTTGCGGACCCTCGAGGAAGCAGGCTTCGTGTTCGATTCCAACCCACAGAAGGAAAGGGGCAACTATTACAACAATCTCATCCTGGTCGACTTTCCGCCAGGGTGGGAGCTGGTTCCGGTTGACGGGCCAAATCGCCCGAATGAAATAACGGCACGCCTCGTCAGCCCCGGAGGTACCGTAGCACACCTCCTCATCAATGACGGCCACGTCGAGGAGCTTCGATAAGCACGATCGTCCCGCCCTTTCACCACTGGGCGGGACGATCATCAAAACCCTAGTCCTTATTTGATCGATTGGCTCGCAACAATCCTTGCGGGGCTCTGCCTCGGCCTAGCACGCTACGCCTTAGGATTTGTTATTTGGATATCTTTATGGTAATATAATCACGTTTCGCAAACGCGACGCGCCTTCCCACCCTCGCTTGGAGGAGCCGTGCCAGATTACGAGTTTCATCTGTTCAGAGTGATGACGCCCCATGTGGTGAGGAGACTGAGTATAGATGTCCAGCTCCCGGTCACCGGCTTCATGGCGGTACCATATGGAACTACCGATCTGACGCAATACATGAGCGCACGCGAGCGCACCCTCGCGGAGTCATGCGCGCCACTTATCGAAAAAGGCTGCAAGAATTACGGCACAACCGTAGCAGCTATGGCGCTCATGCCAAGCATACGGACTAGCATGGGGTTCAACCCCAAGATGCCTCCGGCAGGGCTGAAGCATCATTCTCCGGCAGCAACGTGCGAGGCATGCCTTGCCATTGCGATCTGTACGCTCACGCCCGCTCAGGCTCAAGAATGCCGAGAGCACCTTGAGCTGCTTGCCAGGGAGCTCAGGACTTCCAGCCAGAGCCAAGAAACGATCGAGGCAGCCCTGAACTTGAAGTTCTGCCCGCTCGTCAACTGAGTCAAGCTGCCCCGCCTTTCGTTCACGCGAATGCGGCGGGGCAGCTTTTCAAAATACGCGCTTCCTATTGGAGATGACTGTTTTGTTGCGTGTGGGCCTTGCGCCAGGCCTCAATCTGGCCGTGATTGCCGCTGAGCAAAACGTCTGGAACCTTCATGCCACGGAACTCTGCCGGGCGGGTGTATTGCGGGAATTCAAGCGTCTGGCCATCGCTAAAGCTTTCGATTGCGGCCGATTGCTCGCCGCCCAGCACGCCAGGAATAAGTCGAGTGACGCTATCCACAACGGCCATTGCGGGAATCTCCCCGCCCGTCAGTACATAATCACCCACTGAAATGTGGCGATCGACAATTGACGTAATGCGCTCGTCATAGCCCTCGTAGCGTCCGGATATAATAATCAGCCCGCGCTGATCGTCAGCAAATTCCTGCGCCAGCGCCTGATGCCAGCGCTCGCCACGCGGTGTCATCAGCAGGACCTGAGCATCGGTGTCATTCTGTTTTGCCGCCTCTACTGCCGCAAAGAGCGGCTCGGGCTTCAGCAGCATACCATCCCCGCCGCCATATGGCGTATCGTCCACTTGCCGCCGAGGGCCAAGGCCGAATTCGCGCAGATCAACTGTCGTCAGCTTCACGATGTGCTGGTCCTGTGCCTTCCACAGCATACTCGCGCCAAACACACCCGTAAACATGTCGGGGAAAAGAGTAATAACTTGCACAAGGCGTGGTTTTGTCATGATATTTATTATAACGCAATAGTGGACATAGCTCTAACTTGCTTCGCTATACTCCGCCATGATCGAGACGCCTATGGCGTGTTCGGCAAGCACACCCCGACGCCGCTGCAGAAATGCTTCGTGCCGTTCAAACAACGCTCGTCTGATCTCATCCGCCGCCTCATGGTCCAGCGATTCGAACACCCTAGCCGGAATACGGAACCAAGCCTCCACCATCTTGACGTCACCTATGCCAAGCAACTGCCGAAAGGTCACAGATCCGTCGGCGTGAGCCTCAACCCGATCGACACTGCCAGGGTAGATCACTCCGCCAACACCGCCCTCACTGCTAAATAGCTCCAGGACTTCAGCTTTGGCAGCGCCTTCTAGGCCTTCAAAATGTTCAATACGTGCATTCACGCCCAAAATGAACCCTCTGTTTGTCTCGGGGTGATGAAACTTGATATACCCTAGATAGTGCTTGGTTTCCCGGGCGTAGCCCGACATATCCAAGGCAACATCCCCATTGTCGAAGTATATAAATTTGTCATACGGGTCTGCGCCAACCGCATACGCCCTCGATGCTGCATGGTCAGCGCTCAAAACCCAACCGCCACCGACATGCTCGCCGCCATTCAGCGCCCCCCAATCCTTGTAGATACCGCTTTTACCGACATATTTCGCCTCTCTCATAACCCACATGGCAAAACCGTCAATATTACCATGCATCTCGTGTTCGGTTTCAAGTCGCTTACGCATTGCCGCATCGAGGACGATGTATTTGGCGCGGCCCAGGGCGTTATCTTCGTCGACGAGCACACCTTCGTCATTTAGGACTTTAATTTTTCCCTGCGGGCGAATATACAAGACTACTTTATGTGTGTCATCTTCATCTGCGCCATCCAGCTCACCATCCAAGGCGTCCTCGTCCGGAAGGACCACCATGCGATTTGCCTTACCTGGAAGCCTCGCGATAAGCCGCAGCGTATCTATAGATTGCCCATAATACAAAGCCGTATGGTAACTCTTGCAAACTCTTTTCGAGCCGCTACCTTCCCAGTCAACCTCGACAACCGTTATATACACGGACCCGTCCGGCTGACTAACTATCATGGGGTCTTCGCCATGCAGCCGTGGTACCCCATCGATTTCTACCAGCCTACCGTTGGCATCTAGCTGACAAATACGCACATACGCATCGTAGTCGCCCTCGCTTTTCTCCGTTCGGACCAAGACAACATCCATCAGCTCATCACTATCCTCATGCAATCGCACACCATCGCAGGCGCATGGATTGTAGCCGTCCATGTCCTCTTCGAGCCCTTCGAGCTCTAGCACCCTCCAGCTCACCAGCTCGATCAGATCAGGATTGTGCCTTCGTATCTCGGCTGTTGGATACAGGTGTTCATGGTTTATGTCCAGGACTTTTACCGGGGCGTGATTCACCCTTTCGACCCCGTTAAATCCGTTTGCATGATGGAATTCCTCGGCGCCATTTTCGAAAGGAGTAAACTCTGACATATGATTTTTAAAATAACCTCGCTTCTTGTGGGTTAATAAATAATCTTGCCAAAAACCATGGTTTGGAACTTCTAATATATCATTTATAGGACTGACTTCAAAAGATAATTTTTACAAGAACTAAAAAAGCCTGGCATAACCAGGACATTTCTAGCACATATAAAGCTCTCAACTTTATGCCTTCGGACATCACCCCGATGACTATGGTTGCTCGCATGAGCTTTTGGTTTTTGTTTTACGGTTCGGGGCCATGCCCTGCGAACTTATCTATGATTATATATCGAGGTCATCGAGCTCTGCAAGCTCTTTTCGCGTGCGGCTAGCTACTGTTTCCTGTTCTTCCACAGCTGTATCTGTTGAGCTATCCACAACTTTTCCACTGTCCATATCTGAAACGCTTGCTGAATCATCACTATCATCCGCCCGAACAGGGGTGGCTGTCTGCTGTACAGAGTCGTCGGCTGGCAAATCGTTGTCTACGATCTTCAAATTATATCGAGCGTCATTCTTAGTCCCCAATGCCCGCAAAAGCGTACGCAAACTCTGGGCCGTCGCACCACGCTTGCCTATGATGCGACCAAGATCATCTGGATCGACAGTTAATTCCAGCAGTACACCTTTCTCGTCGATGCGGCGTTCGATCACAACGTGATCGGGATTGTTGACAAGCGACTTCACAATGAATTCCACAAATTGCTGATCAATCGTTGGCATGTCTGTCTCTCCTTAGTCGTATCTTTATTGTACCTAGAACTTGTCGGGCCGGCAATGTCATAATGCTTTCGCTCCGAAGAACATAAATCGCCCGGCACATGGTGGACCGGGCGATTCGACTATCTACGCTTCTTCTTTGCTTGCTTCGGGAGCTTCTTCGGTTGGGGCTTCGGTCGCCTCTTCCTTGGGCTGATTCTTGCGGAGCTTCTCTGGGTGGCGTATCTTGTGGCTCTTCTCGCTGCTTGCTTTGACCCACGATGGAAGCTCGATCTTCTGCTCGGTCAGGATGCGTACAACACGTGGTGATGGCTGCGCACCATTCTTCAGATAGAACCCAACCTTCTCGGCGTCAATCGACGTCTCTTTGGTGTGGGGGTTAAAGCTGCCCACATAGGCAACAACGCGGCCACTGCTAGGGTGACGGCGAGATTCTTGAACTGCCAGGCGGTAAATCGGCAATGCCTTACGGCCCAGACGCTGCAGACGAATAGCAAGCATAGTGTATATAATTTCCTCTAGTTACGTTTTAGTCACAAACTTTACGAGTCATTATACCCCAGTCCGGCCTCTGTTGTCAAATGTAAGATCACCACAGCTTGCTGGCTGAATCCTCTTCTGGCCAATTTGATACGGCGGAGTCGCAACCGGCTCCGAGGAGTCTCGCTCGGCGGGTTATTCTTTATGATCTTGGTACGTTTTTAGCGCGGCCTGGGCGGCTTTTTGCTGTGCGTTTTGCTTCGAGCTGCCGCTGCCCTTGCCGAGCAATTTAGCGCCGACGTATACACCAAGTGTAAAGATCTTGTCGTGGTCTGGACCTTCTTCGGCCAACACCTTGTAAGACGGTGTCATGCCATCGATACTCTGAGCAACTTCCTGCAGGCGAGATTTGGGATCGCGCCAGCTACCGGTCTCGAGGATCTCCTCGAATGTGCTAAGGATGTGGTCATGAATGACTTTCTTGGCTGCTTCGTAGCCTTTGTCCAGATATACGGCGCCGATAACCGCTTCGAAAGTATTGGCCAGAATCTGCTGGCGAGCGCGCTCCGAGCCTTGTTTTTCACCGCGGCTCAGACGAAGCATGGCCTCGTAGCCTAGTCGCGCCGACGCAGCGCCGATAGATTCAGTCCGCACCAAGGCGGAACGCCAATTTGTCAAAATACCTTCTGGCTCGGCATAATTAGCAAACAAATACTCGGTGACAACCAATTCCAGAACGGCGTCGCCCAAGAACTCCAGGCGCTCGTTGTGCTCGCGGGTGCTCTTCTTGTGCTCGTTGACGTAGCTGCGGTGCGTAAATGCCGTTAGAATCAGCTCGGGGTTATCAAATTCAAACCCGAACGTCTCGCGTGCGTAGTCCTGGTATTTACTATAGTCCTGCATCTCGTATCTTCTTCATGGCAAGCAGTATTAGCTTCCCGATGTCCTCATATTCAATCATATCTAATGCCTCGTGCACGTTAAACCACCCGATGCCATTCATCCACTCTTCCTTCTTCAGCGCGTTAGTGTCACCTTTGGCAAACACCAGATAAATTTGCGTGGTCATCAGCACCAAGCTCTGTTGGCGGCGATACCGGAAATGAATCTTGCCCAGCCATGACAGGACATTCATTTCCTGCAGGCCAGTTTCTTCCATGATTTCACGGCCAGCGGTTTCTTTGGCGGTCTCGCCTTCTTCGATGTGACCCTTGGGGATGGTCCAGCGGTCCTTGGCATCCTGAATGAGGAGTATTTGGACTTCATTAGTGTCGGCGCTGCGACGAAAAACTATCCCACCAGCGGTCGGCTCGCGGACCACTTCCTGAATAGAAGGCTTGCGGCGAATAAAATATTTCTTGAAACGCTCATTAATCTGTTCGCTAAACTTACCAATCGGGTCAAAGCTCGGCGTCTTGGGATTCGTGGGGGTTGGCATGAGGTTTCCCTTCGATCAGCGTGCGGTAAGCCGTACCAAGCACGCCGTTTACAAACTTGGATGAATTGTCACCACCAAAAGCCTTGGCTAATTCTACAGCTTCGTTGATGGCAACCTTTGGCGGAACGAGTTCCTGCAAATGCAGAAGCTCGTACAGCGCCAAGCGCAAGATAGTTTTGTCGATACGGGCAATTTGGTCGAGCGGCCATTCCGGTGCGATAGGCTGGATGGTTGCATCGAGCTCCTCGAACTGCGAACCCGTGCCGTGCACCAATGTCGTTACGAAGTCTTTGTCGTCGACAGTGTCATTGTATCGCTCGAGATTACGCCCTAATACCTCGTCGATATCAACACTTGTGTCGCCAGCACCCTGACGAAAATCAAACTCATATAGTGTTTGAAGGGCGATGATTCGGCCAAGATGTCGGTTTGATGCCATATTACGTCTATTCTTGCGCGTTATATTTTAAATTACAAATGCAAACTTATTTATACCTTAGAAGGCTTCTTCTTGCCGCTCTCGCGCCTGGTTGTGTAGGCCTTGACTGGTGAGGTTGCGTTAACCATGCGTGCAAGTTTTACAACCAAATGGCTACGGCGCAAGCCCGTCTTGCGTGGGCTTGTCTGTTTCTTGGGTTTACCCATATCCGACTGACTCCTTTAGCTTTATAGATATAACTTGCGTCATATTATAGCGTAAAACCAAACAACACTCAAGGCATGTTATACTATTCTGGCATTCGGAGTCCACACGAGGAGGCAGGGTGAGTCCACGCCAAAAGAGTGACCCTTCGGAGTTTACGCGGCTCCTATCCAAGGCTCGCCACGATGCTGGCCTAAGCCAAGCTGAAGTCGCCGCTCAGCTCGACTGGTCCAAGGACAAAGTGCTTAAGGTTGAGAACGAAAAGGTCCCGGTCTCGATGACCGGCCTGAACGCGCTTCTCGATCTGTACGGCATCAAGGGTACGGCCACCGGTCAACGGCTTCATGACCTTGCACGTGCCAAGCGCAATCAGAGGAAGGCCTAGGCGCAAGAAGGGGCTCGCAGCAGTGAGCCCCTTTTACAAAAGCAAAGAGCCGCCCTGGCGGGCAAGCTCGATGCTTATCCCGGCCAAGACGGCTATCCCACAAAACGCAAAGCTCCGGTAAACTGGCTGAGCTTCCAACCGTCCGACTGACGGACCTGGTTGTCGGCGGGGATCGAACCACTTTTGTCCTGCGTGCCGTACGCCTCGAAGACCACCAGCTTACCGTTCGTGTAGCTATCTACAAAAACGATGTGGCTGTCATCGATTGGTGAGCGGATGAGATACAACACGTCACCGGGCTGCACGTCCTTGGGGTTGATCTTCTTCCAGTGTGAGTCATGAGGGAAATCCGACACGACATCACTCTTGGCCGTCTTGGTTACATCGTACACCGCCATATCGATAAGGCCGCTACAGTCAACCCCGTCACCCTTGTGATAATTCTTCGGATCGTGTCCGCCGCCCCAGACGTAGCTGACGGAGTCATATTGTTTCGCGTCCGCTAGTAGCCGTCCGCTCACGGTGCTATATGGCACCTGCGACGTGGTTGAGCCCACTCCTCCGACATGGAAGCTTTTTGCTACGCCCGCAGCAATAAAAGCGAGCACGAGTAGAAAGACTACCATAGAAGCCGTTGGGCCACCACTGGAACTCTTTGAGCTTCGCTGGTAATTAGCCACAAGCCCCACCTCTTTTCATACCGATGTTCACGCTGTCCGCAAAAGACATTGACAATTCGAAACATTACCACAAAATCGATACTCTATCAAGATTCCGTATAGCCCACTTGCAAACCGCCTACGCTTGTGCCATGCTGCGTATATGCAGCTAGTGCGCCACGGCTCTTGGCGTAATCCGAAACAAAAACCATCAAACAAAAAGAGCCACGGGTGGGCGCGCGCGAGCTTGCACACATGAAACTACCTGACTTGTGGGCATCGAGGGTAGTTTCTTTTTGGGCGCGTATCTGGTACAATCTGCCTCATTACCCCACGCGGGGATATAGCTCAGCTGGTTAGAGCGCTTGCATGGCATGCAAGAGGTCGGGAGTTCGAATCTCCCTATCTCCACCATGGCAGCCCTATGAATTCTCGTAGGTCGGTCAAGGTAGGGGGTTATGCGGAGCGTCCCGCGATGATATTATTACATTTGTCTTGGCCGTCGTGGCCAGGAAAAGTCACTTAGCGTGAGCTGGATTATCACAATAGTCAGAAAGGCTATCATGGCCAACCGGGGACCGTCCACCACTGTTGTGGATGCCGACGAGCTAACGCGCCGCCTACTGCTGGTGAGCAGAAACCGTGAACGAGCTGAGGTGTTTTATCCACTCGTTGTGGAATCCCTTGCCGGGAGATACATCGACGGCGTAGCGTTGTCACCGCACTTCACCGGGCGATACTCGACCGCTATGCGGCGCCTACAAAGGGCTACAAACTGCTCATGCCGCGCTTTGACGACTATCTCAGAGCCATCCTGAAGGACAGTCCGGACGTCCTGCGGAGCGCGTTGTCCGCAAAGGAGCCATACCTCGAAGAATTCTCCCACGCTTCAGCCGGCGAAGAGTAACGACAGCGTCAACGCCACACGCCTCGCCTGGTTCACTTGGACCAGGCGAGGCGATTCAAATCAAGCATTTTGCGTTACAATAAGAGTAATGAAGAACATCGTCTTATTCCTTGTTGAGCTCCAGGTCAGGCGTTTTCTGCGTCAGCATCGACCCAAAATCGTTGCGGTTACTGGTAGCGTGGGCAAAACCAGCACCAAGCTAGCCATCGCAACGGTGCTAGGCCACCGCTACAAAGTGTTGAGCCAGGACGGTAATTTCAACACTGAAGCCAGCGTGCCGATGGCCATCTTCAACCTGCCCATGCCGCCACTGGCGCAGCTGAAGAATCCATTCACCTGGCTGATGCAACTGTGGTACATGGAGCTCAAGATTCATCGGCCATTTGACTTCGACGTGCTGATCCTCGAGCTTGGTACGGATAAGCCGGGTGACATTATGCGGTTTGGTACTTATTTGCATCCAGACATCGCCGTCGTCACAGCGGTCACGGCCGAGCACATGGAATTTTTCAAGACTATCGAGGCCGTTGCGCAGGAGGAGCTAGCAGTCGCGAACTTTAGCGAGTTGGCGGTCATTAATCGCGACGACATCGACGAATCATTTGCCCGCTATGTGGTCAACGGCAACATCGACACCTACGGGACGAGCGGCGTGGCAGAGTATCATTATCTGATTGAGGATTTTGAAGCTGGTGTCGGATTCGCCGGTAAATTCGTATCGCCAGAATTCGGCGAGCAGCAAATTGTACTAAGGCTAGCCGGCGAGCATAACGTTAAGGCCGCGGTGGCAGCCGGCTTGGTGGGCATCAAAATGGGCCTGAGCCAAAAGGAGATTGCCGACGGATTAACCGCACTCCGACCCGTCAAGGGGCGCATGAACATCCTAAAAGGATTGCTCGATTCAACCATCATCGATGACACGTACAATTCTAGCCCGGCCGCAGCTGCAGCCGCGCTACAAACGCTGTACCTATTTCCCAACAAGCAAAAAATCGCCATCCTGGGCAGCATGAACGAGCTGGGTGAACTCTCGGCAAAAGCCCATCAAGAGCTTGGTGCTTTGTGCGACCCTGCGCAGCTAGATTGGGTCATTACGATCGGTGACGAAGCCAAAAAGTACCTGGCGCCAGCTGCCGTCAAGCGCGGCTGCCAAGTTCGAAGCTTTGATAGTCCATACGATGCCGGAGCATTTGCGCATTCGGTGCTACATAGACGTGGAGTCGTCCTGGCCAAGGGCTCCCAAAACGGCGTCTTTGCCGAGGAAGCCGTCAAAATACTCCTGCACGCAACAGAAGAGGACGGTCAACTGGTTCGCCAAAGCACTGAATGGATCGCTAAGAAAGAGGCGATGTTTGATCGCTCGGCTACATCTTAGTATACTATTTCGGTCACGTACCCGTGTTTGAGAGGCAAGCTCATGCATGTGCAGCATGTACACTGTACTACCTTCCCTAACGGCGGCCACAGCTATCGGGTGACAATCCACCTCACCGAGACCGAGGTCATCAAAATAATCAGCCTTGAATGGCTAGGGGCTTTTGAGTACTCGGCGGAGATCAAGATGAATCGTAATGGCAATCTGATCGCCATTACAATCGGTGGCGGAAAGCCAGAGAGTCTAGGAATAAAGACCAAGGATGAGGCGGGCGTTTGGGCCTACAATGTGCTCGAGAACCTGCTCAAGTGAGACATCCGGGCGCAGCGATGCGCCCGGATTTACATAGACCACACAGCAACGCACGCCGCGTCACGCCATGAAGCTAGCCTTACAGGGGCCGAACCGCTATAATAGCTATTAATGAAACGCTACAACCCCTCCGACAT
The DNA here is from genome assembly GCA_965225085.1 of uncultured Candidatus Saccharibacteria bacterium. Lineage (GTDB taxonomy): Bacteria > Patescibacteriota > Saccharimonadia > Saccharimonadales > EFPC-124 > CAZJVU01. The sequence goes on along the minus strand of CBDDBE010000005.1, from coordinate 5,153 downwards.
TGAACCAAAATGGCAAAAAATCTGGGCCGAGACTGGCATTTACCAGGCTAGCGATAGCTCGCCCAAGCCCAAAAATTACATCCTCGATTTCTTTCCGTACCCATCGGGCGCCGCTATGCACGTAGGGCATGTACGCAATTACACCATCACCGACGCGCTGGCACGGTTTGCCCGTCAACGCGGACAGAACGTTCTGCACCCAATGGGATGGGACGAGTTTGGTTTGCCGGCCGAAAATTACGCCATCAAAACTGGCGTGGCACCTCAGGAATCGGTCAAGAAGAACACCACGTATTTCAAGAAACAACTTATCCAAATGGGCATTGGCATCGACTGGACACGCGAATTTGGCAGTAGTGATCCGGACTATTACAAGTGGACGCAGTGGCTCTTTGGGCTTCTGTTCGAACGCGGGCTAGCCTACCAAAAGGAGAGCCTACAGTGGTGGTGCGACACCGACAAAACCGTCCTAGCCAACGAACAAGTCGAAGCCGGACGCTGCTGGCGCTGCGGCAATGTTGTGACCAAGAAGCCGCTCAAACAATGGTTCTTCAAAATCACCGACTACGCCGACCGCTTAAGCGACGATCTCGATAATGTCGACTGGTCGGACGCCATCAAGTCCATGCAGCGCAATTGGATTGGGCGCAGCAAGGGCGCTGAGGTCACGTTCGAAGTTGCAGACAGTAAGCACAAATTCAGCATCTTCACTACTCGTCCCGATACGCTTTACGGCGCAACCTTTGTCGTGCTTGCCCCGGAGCACCCCCTAGCCTCACAACTCGCTAGCGATAATCAGCAGGAAACTGTCGCCGAGTACATTGCGGCCAGCATTGCCAAAAGCGATATCGACCGCATGGACACCCAGCGCGACAAAACAGGTGTATTTACCGGTGCTCACGCTATTAATCCGGTCAACGGCCAGCGCGTTCCGATCTGGATTGCCGATTACGTGCTGATGGGCTACGGAACAGGCGCGATCATGGCCGTTCCCGCCCATGACGAGCGCGATTTTGCCTTTGCCGAGAAGTTCAAATTGCCCATACGACAGGTCGTCGCACCAGAGACAGGAATTCACCGAGATGAAGAAACGGCAGCCGAAGGCGGTTGTGCGATAGTTTTTGACCCAAAGACGCAAAAGTATGCCTTTCTAAAAAATGGCGACGGCAAATGGCCATTCCTGCTTGCTGGCGGCGTAGAACCTGGCGAAGATTTGCATGCGGGTATCTTGCGTGAAGTGGCCGAGGAAGGCGGACTAATTGATCTTGACCATACGGAAGAGATCGGTGTGGCCTATGGGCATTATCGTCACGCGCTCAAAAAGACCAATCGTCGCGCCAAAGCAACCTGTCTACTTGTAATCCTCAAGAGCTCCAAAACCATCCAGACAAAGCTTGAAAAACACGAAAAAGACTTTCGGCTTGAATGGCTGGATCCTGCTGATGTGCTGGCAGCCTGGGAAAGCCACGCCGAGGGTGACTATGACCACTATCAAATTTTTCTACGAAGGGCAGTCGCCAGAGCTATTGAGCTTGGCTACGACACAACAAGCAGCGCGTCGCTTTTTCAGTCAGGAGTATTCTCTGGTGAAGGCGTCATAGTCAATTCCGGCAAATACGACGGTCTAAGTAGTTCTGAGGCGCGCGAGCAAATCGTTGCCGATCTGCACAAAAAAGGCCTGGGCCGCGAGCGTATCAACTACAAAATCCGCGACTGGCTGATCAGCCGTCAACGCTATTGGGGGGCGCCGATCCCAATCGTCCACTGTCCTAACGACGGCGCCGTTGCGGTGCCGGCGGATCAGCTGCCGATTGAACTACCGATCATGAAAAGTTATGAACCTGCCGGTGATGGTCGCTCACCTCTGGCGCGCGTCCCGGAATGGGTCAGCACAACGTGCCCAAAATGTGGTGGCCCGGCCACGCGCGAGACCGACACCATGGATGGGTTTGCGTGCTCGAGTTGGTATTTCCTGCGTTTTGCCGACCCTCACAACGACCGCGCTGCATTTGATCGCAAGCTCGTTGACCAATGGCTGCCCGTTGATACCTATATCGGCGGCGCCGAGCACGCTGTTATGCACCTGCTATACGCCCGTTTCTGGACAAAGGTGATGCACGATGCTGGCCTGATTGACTTTGACGAACCGTTTACGGCACTGCGCAACCACGGTATGATCTTGGCGCCAGATGGCCGCAAAATGAGCAAGAGCTTTGGCAACACCATCGCGCCCAATGACCTGATAGCCGACGGATACGGCGCTGACGCGATTCGCTTGATGGAATTTTTCATCGGACCATGGAACCAGAAAACCAACTGGAGCACCGAAGGTCTGGGTGGCTGCTATCGCTTCCTGCAACGCGCGTGGAATGTGACGCAGGAATACATTGGCGCCAAACAGGCCGTCATCGACCGCGAGTTCGAAACGCGCCTGACCATCGCGACCCACCGAACCATCCGAAAAGTAACCGAGGACCTGCATACACTTGGTTTTAACACTGCCGTAGCGGCACTGATGGAATACGTCAACGAGCTATACAAGATCAAAATCGAGTTACCAGCCCACCCCGATAATCCCGCCTGGAAGGAAGCGATCGAGACCCTCGCGCAGTTGCTCGCGCCATTCGCACCGCACATCGCCGAGGAAGTATGGCACGAGATCGGCCACGAGGACTCGGTTCATGTTGACCATTGGCCAACGTGGGACGAAAAATATCTGCAAGCCGATGTTATCACCATCGTCGTGCAAATCAACGGCAAAGTCCGAGCACAGCTTGACGTTCCGGCCGACAGTTCCGAAGAAGACACTACCAGACTCGCGCTGGAACATCCCAAAGTTATCGAGCACATCGGCACCAAGAAGCCTCGGAAAGTTATTTATATACCTGGACGGTTGGTGAATATCGTCGCGTAACACTTGCCATCAGGCTATGCATACTCTTGCAAAAAGCTAGATGTATGCTATTGTCGCTGGAGAGAATTGGGCACGACACTGTGTCTTTTTCTTGAAGCTTCGCATCCGCACCGTCGATCGGAGAGACGTATGTCTCGAACGCCATACACTACAAGATGGAACCATCCCCCATCGGGCCCGAAGCGTACCCGTCCGCCAGCATCTTTTGGACTTTACTCGGCAATTGGAGCGGCAGCCCTTATAGGCCTAGCCTATGTAGCCCTTACTGTCGCCCATCCAAAGGGAGCACAAACAGCGACATCACCCAACGCCGCAACCGCCCATGTTCAGCCGTGTCAGGCAAACAACAGCCCTCGTATCAACCTCAACACGAAGTTAAGAATTGAGGTGTGTACGCAAGGAAAGGCCTATGCCAAGGCCCAAGTTCTTGCGAAATTTGGCACGGATGGCGACAAGCAGTTTGGGTGCCTGGATAAGCTCTGGACCAATGAATCCGCCTGGAGCCCATGGGCGATCAACACCGATAGTGGTGCGTATGGGATTGCACAGATCCTGCCCTCCGTCCAAGGCCACCCTTCGGGGACGAATATCGGCAACGACTCCGACCTAAGGGTTGCCGAGAACCAAATCGATTGGGGTCTCAACTACATCTCCCGACGCGCAGACTACGGGTCTCCCTGCAAAGCATGGTCCCTGTGGCAGTCAAGATCGCCACACTGGTACTAACCAGGTGCAGTACCATCGCCCGAGCCGAACAGACCCTCGGCTCGGGCTTTTTCAAAGATATTATTGACACTCCCTGCAAAAGCGTATAAGGTACATAAGTACGCCGCGCCCAACCGGGCGTGGTTTCGCACTTCTACATCATCGTAGGGAGGCAACAGTGGCGAGAAATGACGACCTGGGTACCACTACTGGTTACCACAGGGAATCAACGGAGAGAGTCACGGGAGCCATTGAGGGCATCGCCAAGGTTATGGGATTTTCGGCGTTCAGCCTGACGGCCCTCCTGATCGCCATCGACACAGTGCTCAACCCGATCTTCATGTTTGCCCAGGCCTCGGCCAGCGGCATCCATGTGGGCACACCGCTTCTCAGCTGGTCCTGGTGGATCATCGCGGTGATTACCCTCGCAACATCGGGAGTTCAGTATGCCCTGTTCGACAAGGCACAGCAGAAGGGTATGGGCAAGACCGTCGGATGGGTCATCGTCATAATCGACACCCTGATGGACGGCGGCGGCTTCGCGGCTTGGGTCAACAAGGGTGACCTTCTCAATCTGAGCGGTGACGCCAGCAACCTCCAGTTCGGTGTGCTGCCGGCACATGGGTCGGGATTCACCATCTGGTTCCTGTACCTCATGATCTGTGCAATCTGCATGCTGCACGAGCCCTTCCTGCAGATCATTCTGGGGCGGTTCTCGTTCGAGCCCGTGCCGGGAATGCAGGTCGCACTGTTCATCATCCTGCAGTGGATCGAACGAGCCGGCAAGATGCTGAACGTCGTCCGTATGATCTCCATCCCTTCGTCGCCGATCATCATTCTGGCCCTCGACGTCATGCTGTTCTCGCAGTCGGCGGCCGGTCACGGCAAGCACAATACTGTCGTGGTGGTGGTCATGTTCATCATGTCGTTCGTGACTGCCATCGTCGGGTTCATGTGCTGGGACTGGTGGAACCACATCCGCCAGCGCCACAGCTTCTCCAGCCTGTCGATGAAGCACAAGGGCATTTGCCTTGGTGCTATCACTGCAACGGTAGTCGACAGCTTCTTCGACCTGAAGGGATTCAACGAGGTCCTCTACGGCCAGTCGAAGCTCATCCCTACCGGGCTGCCCGCCGGTGGAATCCAGCAATGGTTCCTCACCGGTTCATTGGTCATGGTCATGGTCACCATGCTTATGCCGCTATTCTCTGACGTCTTCTTGGCCCTGGCCAAGCGTGAGATCTCCGGAGTTCCCGGGGACGGCGTGGGCTTCGACCTCGATGGCCCCGGGGGACCCGGAAGCGGGCCGGGGCTGTTCTAGCCCGGTAAAACACGGAAGCTGGGCGGGCCTAAAAAACCGATGACCCCCCCCCACCGCCAGACAAATAAAAAAAGCAGCAGTGGGTTATGGGGCAGCAGAAAAAAACCAAGTACAACATATGATGCAATCGTTATTAAAATTGACAGGAAAACCCCAAGCAGATGCTGCGGATGCGCTTGCAACGGCTTTTTGTCATAGCCAAAATTTAAGAGG
>CBDDBE010000004.1:0-120139 GCA_965225085.1 uncultured Candidatus Saccharibacteria bacterium | reverse complement strand
CTGTAAATCAGACGACTTATGTCTTCGGGGGTTCGACTCCCTCTCCCAGCACCAGGCATTATCAATCACAAAAATTAAATGTCGGCCCACGATGAACTGTGGGCCGACATTACAAAGCAGGTTATGTCTGCTGCCTCGAAGCCGCCAAACACATGGCTACAAAATACGGTTCGGGTGTTACCACGCCGTCCGTCACCCCGAGCCAGACTCGAAACCGATCCGTGTCAAGCTCGATGTTGTATAGCCGCAGGTGGGCTTTCAGCTCGTGAAGACTGCAGCCCTCCCAGCCTTTGCCTCTGTTCTGAAAAAAACAAACGATCAGAACGGCAAACGCGTTAATCGCGGGGTTGGCGGTCAGCCCTGCGAGGCCTCGACTAACGTCGATCTCTTCTGGCGCAGGCAGGCTGAAGCTGACCTCAGGCTCCGCCCCATCAGAAATATTCACAATAACCCACTTCCCGGACGGACCATCCGTCCTCACCTGAATTGTAAAAAACGGACAACTCAGGTGAGGAAAGATAGCAAAAGAAAGAAGCGCTTACTTGCGCTTCTTGACTTCGTTGCGGCCTAGATTCTTGCTGGTCTCTTTAAACTCAGCCACAGCCCGAACTTTGGGGTTGGAGTCAAATTTGTTGAGTGTCAGCTTTTCGCCATCGGCACGACGGGTCGTGTAATGAGTCGAGCCAGAGGCCGACACCAATCGTACAATCTTTCGCTTTTGATTCTTCTTAGCCATGTTGTTCCTTGTTGAACCGTATTATAACAGATGTAAAATAAATCAGCAATATGGAGCCCAAGACGAGAGTTGAACTCGTGACCCCTTCCTTACCATGGAAGTGCTCTACCACTGAGCTACTTGGGCGCGATACAGGGCTTATTTTACCTGTTTTCGTGCATTTTCACAAGAGACGACGCCTGCGATTCGAGCGCGCCCGCCAGCCAGGACCCAACCCGAAGCATTTCCTGCAGCAAATGTGGCGTCACGACCGGGTTATACGCATAGACCAAGAGGTGCTCGCCATTGATCTCGTAGTCAAACTGCCGAAAATGATGCGCAAGCATCGCAGTGATCTGCGATGATATCAGTTGCTCGACGGCCTCGAAGCGGTCAGCTGGCGAATACGCCCGAAACGTGCGGCCAAAAAGCGGATCGTGCGCTTCAAACAACGCATTTGCGAACGTGAGGTTGGCAAACTGCATAAAAATCCGCTCGTAGAAAATCGTGTCGTGGTGGTGCGCATCCATAAAAATCATCGGCAAGCCCTGCACATGCAGATCAATCTGCAGAATCAGCCAATGATACCGCTGCGGAGCCTGCTCCGGTCTGGTCAGTACATCCTGACGCTCCACCAAGCTCACGTCATGACCGCGAACGTCACCCACACAAAAATGCCTGTCACTGTGCGTCGCCGCAAACGTGATGCCCCGAATGAGCTCGCGCGATTCTTCATGCTGATTGACCGCACCAAAATATACCAGTCCAAATTTGTGTGCAAAGTGCCGAATCGCCTTACTGGTGGCCAGGTCACGCCCAATAGACATGGGCCGCGATAGCATATCGGTAATATCCATCACGATTCCGGATGGCTCTCGACAACTCGAGCTTTCTGGGCATGATCGGACGTGAGGTCGATAACAGTGTTGATAAATTCAGCCTGGCTCCAGGCCAGCGGCGCAACCGACAGAATCGCTTTAGTCTTCAGGTTGATTTGCTCGGCCAGAACGCCCGACTTTAGCATGTAGCCACGAACCCAATCCACGATCTTGGCGGCACGGGCAGCCTGATTTGTCTCCATGAGGAACTGAGCCTGCCACAGGGTCGTGATAAACCACGGATTGCCGAGGCTGTCAGGATCTTGGCGATTGTACATATCGTTTTCGTAGCGGGGGAGAGGCAGCACGTCTTGGTTTTCTGTACCAAATGTTCGTTCAAGCGTTTTGAAACTGCCAGTTATCTCATCCGAATTGACGTCGAACAACCCAAACATAAACGCACCGTAAAAGCTGGACACATCGATGGTATCATCGTACATGATGTCGGTCTTGGCATCGGCCGACTTGTGCACGTAACCCTTGTAGAAAAACTGCTTGTCGATGTTGTAGAGCATGGTCTGAGCCGCCTGATGAATATCATCGGCGACGGTTTGCCAGGCAACAGCGTCCTCCTGGCTGCCAATTTCTTCGGCCAACCGCGCTGCCGCCAGCAATGCCGCGTAGACAACCGACGTGCTGTAGGTGGTCGTCAAGAACTTCTCTTCCCACAGGTCGTACGTGGCATGAGGGAGTTTGGTGGTCGAATCGATGTAGCTAGCCATAAAATCAGCCATCGGCTTGATAAGCGACGCGTAGAACTCGTGCAGCATACGCTTGTCGCCGGTCATCTGGTAATACTGCCCAAATAGAAAGACGGCTATGGCAGTTTCGTCTTCCTGGATGGGCGCGATATTGCGCTGCCCAACAATATATGGGTGCCAGCTACTACCTGGCGCACCATCCGGCTGGTATTTGTGCATCAGATAGCCATCGGCATGGAGCGCAGACCTGCAAAAGTCAAAGAACGCTTCGAGCTCCTCGCGGTACCCCAGCCTCAGTAACGGCCATAGCACGTAGGCCGAATCGCGCGGCCAGCAATAGGCGTAGGTGTCGCGCGAGTAATTCTTCATGGTTGTGTCGGTGCTGGCGATGACGCCGCCGTGTTTGTCGATGTGGGACTTTAGGATCAGTATGCTTTTGCGAGTCTGAGCCCGAAGGCTCTCCGGGACGGTCGCCAGGAACGTCTCGGCTGGCACGAGCCACTTTTCCCAGTAATCCTGCGTGAGTTTAAAGCGGTCAAACACGCCTTGTTTTTGCATTTGGCTATGGAGATCAATGGCTGATTGCTGAGTCTTGGCAGCCGCGATCCAGTAGGCCACCCGCGTCGAACTGTGCGGCTCCAGCCGTTCGGCAAAACGCAGAACAGAGTCAACGCTACCGTGCTCGACATTGTTGCCCATCAGTTCGCCGTCCTCCGCGTCGCGATATGTGCCTTCCTTGCCCTCGATGCCGTACAGCCCAACCGAATATTGATCGAACGGCTTGCCCTGCATATCCTGACCGCCAATCACAAAATTGCGTCGGCCTTTGTACTGCAAAATAGCATGCTGACCGGGCAAGTACTGGACCGTGTCGCCATTCAGGCTGTTGTAAATGAGGAGCACTTGGTGCAAAAATATCCGCACTTCGCGCTCACGGTTAAAGTCATTGATAACGTGGATGTTGCGCATAAAGACATTCAACTGTGCGTCAACTGCATCCTGAAATTCGAGCGTAATGCCCAGACTCTTGCTGGTCGCGTGCGTCATACCTATCAGCGACTTGTCCTCATAATCCGAGTCGATCTGCCAGCTGCCGTCGTCGAGCCAACTGAAATGCCCCTCCACCCACACGCCTACACGATGGCGCATGTGATTGGCCAGCGAATGGTTCTCGAGCCCGACGTATGGATAATAGAAGTCGTGTACCATCCCGTACAGGTTGATACCGACGTGCATTGTGCCGTTGCTGAGGACGATTGGTCGTGACATTACTTTGAACGCCCCTCACGAGCCTGAAGCGTCCGCAGATGCACATCGCGCAACGCGTTGCAGAAGATGATAAAGGCGTCGTACGGGGACTCGTACGGGCTAAAGTAGGCATGCACGTCGCCGTCGCTAAAATACTTCGTACACATATAGTACACGTGGTCAGAAGTGAGCAAACGACGCCAGTCCTCGATGAGCTGCTTGTCGCCCGAACTCAGCACGTCATGCTCCAGCGCATACAGCTCCGTGATAGCTTGTTGCTGCATACTGTTGCCCACCCAGGCGCTGAGGTCGCGCTCGGCATCCGCCCAGGTTAGAATGTTGGGCACATCGATCGAATCAGCCGGCTCGAAGGCGTCGATCGCTTCGCTGATGGTCATAAAGGTATTGCCCTCATGCTTCGTGAATTCACCAGGCAAATGCTCCAGGAAGCCAAAGATCCCCGAATCTGCCCATTGGTGCTCGCCAAAGGTCTCATAATCCATGAACAAATTAACATTAGTCTGTTTCTCGTCCAGATCATTCAGCCAACCGACGAATTTGTCCGTCGTGAGCGGCCATTCGCCCCACTGACGGTTCGAGAATCGGAAAGCGATGTCGTCACTCATGCGATAATTCTTCAGCAGCAGGCGGATATTCTTGGTATAGCTAGGCCGATAGACGAAGTTCGGACTGCGCCAGCCCAGGACCGGGTCCCAGCCTTCGGTAATGATGCCTTTGTAGCCAGCTTCGTCGGCCCAATATGCCAGGTCGTTATTGTAGCTGAGTTCAGTATTACGAAAAACCGTGGGCTCCTGGCCGAACAGCTCTTTGATCTTGTCGCGGTGCATACGCACTTGTTTCTCGAATTCCAGCCGCGAGTAGAAAAATGCCAGGCTGTGATAATACGTCTCGGCCAGTAGCTCAACCCGACCGGTGGCGACCAAATCCTTGAAGCTTTGCAGCGCCTCGGGCGACCACATTTCTAGCTGCTCCAACACCGTGCCCGTGATAGACATGCTCAGACGAAACTCTGGGTATTTGTGCAGCATCTCGAGCAGTTTGCGGTTGGTTGGTAGGTAGGACTTATTCACGACCTTACGCAAAATCTGCTCGTTGTTGGTCCGAGCTTGCGGGTCGTGGTCGAAGAAGTAATTGTGGTCGCTACCGGCGTCAAAGATAGTGTAGTCGCGCATACGAAACGGCTGGTGAACGTGCAAATACAGCACAATTGCGCGCTGTCGACTCATGCGGCTACTCCAGCAGTGTGCAGATGGTGATATGTTGCCTGAAGCTTCGTGGCGGTCTCGCTCCAGGACATGCGACCAAATTCATGACGCACGTTGTCGACCAGGGCCTGCTGCAGGACGGGCTCTTGCGCAACAGCCAGAATATAATTTGCCAGCTTCTCGGTGTCCCAGAAGTCAAACTTCAGCACCGACCGCAACACTTCGCCAGCGCCGCATTGCTTCGACAAAAGCACCGCATTGCCCGTCCCAGCGGCCTCCAGTGCCGTGAGTCCGAATGGTTCAGACACCGACGGCATCACAAACATATCACCGATTGCATACGCATCACGCCAGCGCTGTCCACGTAGGAAACCGGTAAATATGACGTTACGGGCCACGCCAAGGTCGGCCGCCTGCTGCAACAGCTCATCACGCAGCTCGCCATCGCCAGCTATCAGGAACAATACCTTTTCGTTAACATCTTGCACGCGCCGGGCGGCTTCTATCAGGTAGCGTAGCCCCTTTTGGACCGTCAAACGCCCCAGGCTCACCACGACTTTGTACCCACGCTTTTTCATTTCGTCCAGATACACATAGCTACCCGCAAATGCGACGTCGGCAAAATCATCAGGGTCAATGCTGTTGTACGCCACCTCTATCTTGTCGGCCGGTACACCGTACTCGCGCACGATGATGTCCTTGGTAACCTGGCTTACAGCAACCACGCGGTCCGCCATGTGCAGTGCATTGTACTCAATATCCTGCACTAGCGGGTTGCCACGATGCTCGCCCGAACGGTCGAATTCGGTCGCGTGGACGTGGGCGATCAGTGGCTTGCGAGTCTTTTGTTTGGCACGCATGGCCGCTTCGAACGTCAGCCAGTCATGAGCGTGGATGATGTCGGGGTTGGTCTTCTCGAGGTATTGCTCTACAAAATCCGTATACCGTTGCTGTTGGCCGCGCAAGTCCTTGGGGTAAGTATGCTCGCAGGCTTCACTCTCGCAGTGATAGCAATAGCTGTCGTATGCGCCACCCAGGTTAGCAATTCGCTCAGCCGTGACCGGCATTGCAGGTGTTACTTTCATAAACCCGATGTCGTGTGGGGCATTGTAGGGGAGTATAAAATCAAGCTCGACGCCACACGCAGCAAGCGCCTTGCTGAGTTGATAGCAGGCTACGCCGAGGCCGCCACTATTATGCGGGGGCAATTCCCATCCTAGCATCAAGACTTTCATCGTGCTCTCGATTTTTCACCCTTCGTTTGCTTCAAGTATAAGCGTGATATCCGGCTTTGACAACCCTGCATGCGTCCACCCCAGAACTCACACTTACCAAGATTATTAATTTGTGGTATAGTAGCCAAGTTGCAGAGAGGCTGCGACCAAAACGAACGGAGAAGGCCATGTGGGCCACGCACGCAGCAATGAACAAGCTCGCTCTGGCGCTGACGGACAACACGACCGGTACCACCGACACCAAGGCTCACGCCGGCGTGATCTGGGACTTCGGCGCGATCGGCATCATCGTCATCGTCGTCCTCATCGTCGTCGCGGTGCTCAAGAAGAAGTAAGCCGCATGACCGCGGTCAGTGGGTAACCTTCGGCGGGAATGGCCGGCGCATCAACAGCGCTGGCCATTCCCGCCATTTTAATTTCGCCAGTCATGTCATCTGATGATATAATCGCCCCAGAGCATTCACCCCAAGTAGAGAGGTTGAACGATGGCCAACGCTATTACGGCGCCCATCCCTGACGTCCCGCAGGCGGCGATGGAGGCCTTCGAAGCGGCAGCCAGCCGAGTCGGTGCAAATGTCACCGACGTTATCAACTGGTGCCTGGAGGTCTATGGCCTAACCCACCGTTCAGCGAGACTGCACGACGTGACAACTTGCGACGGACGCCAGAAGATCACACTGATCGTCTTCGATCCTGTCAAAGGCGGGTCGAAAACACTGCTTACCGTGAACCTCAGGGCCAAGGCCAACGAGGCGCTCGCAAAAGGCTGCAAGGAATTCGGGTGCGCCGAAGCAGAAGTCATAGCCCGGATTGCCGTGCTCGCGAAGTACTTCGGATCTACCGAGTTGGTACTGAGCCTGACCAATTCTTACCGGCTAACCGGGCCCGGGGTTGACGCCGGTCTCGACTACGTCTATCGTGTCCCCTCGAGATAGCACCACCGTGGGCCGTCCGCTCCATAGACGGCCCACACATACACATTTTGAAAAGTTTATGGTATACTTAGCAAATAAGGACACGGCCCAAACATGAAGGGCTATTTATTTTATGACGACACCCGACAAAATCCGCAACATTGCAATTATCGCCCACGTTGACCATGGCAAGACGACTCTTGTCGATGGGCTCCTTAAGCAATCCCACACGTTTCGTGACAACCAAGCCGAAATGAGCCAAACGCTCATTATGGACAGTGGCGACCAAGAGCGCGAACGCGGCATCACCATTACCGCCAAGCAAACTACCGTCGAATACGATGGCTACCGGATCAATATTGTCGACACGCCAGGTCACGCCGACTTCTCGGGTGAAGTAGAGCGCACACTCAATATGGCTGATGGCGTGCTACTGATTGTCGACGCCCAGGAAGGTCCGATGCCGCAAACCAAGTTTGTGCTCAGCAAAGCGCTGGCACTCGGCCTCAAGCCAATTGTCATCATCAACAAGATCGACAAGCCCAGCGCCCGCCTGGCCGAGGTAGAGGACGAAATTGCCGACCTCTTCCTGGAACTAGCTATCAGCGACGATCAGCTGCACTATCCCATTTACTTTGCGATTGGCCGTGAGGGCAAGGCATGGGACGCCGTACCTGCAAACCCGGAGGCCGAAGCCGACCTGACTCCAATTTTCCACGCAATCATCCACGACATACCCGCACCAAACGCCGACGTTGACGCACCTTTCCAGATGCTCGTCACGGCGCTCAACTACGATAACTTCCTAGGCAAGTACGCAATCGGCCGCATCCAACGCGGCGTAGCCAAGCGCGGCCAGCAAATTGCACTCATCAAAATTGATGGCACCATCATCAAGACCAAGATCGACAAAGTGTTCGTCAACCAAGGTCTAAGCAAGACAGAGGTAGATGCAGCTGGTGCGGGCGACATTGTATCCGTAACAGGCATCACCGAAGCGCACATTGGCGAGACCATCGCCGATAGCGATACGCCCGAGGCGTTACCCGTGCTAGACATCGAAGCGCCGACGCTCAAAATCTACCTCGGCCCAAACACGTCGCCGCTTAAGAGCCGCGAAGGTCAGTTCACCACTAGCCGCCAGATTGGCGACCGCCTGCAGAAGGAGCTAGAGACCAACGTAGCGCTGCGGGTCGAGGATAGCGGCATTGGCTTCTTGGTCAGTGGCCGTGGCGAGCTGCACCTCAGCGTACTTATAGAGGCACTGCGCCGCGAAGGGTACGAATTTGAAGTTGGCCGCCCCCAAGTAGTCACCCAGCTGATCGACGGAATAGAGCAAGAACCGCTAGAAGAGCTCATCATCGAAGTGCCTGACGAGTTCGTCGGTGCCATCAACCAAGAGTTAGGCGTGCGCCGAGCTGAGCTGAAAGAGCAAGTGAACGCCACAAAGGGCGGCACACGTTTGACCTTTATCGCGCCAACTCGCGGTCTGCTCGGTCTGCGCAACCTGCTGCTGACCGCCACCAAAGGCACTGTCATTATGAACAGCCTACCACACGGCTATCAACCGCTTGGTCCAGCCATCCAGAAGACCCGCAACGGCGTGCTGATCGCTACAGAAGCAGGCACCACCACGCCATACGCCCTCGAAGCCACCGAGGCACGCGGCACACTTTATGTTGGCCCTGGTACGCAGGTATACCAAGGCATGGTCGTTGGCCTATACAACCGATCAGAAGACCTCGAGATAAACGTCTGCCGCGCCAAGCAGCTGACCAACATCCGCAGCAGTAGCTCCGACGGCGCCGTACAGCTAACCCCATACACCAAGCTAAGCCTCGAGCAATACCTCGACTTTATCGAAGACGACGAACTACTTGAAGCCACGCCGCAGAGCCTGCGCTTGCGCAAGCGCTACCTCGACCCGCACGAGCGCAAGCGACATCACAATAAATCATAGGGCAATAAAAACCGTGCCCACGGTCGACATATGTCTATTTTTATGATATCTTGCAATCTGGCATCCGCCAAAGGGTAGGTTCTATCAGGAGGATCTCATGAGCAAGCGCAGCAAGGCAGCGGGACTCGTCGCAGTGGTCGGCCTGGGTGTCGTGGCGGCCAAGGCCGTTGGGTCACGCCAGGTCAGCGGAGTCCGGTCAGGCCCCGCGGCCCCGAACAAGGCTGGCACGAAGCCGACCGGTCAACCCGTCGACGTGAAGCCCCAGGGCGACCAGCCCATCGACCTCATCTGACCATCGCACGACGCGGGCAAGGCCACCTGGCCGTACCCGCGTCGTGCACTAGCGCACAGAACCTACCCACACTCACTTCCATGAATGCACAGTCATGCTGACGAGTCCAAAAGGACGAAAAGTGATTGCAACGAGTAATAATCAAGCCTCCTAGGACCTATATTTTGTGGCCGCCAGGCACTACAATAGCAACCATGGACATCCCCGACGAACAGTTTGCCGACATCATCGCCCAAGCCATGGACGAGCTACCCGAAAAATATACTCGAGCCCTCAACAATGTAGCCGTCGTATACGAAGACGACCCGACGCCCGAGCAACGCGCCCAGATGAAACTCCGCGCCAATCAGACGCTCTTTGGTCTGTACCAAGGCATCCCGCAGACCGCCCGTGGCGCCGGTTACAATTTGGTATTGCCAGACAAGATCACCATCTTCAAGCGCCCACTCATGTTCGCCAGCCGCGACATAAATGAGCTAAAAGCTAACGTCAAACACACGCTGTGGCACGAGATTGCCCATCATTTTGGCCTCGATCACGACCGGATTCATACATTAGAAGATAATCACCACAAAGGGGAATAGCGTGCAAGACACCACCAACATTATCGTCGTTACTACCAACGACCTGACCGGATACAAAGTAGTCGAGACGTACGGCGAGGTCTTTGGACTGATAGTTCGCAGCCGCAATCTGTTTAGCAACATCGGCGCCAGCTTCCGCACGATCTTTGGCGGGGAAGTAAAGGGCTACACAGCGCTACTGAGCGACAGCCGCGAGCATGCCCTAAGTCGACTGCGCGACGCAGCAGCCGCAAAGGGTGCAAATGCCGTCCTGGCCATGCGCTTTGACAGTGGGGATATCGGCGGAGTCATGAACGAAGTCGCGGCATATGGGACTGCAGTGAGGGTCGAGAAGATATAGACCCACATGTACGAGACACCGCAATATGTAAGAGCATCTCGTAATCGTCAAACGGTTTATAATGAATGGCTCTCAAGACTAGTCAAAATTGAGGCACGAGCAGCTCAGCTGCACCCTTTGGAGGTATTTGACGCTGCGCCTGACGTATATTCTTTGCTGGAGTCGGTGTCGCTTAACCTCTTCGGCTCGGGTGCTCGACGCTACCTACGCGAGCTGAGCTACACGCAAATCGAGGCAGATTTATGTATCTCAATATTTCGCAATGGACAGGCGCATGTAGGAATGAACTATATGCTTGTATATGATGATGGTGAGATAACATGGAGTATGACCTCGTCTATCCAAACTCAAAATGGAAAATTCCAGCCCTATTGCCCAGGCGTTTCGGTTGATGGGTTCCCAGAAGATAACACGCCAGGTGATCGAGGTATTCAATACAATTCAGGAATTAACGGGGCTTATGATGTACGTATCTTGCTAGATCGTTTAGCGGCTCACGTACGACATGACCTAGAACAACGCAAACGTACAGATACTAAAGAAAACATCGAATACATCATCGGGCAACGTCGAAGCGGCAAAAGGCCAATCCCAGAATCGTAGACATAAACACCATCCTGTGCTATAATTAAAAAGCTATAGATGGATGTCGAGCCCAAGAGGTATATCTCGCTGTTCATTTGCAGCCGAGAATATCAGTCAAAGGCTCAGGTATCTTTACCTTTTTGGCACATACCGATTGCGATTTACACTTTTTATACAAATCGACCGGAGCTGCCGCTACATTTTAAAGACTCCTGCCTTATCGAAAGGCAATCTATTTTTATGAGAAACAATTCACATAGTTCTTTTTCGCGGCCCGCAAATCGCGGTACTGGCAGCAACGCTGGCGGATTCCGACGCAATGGTCGTCCCGTTAGCTATGGCCCTCAACGCCGCAGCGGCAATAGGGGTGGTGGCACGTACATCAATCCACAAAAATTTGTAAACAAAGCCATCGCGGCAGCCGAAGAGCAACCTTACGAACCTCAGCATTTATTTGCTGACTTCAACCTCAGCGACATCGTCAAGCGCAACATCGCTGATGCCGGCTACACCAAGCCAACGGCTATTCAGGACCAGGCAATTCCCGCGATTGTCGAAGGCCGCGACGTGATTGGCCTGGCCAACACTGGCACGGGCAAGACTGCAGCGTTTGTCATTCCGACACTCGAGCGCGTCAAGGACACACAGAACCGCCCAGCAGTACTCATCATGGCACCTACGCGCGAGCTGGCATACCAAATTGACGACGAATTCCGCAAGTTCTCTCGCGGCATGCGCCTCTATAGCGCGCTAATCGTTGGTGGTATGAACATCGCTCGACAAATCAGTGACGTCAAGCGTGGCCCACAGGTCATCATCGGTACACCAGGTCGCCTAAAGGACCTCGTCAACCGTGGCGTTTTGAAATTACAGAACGTCGAAGTTGTCGTCCTGGACGAAGCCGACCAGATGCTGGACATGGGCTTCATCAACGACATCCGCTTCCTGATTGGTCAGCTACCAGAAAACCGCCAATCGCTGTGCTTTAGTGCAACGATTACGCCCGAAATCGAGCGTTTGCTGAGCCAACTTCTACGCGACCCTGTTACCGTTTCGGTTCGCACCTCAGAGACAAGCGACCACGTCGAGCAGGATGTGATCCACGCCGAGAGCAAAGAACACAAGATCGAGGTACTGCAAGAACTACTGGGCAAGCCAGAATTCGAAAAAGTCCTCGTCTTTGGCCAGACCAAATGGGGTGTTCAGCGCCTAGCCGACATGCTTACCCAGAATGGTTTCCCATCTGAAGCAATCCACGGCAACAAGAGCCAGCCTCAGCGCCGCCGCGCGCTTCAGAACTTCAAGGACAATCGTGTGAAAGTGCTGATCGCAACCGATGTTGCAGCTCGCGGACTCGACATTCCAAATGTTAGCCACGTGATCAACTTTGACCAGCCCAACACCTACCAGGACTACGTACACCGCATTGGCCGTACTGGCCGTGGCGGCAAGCGCGGCAATGCGCTAACCTTTGTCGAACGCTAGATAGCTAGTTCGTCTGTTGGTGGGCAAAATCCACCATACGCTGCAATGCGTTCTGTGCATCCTGAGTATCGAGGTCAAACTGATACTCGTGATTAAGCCCAGGCGCATGGTCAGCTGCGTAGAACAACTCATCCGTCTTGACGCCAAGCTTCTGCAGCCGGTCGACCAGCTCGGTCGATTGGCTCAGGAGTGGGTCAATATTTCCGGCAGTAACGAACGCTGGCGGAAACTTCGCACTCAGATAATTTGCAACCGAAGCCGTCTTCAGCTTAGAATCATGCAGAAAATCCTGCGTGCCCGAATAGGCCCACAGCACTGTGTGCAAGAATTTACCGAACGGCCCAGAATAATTTGGCAACGCCAGGTCATACGCGCCACAGCTCAGGAGTACGCCCTTTAGCTTGTCCGGCGTCAGCTTGGGCTGAATGCCAATGTCCGTCGCATAATCCGAACTGGTGATAATATCCGCCATCTGCGCCGCAATTTGCGACCCAGCAGAGTCACCGGCCAAAATCAAGCGCGTGTCATCAATATGCAACCGTGATGCGTTTTGCTGGATGTAATCCAGCGCGTCATTCAACTGGACGATTGGCGTTGGGTATTGCTTCTCGGGAGCGATAGAATAATTGACGCTCACGGTCGTAAAACCATACGACGCCAAAATCATCATGTAATTATCAACATCATCCTTGTTGCCAGAAACCCACCCGCCGCCGTGTACCCATACTATGGTCGGTTGCGGGACGGAGGTGCGATCGGCATAAAAGACGTCGAGCTTGGCGTCGCCATCATCCTGACGGTATCGTTGATTTTCGACTTGGGTAATGCCGCCTGGGACGTATTTGGCCTGAGCTTTGGCCATCTTGGCACTATTGCTGTCAAAAGCCTGGCGAATCAGCAGTGCATTCGGCCACGGGCTCACCTGAAAGGCAGCCCGGGCCAACACCACTAGCAGCGCCAAGGTTCCGACGATGCCAAATGACCAACATAGCAACCGTCGATGCTGCGACCAGAAGCTAATCCGCGCTTTTGATGTAGTCTTCTTCATGCTGCCTCACCTTATAAATGCAGTATAGCAATACGTGGCTCGCTGGACCAAATCGCTTACTGTTGCACTACACTCTATATCGTGATATAAATATATTCGAGATTCGACCACCAGGAGGAAACGTATGGATACGCTGACGCTCAGGTTCACGCGAATGCCGACGCCCGAAGGTCAATCGGGCGATACCACCAAGCTTGACATCTCGGGAGGCCTCCTCCACACAAGGCCCACTACCTTCGCCGTAGGGGAAGGTAGGCCCTACAACGAGATGGAAGGCGATCACGACTTGCTGAAGCTGCTGGGCAACAGCATCAACCTATACCCTTGGACGGGAATGGTCGTAGCGTCGCCAACGCAGATAATCTTCGTTTCGGGCGGCGCGATTAGCCCGGAAGTGATCGCCGATGGAGTCCTCGCGATCATCGCGAAGCACCCTCGATCGTTCAAGGTTGAGACTGCCTCGTAGAGCTCACGCGCCCCGCCGCATCAGAATGCGGCGGGGCGCAATCATTTGCTCAAAAATTACTCCTCATAATTGTTCAAATCGCTTATACTATAGACAATAGGTGAGGGAGCTGTGGATGGAAATCAAGCGTAATCGAGCGATGGGCATTATTGTTGCGCTATTTGTGCTGGCGGTGCTAATCGTGGCCGGCACCGTGGGGTACTTCTGGTACCAGAAGACTCACGACCAATCAGCGGCTAATGGCTCGACTAATGGCGGCTCGATCACCATCGATACTGCGCCCAAGCTCGAAACCGAAACCATTCAAACCGCCCTCGTCATCCCAGCATCGACCGACAAGACAGGTGATACCATCAAGCTTTCGGCCATGTCCATGACCGTGCCTAAAACCTGGCGCACGCTCAACGGCCGCGCGATGATGAACACACCGCTGCAAAGTGTCTACGCTGAATCTACCAACGACATCCTGGCCCAGCTGATCATGGTGCCCGAGACCAATCCGACCGACGGGACGCTGGCGACAAACAGCTTCAGCCTTTATAACATCACCTCGTGGCTAAAGCAGCCGACGGTTGGGCAAACCGGCACCGCTACGCCCGCCGCAAAGACCGCCTACATTGCCAACATCGAAAACCTTGGCAAAGGCGCGTCGACCGACAAAAACGCTTGCGCCAAGGGCGTAGGGGACTTAAACGCCACTGTGTGCGGCACCCTACTCAAACCAACGCCCATTACTACCAGTGATGGCACTCTACACGGTATTGCCTACCTAAACACGCAGGCCCAGGCCGTCTCGTACGACCCCATGGCCATCGTGATGCTGACCGGCAAAGTGAAAGATCAGCAAATATTCGCCTACGGGGGGTTTCACCTGATCGACAACAACAGCCACACGCTGAATGCGGGTGACCAGAATGCCATCAGCGCCGCCTGGAAGTCGTTGACCGGTGGCACCATTCCAGCCGACACCACACAACTGTATCAGCACGTCATCGACGCAGTGAAGTCGGTTTCGATTCAGGCAAACTAGTGTACAAGCTTACAAAGTTATTCTAGAATATATACTGCCTCATCCGTTTTGACAGAAGGGCGTGTCTCATGGCCATGAAGACGTTGACGACGTTCGGCGAGGGTCTGAAGTATCTGCGCGTGATCGGGCTTGAAGAGAGATTCGAACCGCATCAGGTCACATTCCACCGGCCCAAGCCTAACCACCCTGGCGGCGACCCGATGGGCGTGCTCATTCATACGGGCTACTACGAGCTCGATAATGGCCCGCACGGCGTTCATATGGTGCCGGTCAACCTCGTGTACTTCACGCGCGAACCCGCCGCATAACGACGACCGGCGAGGGCGCCTCCTGAGGCGCCCTCTATCACTTTGAACGTATCAATATATCCGCACATCTTTTAATTCATCCGGTAGGAAGCCCTTCTGGTGCTGAAAGTCTGCCTCCCATTTGTAGTCTTTGTTGTACCCGAGGTCTTTCATGAGCTTGGTCGGCGCGTTGCGCAGGTGCAGTGGCACAGGCAGGTCAGGGTGTTCGGCGGCGACCTTCAAAGCCGCCCGCATGGCGCTTGCCACGATGCGGGATTTTTCGGCGCGGGCCAAGGCCGCAGCGCAATGAAACAGATTGTACTGGCACTCTGGCATACCAATCCGCTCGACCGCCATAAAGGTCGACACAGCCAGATTCAAGCCGCCGTTGCCTGCCAACCCTATGTCCTCACTGGCAAAGATCACCATTCGGCGAGCGACAAATTTGGGATCTTCACCAGCCTGCAACATCCGCGCCAGGTAGTACAGCGTTGCGTTCACATCACTACCGCGCATGCTTTTGATGAATGCGCTGATGATGTTGTAGTGATTCTCGCCCTTTTTGTCATAGCCCGGGACGCGCTTTTGGGCTGCCGTTTTGACCGTCTCGATACTTACCGTGCCGGTCGTGAGCTCCAGCGCCAACTCCAGATTACCCAGCGCCACCCGTGCGTCGCCGCCAGCCAGTTCGGCCAGATAGTCGATAGCTGCAGGCTCTACGCGCTTGGTTTCCTTCAGGAGCTTCAGCGCTCGCCTCAGGATCACCACCAGGTTGGCCTTGGCATGTGGCTCGAGGACCAGCACGCGCGACCGGCTGAGCAGGGGAGTGATGATCTCGAAGCTCGGATTCTCTGTAGTAGCACCAATGAGCGTGAGCAGTCCACTCTCGACATGCGGCAGGAACGCGTCCTGCTGGGCTTTATTAAACCGATGAATCTCGTCCACAAATAGAATCGTCTGTTGACCGAGCTCGCGGTTGGCTTTGGCCCGCTCGACAACCTTGCGCACGTCAGCCATGCCAGCGGTCACGGCGCTGATCTCGATGAAATCAGCCTTGGCTTCGTGCGCGATTATGCGCGCCAGCGTCGTCTTGCCACTGCCTGGCGGGCCCCACAGGATAAGGCTGACTGACTTCCGACCCGCGACTATTTGCCGCAACAAACCATCATCGCCCAGCAAATGCAACTGTCCGATAACGTCATCAAGAGTTTGCGGCCGCATACGCTCGGCTAACGGAATGTGCTGTACCATACGCTTTATTATTTGCTATGCTACGTGTATGGACAAGCCCCTGCAAGATCGACTCAAGGTAATGCGCTATATCGACGAGCATCCTGTTGTTATTCTCGGCACCATCGACGATTACAACCGGCCCCACGGCACGGTCATCTACGCCGTTAGCGGCGACCATCAGACCAAAATGCACGTATACTTCCTAACCAAATCTGACACCGCCAAATTTCACAATCTAATCGCCCGCCCCGCTGTCAGCATCACTGCGTACGACGAACATCAGGTCAGCACCCTTCAAGCCCAAGGGCACGCCGCTGTCGAAAAAGACCCGCGTGTGATCGATATGGTCATGAAGCAGCTAACCAGGACTCATGCCCATGCCGAGGAATGGCTACCGCCGATTGCTAAGCTCCGCGCCGGCAATTACATGCTGGTTGGCATTACCGTATCGCACGCCCGTCTGGGTGAGTTTGGCGGCAAGCGTATAGGCGACGATATATTCACTGAGGTAAAGTAACTAGGGCCTGCCGCTTGGCTCTGTTACAATGGCTTGTCATGAGCAAAACCGACAAAACACCCCTCAAGCGCCTCGCTTTCCTGGAACGTACCCGCAAAATTGTGCCAAAGTTTCGAATTGAGCAGCTCCGCAATCGCCGCCAATCAGTTAGAGTGAATACTCTCCGGAGTGACCAAATATTTCCAAATCCGATCCCTTGGGCTGCGCATTGCTACTGGCTGGGCGGAGACAAATCCGACATCAGCCGCAGCGATGATGCCGAACAGGGGAGAGTGTACCTGCAAAATGCCGCGAGCTTCATCCCGCCGCTCGTCCTCAATCCGCACCCAAACGATCGTATCCTGGACATGTGCGCCGCACCAGGCGGCAAGGCCAGTCACATTGCTGCCATCACAGGCAACAAGGCCGAGCTGTGGGCCAACGACAATTCACGCGCCCGACTCAATCGCATGATTACCAACTTCCAACGTCTGGGAGTAAAAGCGCACAACACCACGCTATTCGCCATCGATTCTCTGCGGCGCGAGTTGCCCCACGAATATTTCGACAAGATCTTGCTGGACGCACCCTGTAGCGGCGAAGGTATGATTGACCTTGATGACCCCAAATCGCTCAGCCATTGGAGCCTGGCCCACATCAAGCGTCTGCAGCGCGTCCAGAAAAAAGCCATCACTACCGCATGGGACCTTCTGCGGCCCGGCGGCCTCCTGGTCTACAGCACCTGTACCATGGCGCCTGAGGAAAACGAAGCAGTCGTGGACTATTTACTGCGCAAACATCCGGCAGCCCACATAATGCCAATCAACCTTGAGCCGCCCAACCGTATCCCCCTCATAAAATCCTGGAACAACAGAGCCTACCAGACCGATCTGACGGGCTGCTTGCGGCTTGGACCCAGCACAGATATCGAGGCATTCTTCGTAGCAGCTATACGCAAACCAACCTAAGACTAACCGTACGGATGATAGCGCTTTAACCGATGGCGCAGGTCCTTATACTGGGGCACATACGTAGACAACAACCCCCAAAATCGCTCACTGTGATTCATGTGCCTGGTATGACACAGCTCGTGCAGCATGACATAGTCTATCAGCTCGAACGGCAATTGCATCAGCCAAATATTGAGACTAATCGTACCCTGCGAGCTACAGCTGCCCCATCTAGTTCCGGCGCTGCTGAACCGAAGCTTCTGGTACGCAAAGCCATGCTGAGCAGCCAGAGCCTGGAGTCGCCGCGGCAAATACGCCCTGGCCTGCATGCGAAGCGCTTTACTCATGCCAGTACGAACCTCCTGCTGCACCATAGTGGGCACGTACTCTATCGGCGTGCAAACAACAAGCTCGGTATGGTCAACCCGGTGTGAATAATCCTGCTGATCTCGCTGCTCGATTCGCAGCCGATGGACCTTACCGATGATGTCGCCATGCTGGTAGACCGGGGCTTGGATGCTAATTTTGCGCAGCGAATTGCGAATGCTCGCTCGTGAATCGTCGAGCAGCTGGCGAGCCAGGAACAACGGCGCGCGCTTGGGCAGTGTAATCGAAAGAGCCCCCCGGGCGTCTACCTTTAGCCGAATAGCGCGGGCAAGCTGACTACGGCGCAGGGTAACCTGGCCAAACTCGGGATCTTGGAGTGTCGGCATAGCCGTCGCTACCCGATAACCACGCTACGGCGATGACCTTCGGGACGTTGCGAGGCCTGCTTGGTCTGCTCGATCTTTTGACGATGTGCCACTTGGGCTTCCGCCTCACGTGGGGTCACGATTTTGCGCAGCACCATTCTTGCCTGGGTGCTGTAGGTGTGTTTTCCGCTAATAACCACATGATCCTCGTGTGCCGGCTCGGTAAATCGACGCACGAACGTCTCGAATAACTGCTCGCTCAGGCTGGGGTTAAAGGCGTCATCAGATCGCTTTTGAGGATTGCGCTTGAGCGCCCTTGCGCGGCAGGTCGCAGCGTCAGTCTGCACCCACACCACCAGCGAACCATAGCCCGCTTGTTTGGCAGTATGGGCAAGCTTAGTACGATCAACCCGACTATTGCAGCCACCATCAACGATGAAGCTTCGACTTGTCTTTAGCAGTTCCTCTATTTGGTACTCTGCCAGGCGATTCACCAGGTCATTTTCCTCGGCGCTGTATGTTGGCTTGGCAAAAAGTTCAAAGCGAATGCGGTCAAAGCTCACCACCGCAATGCTAAACATCTCGGAGAACTGGCGAGCGAAGAAGCTCTTGCCGGCACCAGGATTGCCTACCATCACCAGCACCAGCGGTTGTGTCAGGTTAAGAGATTTCATACTTGTAATTGTAGCAAATTCATTTCATTTATCAGACTCGTACTACCCATTTTACCACGGGATGAGGTTGCAAGGGGCTGGCAGGCGGTTATGCCCGCCAGCTCACCTCACGTTCAGAGCGAGTGCTTACAAGACCGATGATCGAGACCCATTTCAACCCTAATCTCGCGTACCCACGCACCCAACCTGTTGAGTACCTCCTCGAGGGCCCGCGCCAGCTCGGTAAACGGCGGAGCACCCTGCGATTCGACGAGCCGTGCGACAGGCGTGCGCTTGACCCCTGCCACAAAACGCAGCCAGAAGCCTTCAAGATCCTCGGGTTCGAATCCTTGGACGAATCTAAAAGCATCTTGACTCATCAGCGAGCCGACAGAGCGACACACAGGACAGAGAAGAAGCTCGAACGTGAACAGGTCGATCGATATTGGGAAAATAGGATCCACCAGATCCCGAAAGCCGCTCAAAGCACCGTCCTTGTGCGCCACCGACTCGAACCGAACATTGATAGCCATTACGGGGTCCGACGGCCGACCATCCAACCTGTCTGGCACCATCATCGCCCGTACGCCCGGCAACTGTCCTAGGCGTATCACCACATCTTGCAGCGCCTTCTTGTCCGTTGTCGGATCATACACTGCCGACAGCTCATTCGAGGCAGGTCCAACTTGCACGAACCTCGCCTGCGGCAAACCGCTCTGTGCCATTTGCGACACACTCCCTTCACGGAAAAATAGGGGACCCGCACTAGTATACATCAAGCAGGGATGCCATCAACCGCAAAATCTGATATAATTGCCTCCGTTACATTATAGGAGTGTAGCTCAGTTGGTCAGAGCATCGGTCTCCAAAACCGAGGGCCGGGGGTTCAAATCCCTCCACTCCTGCCAAATAGAACGCAACTGCTCATCGAGCTCATTGTGGCCCCTGTTATCGGGGTCATTTTTGATGGTTTGGTTACTCATTTTTTACCTCCTAAGATTTTATGAGTTTCTTCTACTTTTTGGGCGATCGCCCCGGCGAAATTTGTCAATTTAACAGATGATGAAATAGGTGTTCACCGAACGTATATTGGTGCAGTCGAGCGTGGCGAGCAAAACATTGCACTTGATAATATTGAGAGACTCGCAAAGCG
The DNA here is from genome assembly GCA_965225085.1 of uncultured Candidatus Saccharibacteria bacterium. Classification (GTDB taxonomy): domain Bacteria; phylum Patescibacteriota; class Saccharimonadia; order Saccharimonadales; family EFPC-124; genus CAZJVU01. The sequence continues at coordinate 99,968 of CBDDBE010000004.1, read as the reverse complement.
GCTAGGACTTTCAATCGAAGAGCTATTTAGAGACCTTTGATAAGCTTCTACGCTCGCATGTTCGGCTTGTGGTATTATTCACTATGAATACCAGTGAGTTGATACACCTAGACGCACATGACATTGAAAGCCATTAAAGCCTATATCAAAACTCGACGAACGGTTATCATACCTCTTGCTTTAGTGTGTCTTGGGCAGCTCATCATCTGCGGTTTTATTCTGTTTATATCCGTCACGCTTCAAATGCGACAGTTTTTAGCCGATACAAGCACTCGCGTTCAGGAGGATATTCATTATAAAAATGGAACATGGGACACGTCCGCCTACGACACCGATCCTGAAGTGCCGGGTAATTACCGCCTGTACGTCATTGCAAAAGACGGCTACGTTATTGATCGTTGGCGACCAATCAATGGCTATCTGAATACCTCCGATCTTAAATATTTACTGGCGTATCAGCAACCTTCAACAGTCAAAGCTATCACGGGCCAATCGTGGCGCATCCTCACGCTGCCAATCAAGACGAAATCTGGCGATACGCTGGGTGGTATTGCCGTAGGGAGCTACAATCTCACTGATGTAAGTCTTGAGACGGTAGATAACAGACTCAAGGAGACGGCAGAAAAGCTATTGAGTGACATTCACATTCGTAGTGACGACTTTGATGTGACGAATATTAATGCACGCGAAGTACCAGTCGGCATTTCTTTCCAGATTATTGATCGATCGAACCTGATACGGCTCAAAAGCGACACGGCAAGTAGCATTGATCGTCTCCCTAATTACATTGACCCAAGCTATATCACGAAGGAACTGGGGTCTGAAACATTTAAAGCCCTGCAAGATACGACAACAAGCGAAATATTTATGGCTCATACAGCACCGATTGCCGACGAACACGGTAATGCAGTCGGTACTATTATTGTCGCCCGAACAGTCTCGCCAAACCTTACAATTTTTGAGATTTATTTAGGAGGAGGTAGCCTCGTATCAATAGTGTTGATAGCTACTGCACTGTGGTTCTACGAAAGACGGCAACGAACAAAACCTGTCGTGACCATCACAACTCCAAAGCAATTAGCACTCGAAGACATTAAACACATTCGCTTTGTTAAGGGCGATAGCGTACTGCAGATAAATGATATTCGCATTCCGATTACCTATGCGACCAATCAGTATTACATGTGTCAGCTGCTTTTTGGCGCGCCGAAAAAGAAATGGGCAGCCGATGAACTACTGGATAAATTTGGTGAAACAAACTATCGAGATGGCTGGCGTAAGGTGTACGATGCCATGACAAGTATCAACAAAAAAGTAGCGGTAGTCACCGACACCAAGCTGATCGTCACCTCTAACAAGACCTATCAAATTAACCCCGTTTTAATAACCAAAATCAAACGCCAACAGATGTAAAAGTTGGATCCACATGGATACCACGGTATGCACCTCCGCTTTGCTTAAATAGAGTGAAGCATAAGGAGTTACTAAATTACTAGATGCGCGCCATCGCCCGCCCTATACGTTGGATAAGCCCGACAATCCTAAAACTCAACCCGTGGTTCATTGTGGGATTATTCCTGCTCGTTCTGACAACGGCAGTGCTTTACATTGATCGCCATAACACAGCCCATGCCGTAGCCTGTTCGGCGTCAGTAGCAACAGTGACACAGACATCATCACCCATTTTCTATGTTGATGACCCCACCTATAATCATGGCTATGTATCTTACCAAATCGCAACGGGTGCCAGCGGATCATTTACTGATTTATGGGTCAAGGTTGACAGTTTTACAAATACTTCCTTACTGGGGTTGGCGACAACAGATGATGGGCTATATCATGTCGGTGCGCTGGGTACGAGTAGCTCAACCAACGTCTACTTCTTACTAAAGGCTGCAATCACGGCATCTGCCCAGTCCTACACGCTCCATTTATATAACGGCAAACCGACTGCAGGCGGTACAGAAACCTGCACGTCGGCACAATCTAATAGCTCTGTCGCTACGACCATTCAATCCAGCAATAACACCGTGAGCTCAGTGACGTATACCGCGCCCTACCTCGGTAGTACCTTTACGATGACTGTGACAGGTGACACGGGCACCATTGGCGCAGCTGGTATTTTTAGCTATACTCCGGCATCACAAAGCACATGGAACGCGGACTGCCTGGAACTGAAAGACACGAGTATTACGATGAGTGGAGGCAATACGGGAACCTTCACGCATGGATTGTATCGTAGTGGCCTGAGTTCGAGCACGACGCATTATGTGACTACCTATACCTTTACGGCCAAGTGCGTCACGGGCTCATCAACAGCTGTTGTGCCGTTGAGCTACATTAGCAGCGGCGCGCAGATTAAACACACCAGCGTGACTAACTATGGGACGCTGCCACCTATCGCTCCAGCGACTAACTCCCTGACTATGACAAAAACAGTCAACCCTGCCGCATCGATTAGTGGTGGTACGGCTACCTATTATCTCAATATGACAAACAGCGGCCCGAGTACGGCGACGATTGATGATTTTTCTGATGTTTTGCCATCGTCGCCAGCGACAGTGAGCTACGTGAATAGTTCGACGACCTACGACGATGATATAAGTGATGTGACGGCTGCAAGCTCCATTTCAAATCCAAGCACATCTGGCCAAACACTTACCTGGGCACGATCGTTTTCGATCCCAAGTGGTAAAACGGCCCAGCTGACATACCAGGCAACTATTCCATCGACAACAGGAAGTTATGTCAACTCAGCGGTCGCACACTCTGGTTCGGCCCAGATCGACCAAACTGTCGACACCACGGACAATAAGCCCGCCACCGCCACCTATGGTGTGGGTGACCCAAGCATGGCCGCCAGTACGAAAACCGCCAGCGATATTAATGGTGGCACGTTGCAGCCGGGCGATAGTATTGAATACACCATTACCGCCAGGGACACAGGGACGAATGATGCAACTAATGTTCATATATCTGACACTATCGACACCAATACAAACAGCCTTTCAAATGTGGTGATTGGCGCGGATGGCACCGATTGTGGCAATGGCTATACTAACAATTCCACCAGTACAGCATTGGATATTACAGGTGCCACCGTCGTGCATGGTAGTACTTGCGTGGTCACATTCCGGGCAACTGTTAAATCTGGCACAGCGGCTGGAACAACGATCCTGAACAGCGCGAGTATCGTACCGGGGAATGCAGGTGGTATCAGCGGTAGTCCGTCATCAACCCCGATGGTTGTTCACAAAGACCCGATCCTTAGCGTGACCAACACCGAAAATGATTCGGATAACGTGGTCGTAGCTAATCAGGTCGTTACCTATACAACGACTATCACAAATAGCGGCCAAAATGATGCCACTGGCGTTGACCTAGCCAGCACGATTAGCGGACCAGTGGGGTCGCTCTCTGCACGAACACTAACGAATTGTGGCGCATCTACGACGTATGTTGATACCTCCGCGTTGCCATCTATTTCAATCGCGTCACTGTCAATTGCCGTCGGCACGCCCTGTGTTATTAGCTACACGGTGACAGTGAATAGCGGGGCGACATCCGGTTCGGTCACAAACAGTGCAGATGTGACAGCCGCGCGTGAGGGTGGCAATGATCCAGCAGCGGTTTCTGCGAGTACGCTGCTGATCGGTGTTACCGCAACTCCGCCAAGCCTATCAACAAGCGTCAGTGAAAACGACGCTGATGGCTTTGTGAATCCAGGCCAATCGGTCACGTACACAGTCAATATACAAAACAGTGGCCAGACCGACGCCACCACGTCACTGACGAGCGCCATACCAACGGGCATGGGAACACCTTCAAGTATCACGTACACCAACTGCGGTAGTCCAGGCTCCTCGTATAGTGCGCCGACGCTGACGATTTCATCAATTAGTATTCCGGCGGCTAATATCTGTACCATTACGTTTGCAGTCACAGTCAATTCACCGCTTAACGAAGGCACCAACCTGACAGTGGGCGTTGATGTCGCCCAGGCATCACAGGGTGGTAATAATCCTGCCAATGTCAACGCAACCACGCTAGTCGTTGATGCGACACCAATCCTGGCAGTCACCTCAGCCGAAAACGACGCAGATAATTTAGTTAGCCCTAGCCAAGACGTGACGTATACCATTACGATTACAAACTCCGGTGATGGTCAGGCAACTGGTGTGCCGCTGACGGACGTATTTACTGGCCCCGTTGGTAGTCCGGGCAGCTTTTCTTTCTCAAACTGTGGATCGAGCTACACAAATAACAGTAGTTCGAGCGTCGATATTACGGGGCTCGCTATTCAGGTCGGCACGCCTTGTGTCGTGACCTTCCACGAGACAGTCAATAGTAACGCCAGCGCCAGCAGTACAATTGTCGATAGCGCTAATGTCTCCAGCGCGACAGAGGGCGGCAACAATCCGGTGCCAGCATCAGCCTCGACGTTAACGGTTGTGTCGCTGCCAAACTTGTCGGCAGCTGTCACGGACAATGACGCGGATAATGCCGTCACGCCTGGCCAGACCGTCCAATTCACGCTGACTATTTCTAATAGTGGTGGGGTGTCCGGGACAACCAGCGCGGCGGTCACTATTCCGACTGGTGTTGGTAGTCCAGCCAGTATTAACTTTACAAACTGTGGTTCGGCATCGAGTTCGTATAGCGCACCGACGCTGACACTTTCTAGTTTGTCAGTAGGCACATCGACATCGTGTGTCGTGACGTTTAATTTGACCGTCAGCTCACCAAATACCGAAGGCAGAGCGCTCGTCGTCAACGCCGATGTCGCCCAAGCCTCGCAAGGTGGTAATGACCCATCGAGCGTCCCATCAGACACACTCACGGTTGATACGGCGCCAAATCTTTCGACCTCGACCTTTGCTGTTGCCGATGCCAATGGTGGCACATTAGCACCTGGCGAGACCGTCAATTACACACTGACGATCAAAAATACTGGCGACGGGTCGGCCAGCAGCGTCGGTGCCAGCAGTACCATGAATAGTCATGTTACTTTGACGACAAACACGGTCAGCTTTAGTAATTGTGGCGGCAGTGCAAGTAGTACATCAACAACCAGTGCGCTCGCCACATCCAACCTGCAAATTGCCGTTGGCACTGATTGCGTGATTACGTTTAGCGGTGTGCTCGGCAGTCCGCTCAACGAAGGCACGGCAATTAACGGTAGTGCGACAGTGACCGCCGCAACCGAAGGTGGTAGCGGTGCGACGCCTTCCTCAAATACATTAACGATTGATGCCACTCCAACCCTGGGTGTGACTTTTGCTGAAAACGACAGCGATAATAGTGTCACACCAAGCCAAGACATTACCTACACTGCAACTCTTACGAATACGGGCAACGGCCAAGCAACTGGCATAGCGCTCACTGATAGTCCAAGCGGCCCAATCGGTAGTCCAGGCACATTCGGCTTCAGTGGCTGTGGCTCAAGCTATACCAATAACAGCACGACGAGTGTCACTATTACTGGCCTGACTGTTGCGGTTGGCACGCCCTGTGTCGTCACATTCCATGTTACCGCCAACGCGAATGCCAGCGGCGGCGCGTCGATCACAGATAGCGCCGATGCAACAGCAGCGAGCGAAGGCGGCAATAACCCTGCGCCCGTGTCGGCCAGCACACTGACAGTTGCGACAATACCAAATCTTGGAGTAACTCTGACTGACAATGACGCTGACAATACCGTGACACCTAGCCAGACGGTTCAGTTCACTCTCACGATCGGCAACACGGGCAACGGCACTGGCACGACATCAGCCGCTGTAACCATTCCTTCGGCCGTCGGCAGTCCACAAAATATTCAGTTTACAAATTGTGGCGGATCAGCCGGAAATTCCTATAGTAATCCAACCCTGACGCTTTCTAACTTGGCAGTCGCGACAACTAACAGTTGCGTCATCACCTTTGACGAAGCAGTCAACTCACCGGGCACCGAAAATGCCACCTTTGCGGTGAGTGCTGATGTCGCAGCGGCTACAGAGGGTGGCAACAACCCATCAGCCGTAAATTCAAGCACCTTTACGGTCAATGCGACACCTAATCTTGCCACTTCGACCTTAGCGATTGCCGACGGCAATGGTGGAATGCTTGCGCCTAGTGATCCAGTGAACTACACGCTTACTCTCATTAATACTGGTGACGGTAATGCCACGGGAATTTCTGCCGCGAGCACGATCAATAGTAATGTCGACATATCGACAGGTTCGTTTAGCCTCAGCCATTGCGGCAGCGGAACGACAAACAATTCAACCTCCGGCGCACTAGATATCACCGGACTGCAAGTTGCCGTTGGCACCAACTGCGTGATTACATTTAGCGGCACGCTTCATACACCGCTTAATGACGGCACGGTGATTAGCGATACGGCCACCATTGGCGCGGCGACCGAAGGTGGGAGCGGCGCGTCTCTGACATCTAATTCGCTGACTGTTGATGCGACGCCAATACTCTCTACATCGACCCTGGCCGTGAGCGATCTGAACGGTAGTACACTCAAACCAGGTGAAAAGATTGGGTATACGCTAACGATCAAGAATACGGGCAATGGTCAGGCAACGGGTGTCTCGCTGGCAGATACGATCGGGGCTAGTGGCACGCTAGACACCAGCTCATTTATCTTTACGAATTGCGGCAGTAGCCATACGGATAGCTCGACCAGCAGCCAGTTGACTATCGGTGATCTCGATATTGCTGTGGGCACTAACTGTGTCGTCTACTTTGAAGTCACGCTCCATAGTCCACTGGACGAAGACACGGCCATCAATAGCACAGTGACGATTGGCGCACCAAGCGAAGGCGGTTCGGGCGCATCGCCGAGCAGTAATACACTGACCATTGATGCAACACCACAGCTGGCGGTCATGCTAAGCGATGATGACGATGATAACGTTGTCAGCCTGGGTCAGACCATCAATATGCAGGCCAAAATTAGCAATAGTGGTGATGGTCAAGCCACTGGCGTGCACTTCAGCTATTCACTCGGCGCACCTGGTCAAAGCCTCACCGGTATTATGCTTGATAGCTGCGGCAACACTCCCGGTCAGTCGGCTACGGGAACATCAATTAGCTATACGAATCTCGTGATTAATGCAGGTGAAACCTGTACGGTGAGCTTTGCGTTTACTGTCGCCTCGAATGCCAGCAACGGTGCAACTATTGCCCAATCGGTAGACGTCGGTGCCGCCACCGAAGGCGGCAATAACCCGGCAGTCGTCAATGGGTCGACGCTGACGGTAGACATTTCCAATGCTGCACCAAATATCCCATCGAGTGTATCCGCACCTAAGTTTACAGGCAGTCCACAACTATCGACAAGCGGTCTGAGCGGCGCAACGGTAACGGCTACTTTGAGTGACCCGAACGCTGGTGATCAGCTACGGTACCGTATTCAGTTTGCCGACGATAGCAGCTTTACCAGCCCCATGATTGACTACCGCAGCACCTTCGCAGCCGCCGGAACACGAACGTATACCTACCAGGAAACTGGAGGTACGTACGTGACGGGTACCAGCTCAACAGTCCTGCCTGATGGTGACTATTACGTTCGTGTTCGCGCCGAAGATAACGGTGGTGCCAGTAGCGCCTGGTATACGCTGCCAAGTCCAACCTTTACTTATGACACCACTCCACCTGCTGCCCCCGCAAAACCTCACTTGGTCGGAACTGCTGGTGTCGGCACGGCTACCATCGGCTGGGATGTGAGCACTGACGCTCATCCGCACCCCTTGATTCCATATCGACTAGAATCGTCGTCAGACCCAGGATTTGCCACCTTTAATGATCTAGATACTGACAATTTATCCAATTATTTCGCTAGTTTGCCGAAGAATGCCCATTACTATTTCCGTCTATATCTTCGTGATGCGGCAGGTAATTTATCTGGTGCAAGTGCTATCTTGGACGTCTTTATTCCTGACGACACACCAGTTCCAACAACCCCTACACCGAGTCCTTCCCCAAGCCCTTCTCCGAGTACGAATAGCAGCAATACTCCAACGACGCATACGTCAACAGACCTTACTTACGTAGCACCGACTCCCGCTCCATCTCTGCAGCCAGCACCTTCCAGCTCTTCACCCTCAGGTGCGGCAGCTAAGCCCGAGCAAACCCAAGGAACTGGCGACACAACAACGGTTATCATAGTTGTTCGTGATACAAACGGAAATATAATACAGGGGGCAAAAGTGACACTTCATTCCACTCCACGAGTTGGTTACACAGACAAAGATGGTATGGTGAAATTTGCAAATGTTGAAATCGGCGATCATACTGCGACTGTGGAATATAACGGTAAACTCGCCTCAACCCCAGTGACACTTCACAAAGGAGTTGAGGAATTACACGTCGATCTGACACTAAAAGAGCAATCCTCCCAGGTTAGCTGGTACTGGCTGTGGTGGCTGCCGCTCCTGCTGCTGCTTTTGCTCTACATCTATTATCGCTGGCGTCGTCACCGACAGAAAGTGAAGGAGAAGGAACACCTAAAGGTGCAACTTCCATCTCGACGCGATCAAGACTCTAGATAGCCATGCGTTCTGATAAAAGCTATCATCTGTTTTGCCAATTGAGTTGAAGCAGACCTCCTCATAATTTCACAGCTGTCATACTGAGAGAGAATATTGAGACTGCCTTCCCAAAGAATGGTTGTATCAATGATGGCTAATTTACGATGATGATTGCCGATATATATGACCTCTACGCCAACACTTTGAAGCTCGGCAATAGCATCTATAGCGAATCCGTCATAGGGCGGGTTGTGAGCATACGGATCACGAGTGGCGACAGTGATTTTCACTCCACGCTTGATAGCCTTTGCGAGTATTGGCAAGAGCGGTTCAACACGCCTCGTCGTCATGAATGGACTCTCTATAATGATATCGCGCTTAGCACCATTTAGATCGCGTACAAACGCCTTATAGAACGAAGACTGGTCATGGAGCTGCGAGGTCAATAATTCACCAGCAGGACGGCTAAAATGACGAAATAAATTAATCACGATTTGCCTCCTCGTCATCGTCAATTAAGGTACGTATTTCCCTCACACTGATCTCTGTATCATCGACAAGAAAAATTCGATTAGTGAACTCAGGCTCCTGCCATATAGAACGCGATGAAATCCAGACCTGTAAAACGGTTTGGATTTTTTGGTTTATGCACATGGGGTGACAGGACGGTCCAAACACACTATACATGTTTTTAGTTGCTAAACGGGTCTGATATATTTAGGCCATGTTTGTTATACGATGTTCTGTGCCAATCGACATATGGGTTTGGTCTGGGAATGCCAGTTTTGCAATACCTCCTATTGCTATAAATATCAATGGGCGTTTACGTGCGAGAGCCGAATTAACCGGTGACCTGCGTACAATAAATGACGAAAAACTTCCGATGTATCGCAGTTATCGAGCAATCGATAAGATTATTTATACAATTTTTTGTTCCACCCCTTCACGGTATCCGTCGGATATTCAACTCGACGACCTTACCGTAAAGCTATATGAGGACATACAGCGTATCCATAACCGAACAGTTGAAGTTTACAGAGGTCGCCTGAAAGCCTGGCAATTTACGCCCATATCGAATACATCCAAAAATGCTCAATCAGAACTTAAGACATGGGGAACTAAATATCGACATGGGACTAGCGGACGATATAAGGATTATGTCTACCCGACAACGGGCGGGCTTGCAGGCCTATTAAGCTCATATAGTGGGTTATTTGTGTCGCGTACCCTCCATATCGATAGCCCGGAGCTGGAGGATGCTAGCGAGTGGCTTGAAGAAGGTAAGCCAATTACGGTGACCGAGGAACTACTGACTCAGGCAATTGAGGCGAGAAAAAACGATAATTTGCGATTGGCAGTATTTAATTACACTACTGCCCTAGAACAGGTTCTGCAGGAATACCTGAATAAGAAGTTAAAACAAAAGCTCAACAGGCCCTCTACCGACAAGGCTATTAAAGAATTTCTGAAGTCAGATAATACCCGCTTTCAAGATAAGTTGGGCATAATTTTACCACTTGTTATCCATCAGAGTTGGTTAAAGGGCATCGATTTCGATAAGGTAAATATCGCAATACGCGCCAGAAACAAAATTGCCCATGGCGAAACAGTGAATGTTTTAGACAGATTTGCGAACGTCGACTGGGAGGATGTTTTTCATAATATCGAAGCGCTAATAGAAGAGCTTTCAAATGTAACCCTATTACTTGATGCTGATGATGACATACGAGCGTTATCAAAAACCGCACGGGAAACACACGACGCCGTCACCTCAATATGGGTTTATAAGCAGCACCGTGTGGGTTGCGAGGTCGTACTGTACGCCGGTGACTCTCGGGAAGAAGCGCAGCTGCTCGCGATAGTCAATACAATATCAAGCAAGCGGCAGGAGCAGGACTCGCGATTTCAAACTAACAAGCACTTAACCGTAACTTTCTTTGAGTATCCTAAAAAACGCTATGCGACGTGGAAAGCAGGGTCACTAACTTTTGTAGGCATCTCCGACTAATGGTTCAATCGTCTAATAGCTCACATATCATCTCAATTTCAATCTTAAGCTCTGCTTCCCTGCCATTATCTTTGACATCTTTTTCGATTTCATCCCACCGCATAGTTTGGACTACAGGCTGAAACTCCTGCCAAGAAATTATTGAAAGTCTACAGATGTGATTGTAGATTTTTTTACTCTCACCGACAGCTTACTATTGTATTTTAATTAATTTGTTATATAATAAAAACGTCTCTAGAGTGAGATGTACTCATCGAGCAGGGGAGTGATCATGCCTGAAGACGACGACCGCCTCACAAAGGGCGAGTCCAAGGTTTACTTCTTTATATTCCTACTCGCTTCGTTATTCATCTTGGTGATCGCAGCCAGCATTATCCTCGACCCACTATGGCAACCCACAGACTGGATTGTTCCAAGTATTATGATCGCAGCGGGCGTGATGATGGCCTGGGGCGCGTGGATGTTCCTAAGAGAATGGCGTGGCTTCTAGCTCATGTACGTGCCCGTACCCGAGTCATTCCCTATAGTGGAGAATGCCCGGGTCGGGCGTTCTTCATCATAAGCCGTTTTACAGAGTTAAGGTAAGATACGAATTAAACTTAAAATACCTCTGTGAAATGAAGTGTATTTGTTGATTTTAAACATGAGTGCAGACGAGCCAAACGTTAGGCCGTACGCCCTAATAATGCTAGCTCAAATAATGCGACAAGCTCATCGGCATGCTTTTGTACGTCGTAGTTTGGTTGGCCGTATATGCATGTCACGACTCCATTAAGGGCCAGTCGGAGCGTTAGTGCCATAACATCTGGATCGAAAGTGCGGAATATTCCCTTCGTTTGGCCTGACGTAAAAATACCCGTAAGGTCAGCCAGCTCCTGTTCGTAGAGAGTTTGCGCAAGGCTTGTATGCCTGGTCGGCTGGAAGTTTGTCCGTATTGCCTGCAATGCTTTTATATGCATAGGATACTGTTGATAAAACTGGCAACTCACTTGTATAAAGCTGCAAATTTGCTTCCATTCGTCGGTTGTATTCCAAATCTGAGACGACATGTAGTCTCGCGCTGTCGCGTATATATAAGCGATGGTTTCCTGAATGAGCTCCTCCTTACTCGGAAAATGGTATTGTATGACGCCCTTACTTATACCGAGCCGCTTGCTTACTGAGCCAATAGTGGTTTGTGCGTAACCCACTTCCGCCATCATTTCCATGGCACATTGCATAATTTCTCGCTGCGTGACGGTAATAACGTTTCGTGGAGTATAGGTTGTGCGGATTTGAGTTGTTAGTCGCTTCATTCTGCGTTATGATTAGTACGATCGTACTAATCAGTATAGTATAAGGAGATTTCTGATGCAATTGCCTGGATATATTGCAGCCGACCCCGCACAGCGCAGATGGTTTACGCGGGGTTTGATTTGTATGCTTTTGCTCGTAGTTTTCTTTGTGGGACAAGCCGTCAGTCAATTGAGCGTTACGGCGCCGTATAGTGCCAAAAGGCAATCTATAAGCTCGCTCGGCATAACAGCCTGCGGCAATTTTAAGGAGCCACAGACGAATCAGTGGTTCTATGTTTGCTCGCCACTCCACGCAGTAATGGATACGACGTTTGTCCTTAGCGGGGCGCTGATCATGCTTGCGGTAATACTAGTCCTTCGACCTCTCTGGCCGGGTAAAAAATTGCGCAAAACGGGGTTAGGGCTTCTTTTCTTCGGGGGTATAGAGGAAGTTGTCGCGGGTTTTTCGCCGCTCAATCTTAATCCATTCCTCCATAGCCTTTCGGGTGGGCTTGCAATCTTTTCCCTAAATATGGGCCTTATTCTGCTCGGCTTTGCTGCCCTAAAAATACGACCCAGGCTTGGCTGGTTCACCCTAGCGTGGGGCGTCATCGGTATGATTGGGTCCTTTATGGATGGTATGCCACCGTATGCTGGGCTTGGATACGGAGGGTGGGAACGTGTCGCTGGCTTTGCTCTCCCGTTATGGGGAATCTGCATCGGGGTATACTGGCTGCTACAGCTTCGACAGTTACGCCCGTCATTGCGTACATCTTGATGGACTGTATTAGGATCGGCAGGATCGAAGTCTAGCTCAGATACGAAATGCCTCAAATTTTGGGGCACTTGTCTTGTTCGCAAACCCTTGCGCTCTCATAAATCATATATCCTTCTGAAGTTGAGACAGTGTGGTAGAGAGATCCTTCTTCTCTATGATGAAGGTGAGCTCAGTTGCAGTGGATACAATTTCAATAATATTTATGTCTCTGTGCGCCAAACGTTGCGTTAAAGAAAAAATAAGGTTGGGGATTTCCAGGTAGCCTATTTTAAACTTCGCAGTAATTCCAACAAGGTTCGTTTTATCATAAACCTTTTGGGTATCTCTAAGGTCATCCCGGAATGACTGTGCTACTTGCGATTCAGCAATAATCGTCACCTCATTGATACCCTGCGTAATAGTAAGATAGGACTTATTGGTCATGTGTATTGTAGAGTAGATGCTTCGAATTCTTTCCGACACCTCATCAGTCCGCTCAAATGTCATACCTTCAAGGTTGGAGTGGACTGAAAGGCTCTGGATAACATTGCGTGCTGGTCTTTTGCTATCTTCCAGATCTGAGACAATGCGGGATAGGGCAGTTATTATCGTTCCTTCCTGAACCTCCTTGAATAGCCGTTCCTGAATGTCGGGCTGTAGTGTCCTCGCGTATGATGATAGATTTAACCAGCCCTCCTTTGCTGCGGCTAGGGCAACGTCATCATGCAGAAGAGCATCTTGAACTAGTTGTGCGACTGTTATCATAATTGTTATAAATATAGCAAAATATACAATTTATATCAATATATCCAAATATTTAACACTACGGCCCACAGGATGTATGCTAGATGAATTATGAATATATCATCGACACAGGCAAAATCACTAGCACAGGCACATGGCACTCCACTCTATATATACGGCACTAACGAATTAAGGGCACGGGCTCGGCAATTGAAGAGCCTCGCCCTGCCGTTTGGGTTAACGACACGCTACGCAGTCAAAGCGAACCCACACCCAGATATAATTCGCCTTTTTAATACCGAAGGCCTACATTTTGACGCCAGTTCAAGTTATGAGGCAGAGATGCTACTTGATCTTGGCATCAGCGGCGAAAAAATAAGTCTCTCTTCTCAGCAGCCAGCGCACAATCTTTCCGATTTGTTAGCTGCAAACGTACAATTTGTTGCTACTTCCTTGCACCAGCTGCAACTTTTTATTGACGCGGCTAGCCCAGGAGCTCGCGTTGCGCTACGAATCAACACCGGCGTGGGTTCAGGACACAACAACCGCACAACAACTGCGGGTGTGTCGGCGAGCTTCGGCATCTGGTATGAATACCTTGAGCAAGCCCTGACAATGGCAGACGCTGCAGGTGTTATTGTTGACAGGCTACATACGCACATCGGATCAGGCGCTGATTCTAAGTCTTGGAAAGATGCCATCGATGCATCTCTTGCCATTGCTTTACAAATGCCTACCGTAACGACCTTAGATATGGGCGGTGGATACAAAGTACGACGCGCCGAAGGTGAGCAAGAAGCTGATATGTCCAATATCATGTCCATGTTTGCCGAGCGGCTCGAACATTTCTACAAACAAACAGGTCGTAAACTGCATCTGGAAATCGAGCCTGGGACATGGCTTGTAGCGCACGCCGGAACACTGCTTGCTGAAATTGTTGATATTGTCGATACGGGGCCAGAAGGCTACACGTTTCTTCGTACTAACACTGGCATGAATGATTTTCTCCGGCCAACATTATACGGTGCGCAGCATGACATTCGAGTTTTAAATGACAATAAAGGGCAAGCTCATTACATCGTTGTTGGCCACAACTGTGAATCCGGAGATGTTCTTACTGTTGCTCCTGGGAATGCCGAGATCTTACAGCCACGCCAACTGCCAAAAGCGCACATAGGAGATCTGCTTGTTATTGAGGACGTCGGCGCGTATGCAGCATCCCTACGGGCGACCGGCTATAACGCTTTTCCGCCCGCCAAAGAAATTATGGTAGGGGGTCAGTCATGAAAAACGTAGTTCGCACTTTTGGAAGTGATAATTTCTCGAGTGTAGATCCTGCTATTTTGCAGTTCTTGCAGGATATAAATGCACAGGGCCATATGCCAGGTTATGGAGCTGATGCAGTCACTGAAGAGGCTCGACAATTATTTCAGCAGACGTTCGGGGAATCTGAAGTGCTATTCGTACCTACTGGCACGGGAGCAAATATCCTGGGGCTCTCGCTTCTACTTGAGCATCCGTATGATGCTATCGTGTGCAGTTCGGTTTCACATGTTTTTGAAGAAGAAACGGGTGCCTCTTCCGCGCATTTAGGAGCACATATTTTCACCGTGCCCCACGAGAACGGCAAAGTACGGCTTCAAGATGTTGAGGCTGAGGTTGCTTTACGTAAGGAGTTGGGCTTTCACTCACCCCTTCCAAAAGTAGTATCTATCGCAAATACTACTGAGTATGGGACATACTACACACCAGGCGAAATTAGGAAGATAGCGGATTTCTGTCATGCAAATGATATGTACCTACATATGGATGGCTGTCGTTTACCCAATGCAGCTGCAGCAATAAACTCTTCGCTTCGCTCAATTACAAAGGATGCTGGAGTCGATGTCTTATCTTTTGGTGGTGCTAAAAATGGTCTTATGAACGCAGAGGCAGTCGTAGTCTTCAATGCACCACAGAGCGATAGATCACGTATGCAAAAACAGGCAATGCAATTACCGTCAAAGATGCGCTATACTGCAGGGCAATTTATCCCATATCTAAAAGACGAGCTATGGCTTAAGCACGCGCTATATAGCAACCAACTAACTAAGCAGTTAGCTGAAAATCTACGTAAAAAACTAAATGCCGACATAACATTTACGCAACCTATCATGACAAATCAAATATTTTGTATCCTACCTGAGGCGGTAACGCAAAACCTTCGCAAATTTGGCCATGTATTCTATGACTGGAATAGTCCTGGCGAAGTGCGATTCGTAGTCTCATGGGACAATACGAGCGAGGATATCCATTCCTTAATAGCACTTATCTAGGAGGTGTCGAATATAAATTTTGGCGGCTAGTAGTTATTGGCGCGTGCTATATGCGGCCAAAAGCCAACGTTAATCACCTTACCTCTAGCATAAGGCTTGTTTCAGCCGATACCCGCCCGTGCAGTGTCGAAGTTCTCGTTTTCAGCACCATCCAGAAGTTCCGGAACCTGCTTGCACCACACTCTACTTCTACCGTTAAAGTTCAGCAGTTGTCCGCGAACTCCTGCCATGAAGTAAAATCCCTCCGCCCCGCACGCGCTAGTAGCGCGGTGCGAGACGGAGGGTGGCCGTGAATGCTGTGGCGTCAAACGGCGTGAGGCATTTTGTGATGCCTAGGATTGTGGCAGGCTAGTCGACGTGCACCAGCTCAACCAGGATCCTCATACGAGAATGATCCACGAACAGCTCCTGTTCGGGGCGCCTCTTGATGCTCTTCCAGTAGTCGTAGGTGAGCCTGGTCTTTGCCACTGTAGCCTCCGGGTTGTCCGTGAGAGCTTCGACGGCGCGGATTTCAGCCGCCGACGACGCGCTGGGCCGTAGGGACGGATCGGTGACACCCGACAGAAACGCCCCATTGCACGACATTCCCTGAACGACGTCCAGGGTGGCGCGCGAAATGGTCGTCCCGAGCAGGCTGTACGCATCGAAAATGCGCTTTGCCTGATCGACTGCGAGCCGGTCGTGGGGGTCCTTGGCGTACCTATGCAATACGTCGAGACCTCCACGAACGACAGTTAGCTCATTACCACCGAACCGCATCATGCCGTCGTGACTGACGTCATACGGTCGGCCGTGCCACGTATAGATGGCTCCGTCGATGTTGACGTAGCCGATCGTGATGGTCACCGGCCCATGAAGGTCGGCTTCGAGAACGATACCGGTTTTCGCCAGTTTCGCTTCGTACTGCGCCAGAATACCGACCAGTGCGGCCTCGGTACCAATGAAATGCTGACCGAGGCCGCCCGTGCTGGCCGGATCCTTGAGACGAACGGTGAGATCATCACTCCGCATCAAGCGATATGCCCGCACCGCGTCCTCGATCGTGAAGGCAGTGTAACCCGGAAGGGCGACGGCCTCCACGTGCCGGGCGAAGCGGGCCGAGTACCAACCCGGGCGCTGTGCGTCACGCGACGGCAGCGCGTGCAGGATGGCCTTGTCTGCGTGTTCGGGGTGTCGGACGATGCCTCCGTAGAGGTCACCGATTCCCGAGATGCCCCTATCGAGAGCGAGGTTGGCGTGAACTGCGGCGAAGGGTACGAAGTATGTTCTGCCAGCTCCACACCCGAGGTGGCTGTCGATGCGATCAGCGACTGCCTTGATATTCACGGGCACGCTGCTGTTCGGGCGGTACTGAAGTACCGGATTTTCGAGCAAAACGACGCGAGACATGTGACGCTCCTTCAGCGGATGTTGGCGGAGAACGCCTTGTTGCGCATCTCCTCGTACATAGCGTCCAGCACTTCCTTCGTGCAGCGAAGGCCACCGCTGTCGAAGTACTGCGAGTGATGCACGGGCTCGATCAGCTCATGCGCCAATTCGGGGTTCACTCGTGCAAACATCGGACAGATGCCGCCGAAGATGACCTCGGATGGCTGCCATCCCACGAATGTCCACCCGTTTGCCAGCAGCCAGCGCATAACGCGTGCACCATGGGGCGTTGACGCGACGTCAGTCTCGACGATCACCTTCTGGCTGATTGTGCCAGAAAGCTGATCACTGACCTCACGAGCAGATCGTGTAGCCAGATGAACTGCACTGTCCGTCACGTAGTACTTGGTGACGATGTCGGCCAATGCCGGACGAGCCTCACGAAAGACAGGCTCATCCTCGCGAGTATCCAATGTGGTACCCAGCATAGGTGAAAGCGCTCCGTTTGTTCCCTCGGTAAGAAGGGTTCGCAGGGAGTACTCCACCATGCGGCTTGGAACGAAGACCCGCTCAGCGCTAGCCGACCTAAGCCATGCGCCAGCTTGCATCGGGGCAGTAAAACCCGTCAACGGCTCAATGCCCCCGACACGGAAGTTCCACCCTACATTGGTCGCCACGAGTGGCAACACAGCACCATGTTGACGGCCGCCCCACCACACGCTTTGAGCTGACTTGCCGCCGGGCGCACCGTCTCGGCCTTCCTTTGCGGCTCGCGGAGAGCCGTAAAGGAAGCTCGCATCGGGCAAATGCTTGTCTGCCCATATGAGACGATACTTTGACAGATGTCGTACTCGAACAGCGGCAGCTTTATCACCCGGGAGCTTTGCGGCTTTGCTCAGCTCAACAAACTGGAGATCGCCCCGCATACTGTTAGATCGGCGGATGAGACTAGCGATGGCGACTGCTTCCTCGCCGTCAAGCAACATGAACAGAAGAGTGTCTCCCTTCGCCATGCTCGCGGCGAGTGCATCGACGTCTTTGGTGCTTTGCGGATAGTTCCCTTTGTAGGTACTGTCCAGCAAGGCGCTACAGGCGTAAGCGACGCTTTGAATGCCGGAAGGCCTCAATTGCTGAATATCACTCGGCGTGCGTAATGTAAGGCCCGAAGCCTTATACTGCGCCAGCCCTTGCAGCGTATCGGGGTCGTCATAATGGCCCCACGACAGGTTCATGGATCACCCTTCGTCGACTGGATTTGTTGTTGCGAATCAGGTTGCAGACAACTTGATTAAGGTAACGTATTCTATCGATAAAATCAAGCTAAAGACTACTGGCCTAACCACGCAGCTAGAGCATCGTAATAGGCAGCTATGTTCTCTTGTGGGTTTGCTGGGTCGCGGAATGCATGAGCAAACCCTTCGGCCAGGTAGATCTTTGCATCGAATGCTGATTTGTATACATCAGTCGTTTCCCGAGGAATGCTCTCGTCTTCACCGTGAATAACAAGGTACGTTGACATTTCTCTTACAGCTGGCTGCAGAAAGATAGGATGGTTTTTAAGCGCTTCAGTATCTTTACGATATTCACGGACGAGGATTTTGTCGATCAAGCGATGCTCGGTATAGAAGGAACTTGGCTCATAGATGGCTGGAGTCCGTAGAATCAACTTTTCTACCTGGCGGAAACGAGTAAGATAGGCCGCCATAAAGCCGCCATAGCTCGTGCCCATAACGTAAACGGCACTCTCTGGATAGTTAGCCTTGATCCAATCGTATGCTTTGGTCGCTTCGAGTAGATGTTGTGCGGGCATTGTTTCGTCAACATTCAGTGGGCTTTCGCCGTGACCTGAAAAGTCTACCACAAGCGCGCTCACGCCAGTCATATCAACAAGCTTTACCATGAAGTCATAGTTACTTTTTTTGCTAGAACCAAAGCCTACGAATGTAAGAATGATTTTTTGATTTGTTTTGCCCTCGTGCCAATCGGCTGCAATGGTATACCCCGGGCAAGAGATAGAGATTTGCTGAGTCATTAATTATACAATAACATAAAAGCCACCAATTTATTAGACCTACAAACGCCAGTGCTTACCTACAGCCCGGTAACCATCCACGAACTCCTGCAACAGTTGCAATTATTATTCGCCTTTATAGGCTTTTTCGAGCTCACTTTTATCCAGTTTGCCCTCCATGCTAAGTATAGCCTCGCTCACCCGATTGGCTTTAGCCTGATCTGGGTCGCGCATCATTTCGTCTAGGTTGTCCGGCACAATCTGCCAGGTTACGCCATATTTATCTGTAACCCATCCGCAAGACAATACGTTGCCGTCTTTGGACAGTGCGTCCCAAAGTTTGTCGATCTCTTCTTGGGTCTTGCAGCCTACCAGTATCGAGGCGGCCTCGGTAAGCTTGTACATTGGGCCGCCATTGAGCGCCGTAAAGTTTTGACCAGCTATTTCAAAGTCTACTGACGATACATCTCCGGCTTTCTTTCCGGCCATTTCCGCCACTGATTCTGTGAGATATGACGTGTTTGTTATTTTCGCATCTTCAAACAGCGATACGTACAAGTCGACCGCTTCGTCCGCTTGGTCGTTCAGCCAAAGAAAAGTTACGATTTTTGGCATGCAGAGTTCCTTTTTTATTGGGTTGATGGTTACGCCCAGCTTATCATGATTAATTTGATGATAAAAGTAATTCCTGCTATGCTGCCCTGATGAAGCGAACAGATACTAGATCACATTGTCCCATAAACTTCACTGTTGAGATCTTTGGCGACACATGGTCTATGCTAATTTATCGCGACATGGCCGCCCTAGGCAAGAAAACGTTTGGGGAGTTCATGGATTCGGATGAAAAAATTGGTTCCAGCGTTCTATCCGAGCGACTAGTTCACCTAGAGAAGGTGGGGATAATCCAAAAATCGCAAGATGACGCCGATAAACGCAAGACAATATATACGTTAACCACAACAGGCATGGATGCGATACCTATACTGTATGAAATAGCGACTTGGGGTTCATACACCAGCCCCAATCCAGTCTCAGCTCCAGCATGGTTTGAATCCATGAAACTTGATCGGCAGAAAGTGGTAGACGCTTGGAGAATTGCGCTGCAAGCCGGAGATTCATTTTTTAATGGCGAAAAGAGCGTAGTCAAACAGCTCGACTTAGCCTAATATCTATCTCCTGTTGGTCTTCAAGGTATTGGGCCGGAACTAGATGATCGCTACTTTGGGTATTGTTGGCGCCGTGCCTTGAATGGAGCATCTGGGAAATTGTTTCTCGCGCTTACGCTTTGGTATACTTAGATAAATATGATTGAGCATATAAAGGGCTATTGATGTCACGCTTACCGACGCCCGGTCAAGACAACGGTACGTGGGGTGATGTCCTCAATGATTTTTTAAGCGTAGAGCACAACCCGGACGGCACTCTAAAATCATCCGGTAGCCTTGCCACAAAAGCAAACGATGCAAACGTCGTCCACACGACCGGCGCGGAGGCTATTGCCGGCACCAAAACCTTCCAATCTTCGCCACTCATGCCTGCGCCAACATTGGGCAGCCATGCTACAACAAAAACCTACGTAGACAATGCAGTAAGCGCCGGCACGCCCGATGCAACCACCAGCAGCAAGGGTATCGTACAGCTATCGGGCGACCTCGCTGGTAGTGCAACATCGCCCCAGATTGTTGCCACCCATCTGTCCAGCGCCCTTCCCGTTTCACAAGGTGGTACCGGCACCGGAACGCTCTCCGGGCTAGTTGTCGGTAATGGCACTGCGGCCATGACAACCGTAGCTACGCCAGCCGGAGCAGTTGTCGGTACGACCGACATACAAACTCTGACAAACAAATCTATCTCGGGCTCTCAGATAACTTCGGCTGTTGCGAGCGCCACCAACGCTACTACCGCGTCAACAGCAACGACCGCCAATGCGCTCAGCTCAAGCACCACAACAGTTGTTGTGAACGGCGCCGCTGCTCCGTCCAATGGGCAAGTGCTAACAGCCACAAGTGGTACAGCTGCCAATTGGCAGACACCGGCTAGCGCCCCCGTCTCGTCTGTCTTCACCCGCACGGGTGCAGTCACCGCACAAAGCGGCGACTACACTGCTGCGCAGGTAGGAGCATTGGCTAGCACAACCGACCTCTCCGCCATCGCCAATGCCAATGCAACAGCAGGCAATGTTACGATGAACACGCACAAGATTACCGGTCTTGCCAACGGAACTGTTGCCACTGACGCGGCGGCGTTTGGGCAAGTGCCGGTTGTTGGGGCTGCCGGTTCAGGAGCAGGCAATGCCTTATCCGCTAATGACCCGACAACCACCAATAGCAGAGCGCCCACCGGAGCGGCGGGTGGAGATCTTGCTGGCAGTACTTATCCAAACCCTACGGTTGCCAAGATCCAAGGCGTGGCTATTTCTGGGACGCCCGCCAATGGGCAAGTCCTGACGGCAACCAGTAGTACAACGGCAACATGGCAAGCGCCGAGTTCTGGCGCGATGACACTAATCGGCTCTCAGGTCCTCTCCAGCTCCGCCTCCGGGATTACAATCAGCGTGCCATCTGGCTACAAGGCTCTGCGCGGGTTCTATACCGCACGTAGCGATGTAAACGGAGCCACATCAGACTTTGGCATCCGATTCAACGCCGACGCCACGAGCGGCCACTACGTATGGCAACAAGTGTTGGGTAATAATACCACATCCAATGGGGGGGCAGCACCAGTGACTCGCGTATCTGGATGGATGTTGTTCCCGGGGCCACAGCTACGGCAAACTCATTTGGTGTTGGAGAATTCACAATGTATCGTACCGACGATGCCATCTTTAAGGGGCTCACGTCTATGGGCCACGGCTTTGGCGGTACGCAATACTATCTGCGGCTTGTTGGCGGAACCTGGCTGTCCACAGCCGCAATCACGTCGCTAGTCATCGCGACAACGGATGGCTCAAACATGGTGACGGGATCTTCCTTCGCTTTGTACGGACTGGCCTAGGACGCATATTGATGCCCGACTTGCTCGCATAAACCAGATGCGCTTTCCTGTTAAAATAACGTCATGAGCAAATCAAAATCAACCGAACATGCAGACGCAATGAACGTGTTACTGATCGGAAGTGGCGTTATAGGCTCGATCTATGCAGGGCAGCTGGCTCTTGCTGGTCATCGGGTGTGGGTTCTGGCGCACGGCGAACGCGAGCAGGAACTTGCTCGGCAAGGAATTCAGCTATTTGACAGCGATACCGGCGTGCGCGAAACAGCGAGGATTGATGTAGTCCAAACGGCAGTCGAGCGCGAGTACGATCTCGTACTGGTGGCCGTGCAGGCACCGCAGCTCGAGTCAACATTCCCCGCACTTCGTATTTTACGTGGCGCTCCGCATATTGTCTTGCTCGGCAATAACCCAGAAGGTCATGTGGCCATGCCAAGCGACATCCCGGGTACGATTGAGCTCGGCTTCCCGGGAGTCGGTGGAAACCTCAAAGACGGTGTCGTGGAATATGTTCATGTCGCTCAGCAGCCAACGGCTCTTGAGGTTACTGCGCCTCCCGCAAGCAACGTGTTCCAAACTGCGCTCGAAACGCGCGGCTTTCCGATTCGGCGAGTTGCCTATATGGATGGTTGGCTCAAGTACCACGCTGTCTTTATTGGCTGTGTTTCGATGGCGCTCATAAAATCGGGCGCCGATCCAATGCAGCTTGGTAATGACCACACCCTTCTAAGCCTCATGTGTCATGCAATTGAAGAGGGCTTTAGGCTGCTAAAGCGCCAAGGTGTACGAGGTGTACCAAAAAACCTCGCACTGCTGCACAGCCCATGGCTTCGTCCTATCGCACTTCGCTATTGGCAAGGTATTATGCGCTCGCCCAAAGGTGAACTGTATTTTGCCGCTCATGTTCGGCATGCCCCCAATGAAGCAGAGACCCTTGCCAGCTGGGTCCTAGTGCATGTCGTGCAGAACCAGACCGGAGTAGACCATTTGAAAAGATTGCTTACTCCAGAAAGCCAACCCTACAGCTCAAACTCCAGATAGCTTCCTTGCTCGGCATCTATCAACCACGCTTCATCATTTGAGATGTTCTGAATAACTGCTATCGCAACTCGAACCACCCAGCCCGAGGTTACGATCAAGACAGCATCGTATGGCTTGGCCTTCAGCGCATGCAGGAAATCAGCGACACGCTTCTTCATATCCTCTATGGATTCGCCACCGTTAAACCGCGTCGTCCATTTATCCTCCGCGGCATCTATCGCGTCCATCAGCATTGCGGCGGGCTTACCTTCGTACCCCGAACGGTAATCGTTCAGTAAGGGATCGGCCTCGATCGGCACTTCATGGAATTGATTCACAATTTCTGCGGTTTGCTGTGTGCGTCGGAGCTCCGACACGAAAATACGATCAATGGACGTTCCTCTCAGCTTGGCGGCGAGCGCTTCAGCCTGTTTTATCCCCTCGCCGGTGATGTGCACATCGACGCTCGGATCGCTATTGCAGAGGTTAAGGTCGTTATAGTTAGTTCTGCCATGACGCGCGAGATATATCTTCATCTTTTTATCATAGCCTAGCAGCTGTCGATGGCAAATGTTGTATACTATCCGGGGCAACATCCGACCGAAGGGATTGATAATGCCAATCAAAACGATAGCGGTTTGGGGCTGTGGTGGACACGTCGTCAGTGCGCACCTCCCATTCCTGCGAGGCGTTCGCGTCGCGGGTATCTGCGACCCGTCACCCGACAGCGCTATGGCCGCCCGTAGGGTCCTCGGCTATGCACCGCCGAGGCTGGAGACACCCGAGTCACTCCTGGCCTTGCGGCCCGAAGGGATCATAATTGGCTCGCTCGACCAGCTGCACCCGGAGCAACTCGCACTGGTTGTCGAGGCCGGGATTCCGGTGTTGTGCGAGAAGCCTCTGGCAATCGACGCTGTCGGCCTACAGAGAGTAAAGGATGCGCTGCGATCAGCCCAGGCTAAGCAACTGCCCGTCGCCAGCTGTCACCAGCGGCGCAGCACGATCGCCGATCTGCCATACGGCTGGGTCAGAGCCAATCTGAAGACTCTCGAGGGACGGTTCGGACCGTTGAAGCGAGTCGGGCTCAGCTCCATCTATCCCAAGCCCAGCCAGGGATGGAAGCAAGATCGAAGCTTCCTAGCCGACAAATGTGTCCACGACACAGATTACCTGTCTGCCCTGCTGGACGGAAGATTGGAGGCACGACGCGAACTCGACAGCTATGACCACTACGTCGTCAGTGGTCATATAGCGCGTGGTAATGGTGTGGATTTCAGGTGCGAAGGCACGCGACTCCACAATGACCGCGATGCATACATCGAGTATATCCTGCTGGGCTTCGATCATGGCGATTGCGTGGTCTATACCAAGACCGGCATCGTGCGGTATATCGACCGGCGCACGGGCAAAAAGGTCATAGGCGAGATCACACCGATGATCCCGAGCAGCTACGACAGGCTGAACCGTGAGGTGACGCTCAACTTCTTGAATGGCCATGCCGTACACACGCCGGCCGACCTGCTCGCCAACACTACCGCGATCGTTGCGCTGGTGGGCCCCGAGGGGTACTACAAGGGGCGCTAAACACGTCCGGGTGCTGGCCCTGCAAAACACTTGCAGGGCCAGCACCGAAACATCCAACCCTGTTGCATTTATCTATCTCACGAAATCGCCAGCTGGCTGCTCTCGATTGTAATATGTGGACATACTAGCATAAAATGATATAGTGTGTTCACGTACCGTCCAGACGAAAGGGAGTATGATGTCTCAGGTCACGCCCCAAAAGATTCAGAAGTTCAAGCTCCGTGACGGCACAGGGGAAACGCTCAGGGTCGGCGGCCCGTATCTTCACGGTGCCGCGGCAGAGCGCATCGAACGCATCGAGCGTGTGAACGACACGTTCCATGTGTACAGCGACCAGGGCGGAGAAAGAGTAGTTACTCCTAGCCATGTCGACCCGAAGAGCATTGTGCTAGCGTAGCATTAGCAGCGCATGCTCACATGCCCCGCAGAGTCTCGACTCCGCGGGGCATCGCTAAAAATTAATACTTGTACTATAATCCAAACTATTATGCATAACCATTACGTGATTCCGCTCCATAGCGCTCATCAAGGGCATATGCATCATGCGTCAAACTAAATAGGAGAGCACCGCGTACGGTGTTTTTTGTTTTATGCTCACTATCAACAACCAGGATTTGAACTTCGAAGATATTTGCAAGGTAGCAATCGACCACGAGAGGGTAGCGCTTGGGGCCAAAGCCAAAGCGAAGGTGGTAAAAACTCGCACAGCTATCGAGAACGCAATCGCCAACAACGACATCATCTACGGCGTCACAACAGGGTTTGGCGCGTTTAAAGACACGGCTATCTCGAAGCATGACGTGGCCAAACTGCAAGAAAACCTCATTAAGTCCCATGCCGTCGGCGTTGGCACGCCGCTGGATGAGGAGGTGGTGCGCGGCATGATGTGCCTCATGGCCAATTACCTGTCAAAAGGACACTCCGGTGTCCGCGTCGAGGTGATCACGACTCTTATCGACATGCTGAACAAGGGTGTTCACCCCGTCATCCCCGAGAAGGGCTCAGTTGGTTCCAGTGGCGACCTCGCGCCAAGCGCACACTTGATACTCGTGCTGATCGGCAAAGGCGAGGCGGAATACAAGGGCGACATCTACACTGGCGCACAGGCTATGTCGAAAGCCGGGATAAAGCCCATCACCCTTCAGGCCAAAGAAGGCCTAGCGCTCATCAACAACACCGCTTGCATGACCTCGATCGCATCGGTATGCCTGCACCGCGCCCAAAAGCTGCTAGAGGTAGCCGACTGCAGCGGCGCACTATCGGCCGAGGCGCTGCGCGCTACGACCAAAGCATTCGACGCCGACGTGCATCGCCTGAAGGCGCACGAAGGGCAAATCGCCGTGGCAGCACACCTCCGCAGCCTCCTAGCGGGCAGCACCATGGTCGACGACACCCGGGTTCAAGACCAGTACTCCATTCGCTGCATGCCGCAAA
This sequence comes from uncultured Candidatus Saccharibacteria bacterium, assembly GCA_965225085.1. Taxonomy (GTDB): domain Bacteria; phylum Patescibacteriota; class Saccharimonadia; order Saccharimonadales; family EFPC-124; genus CAZJVU01. The sequence goes on along the minus strand of CBDDBE010000004.1, from coordinate 73,943 downwards.
TCCACGGCGCCGTACGTGAAGCCTTTGCATACGTGAAGAAAGTTGTGACGACAGAAATCAACAGCGTCACCGACAACCCGCTCATCTTTACCGACGGGGACAAAATAAAAGTCGTGTCCGGCGGGAACTTTCATGGCGAGCCAGTGGCAATTGCCATGGACACGCTCGGCATTGCCATCAGCGAGCTGGCAAATATCGCGGACAGGCGTATTGCCTCGCTACTAGATGGGGCGACCAACCACGGGCTCCCTCCATTCCTGACCGAGAAAGGGGGGCTGAATTCGGGCTTTATGATCCTACAATATACCACCGCGTCACTGGTGTCGGAAAATAAAGTACTGGCCCATCCGTCGTCCGTCGATTCGGTGCCAACATCGGCAAACGTGGAAGACCTGGTGTCCATGGGTACAATCGGCGCCCGCAAGGCCCGAACCATCATTCAGAATGTCACCAATGTGCTGGCTATCGAGCTGCTGGTTGCCTCGCAAGCGGTTGACTTCAGGTTGCGCGAAGGCATGAAGCTAGGCAAAGGCACTGCGCGCGTCTACAAGCACACCCGAGATGCTGCTCCTTACTTTTCCGAAGATGACATCTACTACCCCTACGTTAACGAGATAGCTCGTCGCCTTGACCAAGATGACGATTTCGTTATACAGTAAAACCGTCAATTAAAGCATCTGAGCCGACTGGTTGTCACTGTATTTCCACGACTGGTCCTTGTTGATGATTACCGTTTGGAACCCTATGGACACCATGCAGAACAACGCCAACCTAGCATCACGGAAGATACTGACCTACGACGACGTCGCCCAGGCCGCACCGGGTACGAGCAACGAGGAACTTATCGATGCGCGGTTTTACGATCCCACAATCATCGCCCAGTACGACAAACATGATATGCATGCCTACACTGGCGATATTATCTTGGTGCGCGACATGCTCGCTCGCAAACTGGCGCGAGTCAACCATACTCTGGCCAGCTCTGGTCTGCGACTTAAGATTGTATATGGCTACAGGCACCCAGAGGTGCAGGAAGCGTACTTCACGAAACGCCAGCAAGTGATCTTGGCCGATCAGCCAACACTTGACAGCGAACAGCTCAAACGATATACGCACGGCTTTGTTGCGGTACCGGACGTTGCCGGGCACGTCACAGGCGGTGCGGTAGACCTAACAATTGTCGGCGGCAATTCGCAGGAGCTAGACATGGGAACCGGCATCGCTGATTACGCCGACCCCGAAAAGATCAAAACGTTTACCGAATCGTTACATCAGCAACAGAGAAACAACCGCATGCTTCTGCACGACTCAATGATACACGAGGGGTTCGCGCCATTTTACGGTGAATGGTGGCACTTTGCATATGGCGACCGCGAATGGGCGGCATTTTACAATAAAAAAACAGCACTCTACGGTGCCATTGACTTCAAAAAACCAGCTGTTGATTAATGTGGAAGGGCCGCGTACGCGTATGCAGCCCTTCCACGGACGAGTTACCCCTGAGCCGACAGAATCTCGTGGATCGTAGGCTCACAGGCGCCGTACAGGTAGACGCGCTGGCCACTCTGCGAGCCATTGACGACCACTTGGTCGATCGTCGAGACGTCCTGCCTTACTGGCAGTTCGATTGCGCCCACCTTGCGGTACAGATGGTACGAATTCGAACCTTCTGCAGCCGTACGAAAGACGTAGTGCGTGTCGCGGCGATGGCTGATAGTGAGCAGCCTGTGCTTTACCAGCCCATAGCCGATACCCTGCCGGCGGTAACCCTCCAGCACGCCCAGCTCGGACATGTACCAGGTACGCTCCACGTCGACTGGGAAAATGTCGTCACCCAGTGAAGCAAGGAACTCCCGGACATCTGCAGGTGACTCCGCCAGCGGCAGCGCGCACCCGAACCCGACAACACGCGCGCCATCATATGCCAGGATGACGATACCGCTCCGGAGGTGCGGCCTCCAAACGTCCTCGATCACTTCCTCGTCAGAGTAGTGCTCGAAGTAAGGCGGACCAGCGAAGGCTTCTTGGTAGGCGACAGTAAAGCCGCTTCTGTCACTCTCGAGTGCCGACGCGGTCATCGACCGGTACGTAATCACGGACAATCTCCATCTCGCTCTGGAGGGTAACGGTACCCTCGTTGAATTCCACGGTGATGCTCTGGCCGGTTGGCTGCACAATCGACGTGACGCCGGTTACTGCACCAACAGCGATAGTGCCGGAGCCGCACGACTGCTCGTAGAAGAACGTGTCGACAGCCCTGACCCAGACGACGGGATGCATCACGATCGCATCTCCATCGCGCTGATACCAGATTACGCCCACTGCATCACGATCGCCGAAGCCGAGTTCGTCCACGATCGCCTGGTGGGTTACCTCGTACACAGAGCGCTCCTCGGGGAAGTCACCCTCTATGAGAACGTGCACGATACCACCCAGGTCGACGACGTCCGCAGACTGCCCATCGCTGAGCTCGACGCGCTTAACGTCAACCGGCATATCCGGAAACGCACAGCGCACGTCGAACACGGTGTCGGACAGCTTGTTGACCGTGGCGCTCACTGTGCCGTCAAAGCCAGACACCGTAAACGACACTTCGCATTCCTCGCACGCTTTGTCTGCCTCGGCAAACAGGGCAGCAGCAGCACGCGTCGCGTTGCCGCAGAACTCGCCACCAGCCATCTCGAAATGATGATCGTCCAGGATGAGAAAACCAGCCTGTTCGGCACCATCCGCTTCCGCCTCCTGACCTAGAAGCTTCCCGCGTTGCTCGTACTCGGCACGCGAAAGGGGCTTCCTGATGGTCTGGATAGCCGTTCCGTTTCCGCCAGCGGCGGTGATGATCGTTACTCTTTCGTCCACGAATCTCTCCCTTTGTCTTTGGCAGACTCGCCATTCGCAGCTTAACAATATTCTCCATGCTCGTCAACGATCTACCAGATGTGTATGTTACTATTATAATCAAGTTAAGGTAAAATTTAGAATAACGGTCAATTTGACGATTCAATATTTTGATTTATAGTAACCGTATGGTTGCGGTCGCCGACCGAACAATCATCGCAGTTTGAGAGGAAACCATGGCAATAGTCACCCCGCGTCGTCCCAGTGGGTTCGGCGAATATCTGCCGAGTGAGCAGATCGAGTTCAACCGGCTCATGGATATTATCCGTGAAGTCTACGAGAGATACGGCTTCGCGCCGCTGGACACACCCACGCTCGAAATATCAAGTGTGCTGCTTGCTAAGGAAACAGGCGAAACCGGCAAACAGATCTATCGTTTCGAGCATGGACGAAACGACCTCAGCATGAGATTCGACCTGACTGTGCCACTAGCGCGCTATGTCGCCGAGCACGAAAGTCAGCTTGCCTTTCCGTTTCGCCGCTACGCCATCGGCAAGGTTTACCGTGCCGAGCGTGCCCAGGCGGGCCGTTTCCGCGAGTTTTACCAGTGCGACATCGATGTTATCGGGTCAAACAGCCCAATCGTCGACGCCGAATTCCCGGCGATCATCAACGAGATTTTCGAGCGGTTCAACTTCGGCGAGTTTACCATCCGAATCAACAATCGCATGGTGCTCAGCGGCTTCTTCGAAGGCCTTGGTCTGCAGACGTCATCCACTGGCGTGCTGCGGATCATCGACAAGATGGAGAAGATCGCTCGAGGCGAGCTGATCGACGAGCTGAAAGCTGCGGGCCTCAACGACCAGCAAATCACAAGCGTCCTTGAGTTCACAGCGATCACCGGCACCAATGACGAAATGATCGCTCGGCTCAAGCAAGTTGGCGTACAATCCGAACAATTCGATGATGGCGTCGCGCAATTGGAAGCTCTGGTGCAAGCACTACGCGCCATGGGTGTTCCTGAATCGCGATTCAAGATCGACCTAAAGATCGCTCGCGGGCTGGACTACTACACAGGGACAGTTTACGAAACCGTGCTAAACGAACATCCTGAAGTGGGTAGTGTGTGCTCCGGCGGCCGTTACGACGACCTCGCCGGCTACTACACGAATACGTCACTTCCGGGCGTGGGGATATCGATCGGACTGAGCAGGCTGTTCTACAAACTTTGCGAGGCGGGAGTCATCAAGCCCAAATCCCAAAGCCCCGCCAAGGTCGTCGTTATGCCACTCACGGTGCAGCAAATCGGGGATGGCCTGGCCGTGGCAGCGCTCCTGCGCGAGACAGGCATTCCCACAGTGCTGTACACAGAACAGGACAAAATCGCCAAAAAGCTACGCTATGCTGACCGCATGAGATTCGACTATGTCGTACTCATCGGCGCGCAAGAAGCTAGCGCGGGGGTTGTGACGCTAAAGGACATGCGGACGGGCGAGTCGTCAACGCTCAGCACGCGCGAGCTCGCAGACCGGCTATCCACCATCTAGGGAGTTGCCCGTAGCAACCTCACAAACTGCGTACTCGGGGAGGGCATGTCAAACATTGCCCTCCCCGAGGCCTACCAAAATTATTCTTGGACAAAGCAAAAACGATTGACAGCTCCGTCTGTGCTGCCTAAGATACAAGTAAAGCATCTGAGTCCCAGTCACGATGGGGCGAGCTGAGTGTCAAATGCACTACGGAAGCTAAACCGTAAAATATAGCAGCCGATGTCGCGTAGTCCGTGGAGCCGGTGCCGAGTGCCTAGAGATAGTAATATTTCTTAGGAATAAGGATGGGACCGCGGGAGGTCCTTTTTTGATTGGCCTCTCGTTCCTTAGACGAATAAATCTATTAATTTATTATCTAAGGAGGCACATATGCTGTATCCCAACACCGAACCTCGGCTCTCGCCCAAGAGGGCGACAGAAGCTGCAAAACTGCTCGAACGCTTTCGAGCCACATCAACCAAAATAGCAATCCAAAAAGACGGCGCGCTAACTGACATAGCCCGCGCTATTCTGTTGGACGCACTGGGCATCTGTGCGCCTCCATCGCCCGAAGGGAAAGTAGCCGTGCGCGTTTCGGACGATGGCAAAACAGGCTTCCTATATGCACGCAACAAAAGCATCTGCAAACTCGTGATAGAAGGAGCTGTCGACATGGCGGTAGTCGGCACCGATCGAGTGATCGAAGACAACGCCGAGGGAAAAGTCGACATAGTCGCTTCATATCGTGGTCGCCACGCCTGGTCTCTCGTGCTGGCAACGCCGTCTGGCAGCAAACTGAATCGGCTGCAAGACATTGAGCGAATCGCAACGCAGTATCCCACTATCACATCAAGATATTTCGAAAGTATCGGCCGGCCAGATGTCGAGATTGTCACAACAGCCGGCGGCACCGAGCTATACCCCTATCTCGATTATGGCGACAAACCTATCGACGCCGTCGTGGATTTGACGGCGACAGGCGAATCACTCATTGCGCACAATATGGTGCCCTGGGGGCCCGCCATTGGCAACGTGTACCCGGTACTGATTCGGGCCCGGCAAGCCTCCTACATAGCGGCTTAATTCCAAAGCTTGACTGCAAATGTCATATCGTTTTTGCCTGAACCATACCCACTGTCGATCATCTCTTGTAGCGTAATAAGCGCAACTCGCCCCTGCGTAGTCGTGATGCAATACTGCTTGCCCGGTGAAACTTGAGATTGGCTAAGGGTGCTCGAGCCCAGCTGGCTATTTGCAATGAGGTCGGTGCAGGCATTGTATTGGTCTTTGTCCTGATCGCCCGTTGACTGCAAGGGGGCCTGATACTGATAAAACTTCTGCTTGCTGACAGCCAGATAGGGGAAGCTGCTGAAGTACAGATCACTTGGTGGCTGGGGCGAACTTTGCTGTAACAGGATTGTGCCTTGCTCGTCATCCAGCTCCAGACCGTCGTTATTGGTTAGCTTAAAATTCTTTTCGAAAACCACTGTATGGGTGCTGTTTTTCTTGACCGGCGTACCCCCGCCACCCGTGCTACTAACGCCAGGGCTACTTGGCGAGGAGTTTTGACCAGCCGGAGTTGACGTCGGAGTATTGTCATTGTACGCCTTGAGGCTGAGTGCCAACATAACGCTACCAGCCACGATAATACCGACGGCAAGCAGTGTTGCCCAATCCGTCGGCTTACCCCACCGCTTCAGGAGTAAGTACAGTCCACTGAGGGTTGCCAGGACAGCTGCCGTAATCACAATAATATCGGCATGGCTAAGGATCAGCCCTGTTATAGCCGTCACATTCGACACAAAACTCACTACGCCAACCAACAATGCAGCATAGCGACCATGAGGTTTCCTTGAGCGGCCCGACTTAGCCGTGGAAGCAGCGATAGTATGTATATCTGGCATCTCTGACATGTTGCCTTTTGTTTTTGATACTGATTCCCATAGTATACGGTCATTCGGCGTAGGGCAACGTTGATGCTGTCCAAATTAAATGACCCTACGCCGCACGAACGTATGCGGCATAGGGTCGGTACTGCACTGTCGGGCTATCCCGAGGCAATTATTCTTCGCCGCTGGCGAAGAAGCTCAGCTCCCGATAGACGCCGCTCGCGGCCTTCCCTCGGATGAGCGCGAATATGCCCTTACCAGCGACGACTCGACGATTTGCCGGGGACTCAGCGCCCGGGACTTGCCACGCAGCTACGAGAGTCTCACCGGGCCTGAGCATCTCGAGCAAGTCCTCGTACGTGACGTCAGTGCCTTCAACCAGCAGTCGCACACCACTCATTTGTCGAACTCCGAAACTCTCGAGGTAAGGTACTCCGGTACAGATACTATACCTCGTTTAGCACGAGTATGCCAAACAACTTGCGCGAGGTCTACGAGCCATACTGCCGGACTATTCCCCAATCGAGTGACTGAGTTGAACCAGGCGCGGTGCCAAAATTAACGGTAAAGCCAGTAGACGCTTTGGCGCTAATCCAAAAGGTGGTGTTCCAGGACGGAGCAATGATAGGCGTATAGGATGTATCAAAACGATTATGACCAAAGACCACCGCTAGTGACGTAGCGCCGCTACTAACACTGTATGTGCCGCCAGCTGCACCATATGTCGACGTAACGACAGTCTCCCATTGGGAGCGGTAAGTCGACCACGTAGCCGTATTACCCGTGTCTGTGAGATAGATTTGCTCGCCTGGTATACCGTTGCTTGGCAGCGCGCCGGAAGTTACCCAGCGGCGGCCCTCGAACACGTCACCTGCTTTGAGACCGAAGATTGGCAATACGGTACTGGTAATGGAGCCATCGGAATCGAGCTGATAATGCTGATTGCCTATAACAATCGAGCCGCTGGTATGAGTGTCGAACGTTACAGCGTGTCGCGGCAGATTGCCTGGCCCGGGTCCACCAAATAGTAGCTCCGAGAAAAAGCTATTCGCTAGTACCGTCGTACCAACAACCGGATTGGCTACAGACCCTTGCACGTACACGCCGTCATAGCTACGCGCCGAGTCGCCGTTATCGTATATTTTGTTGCCGATGATTTGCGTATGGTTGCCGAACTCGGTGATAAACACGCCATATTGCGCATTGCCCTCGATCTGACAATTTCGAATCAAGTTGGCCGAAGCACCAATCTGCACGCCGTAGCTCAACTTCGTTCCCCACAACGCCGAGCCGTTCACGGAGTTTGAGCCACTTATCAGGTTGACGGCGCCATAATCGTTGAAACCAAGGTCCGAATCGTATATATGATTGTCTGAGCTATTGGCTTCCATGCTGATGCCATATCGAGCATTGTCGTACAACCATACGTCGTAGAGATGGCACGTGGCGGTGGTATGGTTGTAATCGCCACCCGCGCCGTCGAACACAATGCCATCACGACCAGTATGCCGCACCGTTACATTGCGCAGCGTACAGTCGTTACAGTTGTATAGCCTGATGCCGTTGTTCTGAGTAAAACCCGACCCGCCAGTATAGACTGTATTGTTAGTACGATTGCCATCAAGGTAGAGGTTCTCGATGAGGATATCAGTACGCGGAATTGTCTCGCTCGACAGGATATCTATCATAAAATTCATCGTGGTGCTGGCTTTTTGTTTGATGATACTACCACGGCCCGCACCGACGTACGAACGTGTCGCTTTGAGCTGAAGTGTTGAACCAATAAGGTACGTGCCCGGTGGGAAAAATATAATTGCGCCGCTCGGGCTGCTATTGATGATGGCTTGCAGGGCGCTCGCATCATCCGTTGTGCCGTTACCAGTCGCCCCATGATCCTTCACATTTATCATCAGGCTATCTATCGCCACGCCAACATGCACATGCCCAGCATCAGACACCTTACCAGTTGAGCCAGCTGTGGCCGTAAGCGCAACTGGTTGAATGTCGCTACTGGTTGAATCGATATTGGCTGCTGCTGCGCTTCCCAGCCCCAAATACGAACTCGGCACTCTACCCGCGCCGTCTAAGGGCGCATAGCCATTGGCAAGGCCCTTATTAGCTGCTTGCTCGGCCCCGGTAATAAGTCCCGACTTCTTGAGCGTACCGTCAGCATTATGCTCGATCGACAAAAAATCGTTGAGAATGCTACCCCATACGTTATTATCGCCGTTGACGGTTGGTAATCGCGCCATATATAGGCAGCCTATCATAAGCAAGAACGTGATTCTAGTGTTTGGCCTGTGTGAATTGCAAAAGTACACAAGGCATGCCATAGTGTAATCCACGCAAGGTCAAACTGAGCCTTACGAGCAAAGCCCACGGAGTTGGGAGAGGATGATGGGATGGGTTGAAGACTGGACCGTCGTGGCGGCATGTCGTGGCAAGGACCCCGACGAGCTGTTCGTGAAGGGCGCAGCACAGAACAGGGCCAAAACTGTCTGTAACGGCTGCCCCGTGCGGACGGAATGCTTGGCCGACGCGTTGGACAACCGGGTGGAATACGGCGTGTGGGGTGGCATGACCGAACGTGAGCGCCGAGCATTGCTTCGACGAAGGGCTCACGTCAAAAGCTGGCGCCAACTCCTGGAATCAGCGAAGGAGCGCTACGAGAAGGAGCATGGCGGGTGAGCACTACTACGCAAATCCAGTCCAAAATTTGGGACACACCCTCGAATGAACCACTCTGGGCCCCGCAGCCAAATCGACTACGGGGCCCTTATCATACCTAGTCTTAGCTTGCCACATTATGTAAAAAGCCCTTCCGGGCCGCAAGATATGCGGCAACCGGAAAGGCTCAGCTCAGTACATGGCAGTCAAGCTAGGCAGCCTTTCCTCTGAGCGCGCGGCGTTCGTCCTCGCTCATACCGCCCCACACACCATAAGGTATTCCGTTGTCGACGGCCCATTCGAGACACTGATCGACGACGTCGCACCGGCGACATACAGCCTTAGCATCCTCGATCTGGAGAGCCGACGGACCGGTGTTGCCTATGGGAAAGAACAACTCAGGGTCCACGCCACGGCACGCCGCGTGGTGGCGCCAATCATCTTCTGCCATAGGCGGCCTCCTCTCGTGAAGATCAGAAACACCTTGAGCATACAAATCATACAACCCACTCATGATTTAAGCAAATAATTTCTATCTTCCACACGGGCGGCAGGCGCTAGGTTTCCCATAGCCTGCCGCCGCGTGCAGCTGTCTTGATCTAGCACCCCTGATGATACTTCTGACACCTATACATCATCAGGAAGCCGAGGGCATCCAGGGACGTTTCGCTATTGCTAGCAACGACGCCCCGGTACTCGGGCGGCATGAGTGTGCCGTCCTTCAGCCACAAGGCCACCCCCAGCGGGAACTTCGGCGTGCTGGGTTGTGTGAACCTAAGGCTGGAAGTCCAGGCGGTCATGAACCCGCCAGCCTGCCCAGGCCGAATATACGTCGTGCCGTCCCCCATGGGGATGGCGCCATTCGCAGGAATCTGCGTCTGGATGATAACCTTGGCGGCGGCGTCAGCAGATGCTTGCGCGCCGGGGTCATGATAGCCATATCCCAACTGCGTAGCCAGTGCGCCATACGCCGAGGTCCGGATGCTACTGAGCTCTTCACACTTGAATGGTGTACACTTTGGTACGCCCTGGCCAGTGCGGTTCCACTGGCCACGCAAGTGTGTGAAGACATCCGCCGGCGTTCCGCCCTGCACCCACCAGCTCCACTCAGGCAGAGCATGCTTCGGATCCTTATACTTCACCAGGATCGTCAGAGCATCGTACGCCTGCAAGAACGGATCACGGTCGCCGCTCGTGAGGTACATGCTCTCGTACAGGCAGACCCGGCTCCGATAGGCGTACCAGTCCGGACCGCCGGTGGCGATGTGGTCGCAGTCTGCGTAAGCCTTCGGGTTGACCGGCAGATCGTCAGGTAGACTAGCGTTGGCGCCAAACAGCGGCGCGCGCAGGTCGTACCCAGCGACGTAGCCATCCGCCTCAAGGAACTTCTTCAGCGCTGCAGCCCTGGCCGGGTCATGCCCGACCGTGCTCCAGTACAGATAGGCCTCTTGGGTGGCATGCCGGGTGGTGAATCGCAGCATTTTCAGCTGTGACAGGTTGCCGTCCTCGAACACGTGCTTCGTGACCGGGTTCGCCCCGGGCGCGTAGCTCTCCAGCTTGGTCGTGTCCAGCCACAGTTCGGCTGGCAACTTGACACCGACTGGCGTGAGCAGAATCTGATACTGCGTCTTACTGAACGTCCAGTTGATCTGGACGCGCACCTTCAGGGCATCGGGCGCGTTTGGCGCGTTGAACGTAACGACATAATCGTCACTCGTTGCGCTTTCGTGCGTGTTGTCGATGCTCGTCGTCGTGTCGCAGCGCGAGGCGCAGCGCCTGTCCTCTCCCAGCAGCACCCAAGCCCTCTGGCCTGGGAAGTACACTCGGAGGGGAACACCAGACGCTTCGCTCTGTACGGCCTCGCCACCAGGGAGGGGCTTGTACAGTGCCGCGATGTAAGCCTGACCTAGCTCGATCGAGCGATTAAGCTCAAGGAGCGTCGGAGCGCTTTGCGTCGGTGGTCGTGTAGTGTTGTTGGAAGCGTCACGCACCGCGGTCAGCCCAACACCAAACAGAGACGCCACCAGCATCAGGGCTACCGACGTCGAAAGCAAGTATCGCCAGCGGCTAAGAATCGCGATGAACGTACGGCTAACCACGCGCTTCTTGCGGCGCGGAACCTCCATGCCTCCGCGATCAAAAAAGTCCAGCTCCTCAGGGGTAAGCCGTTGCATCACTCCTGTTGCAGAATGATCCGGTTGTCTCGGTAGAAACCCCTGCGTAGGCCGGCCACGGAATGGAGTCCATCTGAACTTTGACCTGCCAGCGCGACGAGCACCTTGGCCGGACAATCGTTTCCGCCAATCCACGTAGGCCTCCAGATGTTAAGGTGAATCGAACAAAACAGATCAATCATAAAATAGTATTGCTAAACAATCAAGCGCGACCCTACACAACACGACAAATCTATGCCTGAAGGTTGCTCGAGACGATTTTATTGGTGCCCGTGCCGTTATCGTCGATCTTGGGTGAGTTGTTGTTGCCATGGCAGTCATTGCCGGTGATGATATAGTGATCGGACGCGCCAGCATCGATATGGATGGCAAAGCCCTGCGTGTCGCCCTGCTCGAACCCGCCGCCTATCCGACAGTTCTGGACCGAAAACTCGCCAACGCCGCCGCCAACCTCTACGCCATGCCGAGCAGCCGAAACAGTCTGTGAATTGGCGATAATGTCGCAGTCCGATATGTGCACGTCCTGCCCGCCAGCCAACCGAAAGCCTGCCAATCCGTTGTGGAACACTTTGCCGCCAACCCATCGCACACCCTGCACTAGGCCGCCGCCCGGACGATCAATCAGTACGCCATAGTTGGCAGCCGTGCCCGACCAACAATTCGTAAATGTCAGGCCGACAGTATTGCCCGATCCGGTGTTAGAAATGTGGACGTTGTTATCTCTGCTGGTGTCCATAATCATGTTGTTCAGGAAGGCGAATCGCGATTCACGGCCAGCGCTCGGATTGATGTAGAGCCCAGTCGTAAAACGTAACAAATCAAGGCCGTTCACCACCAACGTCTCGCCGCCATCCCAATGGATGCCGCTGCCTGTGTTCGTGACATTCGGATTATCGAAAACACAGTCATTAATATACCAATCGTAACCGCTTAGGGGGTCGTTATCTATCAGTAGCCCGTGTTCGGTCGTGTCACGCACATCCGAGCTGTTCAGCCACACTTCGGTCGTGTTGGTGAACTGAAGCGCACGAAATTGGTTTTCTATCTGGATGTTCTGGAGCCAAATCTTGAAACACCTGTTGAGGTGAACGCCAACCCCTGCTGTCTTTTGGCTGGCTGCCACAATGCGCAAGTTCCGTACGCCACAATGCGCCCGCGTGGCTGCACCATCACCAATGACGATCACATCGATGCCAAGCGCCGATCCGGCGACCTTGATGATTGACGACGCACCAGAGCCTGTCAGCACAATGCTGTCATGGTTAACAGTTAGCGTAGAAGTAATAAGGTAGGTGCCGGTAGGGAATAGCACGACGCCACCGCCCGCTGCCGCGTTGATAGCCGACTGAATAGCCGACGTATCATTCGTCGAGCCATCACCTGTTGCACCATACGCCTTGACATCATACACAGCAGAGGCTGTGTTGAGGCTCGTTTGAACGGCGGAAGCTAGATCGCTTTTTGGGATGCCGCTACTTGGTTTTTGATAATATGAGCTCAACGTACCGTCCGTACGAATCTTGAGCGCTCCAGCACTAGTGTGTTCTTGCAACAAGAAATCATTGAGGACATCCCCCCAGACGCCGTTGTCAGAACCCGGTTGCGGCAATCGCGACATGCTATTTTACCCTCTCTCCATATTTCTTAGTATAAGTGCAATTATTTTCTTATCAAGTAAGGCATTAGCACAGGCCACATGGTAGCAATAGTTGCCCGCAGATGCAATGCTTATGTTCCATATTTTTGCAATGAAAAACGGCCGTCCCCGCAAACGCTTTCGCGCTGAAGGGATTTTTCTGGCCTGATAAGGGCCAGAGGGGGAGGCCGTTTCCCCGTGTGGGCAGGTTTTTACACCTTCCCGTTGCCGTTTGACTGCCGCGAGCCTCGGTCACTCCGGGCCGCAACGGCCCACAGGATTAGCAATCCTCCCACGATCAACGCAGCGAGGCCCACGGCCGACGCAGCTGAACTGGTCGTGAAATTCATGGCCAGCAGCCAGAGCCCGCCAAGGAACAACACTGCTCCGAGGACGAACGCTACCGGTCTGGACATATCATATCCCTCACATTCTTGGGTATCGGTCGCGCAACATTATATATTGTGAAACTTCTTGTATATTATGTCAATACTATGCATCTATGGACATGAAAAAGGTGCTATGCGGGCGTATTGAAACGCCCGCATAGCACCAAAGGGTCAGTCGTCGGCCTCCCGGTACACCGCGTCGCTCGTGTGGACCCGGTAGTACGTCTGGCCGTCGCCCTTGACGTGGTTGATGGCCAGAAGGCCGTCGCCGACCAGCTCGCGCAGCGTCTGCTCGACCTGCAGCTTGATGGTCTCGTCGTAGCCGATCCGGAGAAGATCCAGCGTCTGAACGAGAGTGCGGCCATTCGGCTCGGGCTCAGCCTTGAACGCCTGCATGATCCGGCCCTTCAGCGAGGGCGTCTCCATTACAGTCATTTCTCTTACTCCTTGCGGAGAGTAGGAAAGGAACCCAACCAAAGAATTCTACCGTACCTCCGCACAGACCGCAAGCTAATCCGATGGTGGCCGCGCGTCATACCTCTGTATATACGCATAGGCACGCTCCCACGGCAAATAAGGGAAGTACTCTGGTGGCCGCAGATTATGGTCGCCGCGTGCGATGTAGGCAAGCAAGCCTTCGCCTATGACCAGCCGTTCAAAATCCCACCCCTCGTATTCCTGTTGGTACGCCTGCCGGGTCATGCTCAGCAGCTCTTCCTCGTGCGTCCAGCCGTTAAAATCGAACGCCCAAATGCCGTTGCTGGCATACAAATGGTTGCCAGGCAGACCATCTTTGGGACGAATGTATATCAGCTCAAACCCCTCATCAGGATGCAGCGACAGAAACATGTGCGCCAGGATATGACACGCTCCCGACGCAAAAAATGCCTTGTCATCGCGCCGCCACGACAAAAACGGATCTCGTTTTTGCTCCGGCGTACGGGCATACAAAAGACCAGGCTCACACATAGCTCTTTTTTCCTCTCGTTTTTATTTTTCCTCGAAAAGCCTCTCACGCTTTCGCCCTGATTGTAGCACTCGCCAAGCACTAGCACAATTGGCCTCGCGCGGCCAGCTATGCCATAATGAAAGGCAATGAAACGTTCTGTCGCCGAAGGCAATGCATACTCTCTGGACGTCATGCGCGTGCTACGAACAGCCGCCACGCTTTTACCGCTGGCCGTTGCACCAATTGGGCTGTTGGTGCGGCAAGGCTATCTGGACCGTACATTTTACCTGGGCGATACGTGGTATGTGTCGCTGTGCATTGTCTTTTTGGGCTTAGCTACGGCACAATACTTCATCATTCGACAGTGGCCAACGCGCAAGAATTATCTGCTTATCGCAATTGCGTATCATATTATAAGTGTTATATTCGTGCTGACTATTACCGGCTTTCAGTCGCCAATTATCGTCTGTTGGGTAGCGCTGATGCTTGCGGTAGACACGTACTTTGGCATTACCGGTTTGCTGCTGAGCATGTTGACGTTGGTGGGTACAGGGGTTGCCAGCCTGACGATCAGCGGGTGGTATACGGCAAATATCTCTACGACGATTCTGTACTGCCTGTTCATCACCAGTGTGGGCTTTACGGTGTCGCGTATCCGCATCATCACCGATAAAGAGCGCTTTGCCCTTATCAAAAGCCAACGCGATGAAAACTTTCAACGCGAACGGCTGCTGGCGCTGGTCAATAGCATGGGTGATGCAGTTATCGGCACCGACGAGCAGGGGAATATAAAAATCTATAACGCCGCGGCGCTAAACCTGCTAGATACCAACGTGAGCCTGACGAACAAAAAAATCGACCGCATACTGCACCTGTACTCGCCGAATGACGCGCGAATCCGCATAATAGACCAAGCCAACACCAAGCACATCAGCTTTTCACGAACCGATCTGACCCACAAATTCAATGACGGCGAACGTATGAATCTGTATCTCAACGTATCGCCCATTCAGCTGAGCTATCAGAACGCAGGCGACAAGGGCTTTATCTTCATCTTGCGCGACATCACCAAGGAAAAATCGCTTGAGGAAGAGCGCGACGAATTCATTTCGGTGGTCAGCCATGAGCTGCGAACACCGGTGGCAATCGTAGAAGGAAACATCAGCAACCTGCGCATCCTGCAGGACCGCGGCGCGGCCAAAGATGTCCTGAACCACGCGCTGGATGATGCCCACGACCAAATCATGTACCTGGCCAAGATGGTCAACGACCTCAGTACGCTGTCGCGCGCCGAGCGCGGGCTTGATAGTGCGGTTGAGGAAATAGACCTTTCACGACTCGTGAGCGAGATATATCACAACTACCTCGACGATGCGCACCTAAAAGGGCTAGCCCTCGACCTCGACGTTCAGCCGCAGCTGCCGCACCTGACTGCCAGCCGCCTCTACCTAGAGGAAATCCTGCAGAACTTCATGACGAACGCCCTCAAATATACTATCAGCGGTAGCGTGACGCTTATCGCACACAATACCAAAGGCGGCGTCTACCTCGGGGTTCGCGACACAGGTATCGGCATTAGCAAAAGCGACCAACGGCACATCTTCGAGAAATTCTACCGCTCGGAGGACTACCGCACCCGCGAGACGAACGGCACGGGATTGGGTCTGTACGTTACCCATAAGCTCGCAGCCAAGATGGGCGTGCAGATAGGATTTGAATCGCGGCTCAACCATGGTTCGACGTTCAGCATTGTCGTCCCGACCAAGCCTCAAGCGAAAATAAAGAAACCCTAAGCGTTATTTCTGATTCGGATGGATAACCGGATAGCAAACGTTGCGGCCTTTCCAGTTGACGTTGCCGAATTCGTAGACCACCATGCTGGCGAGCAGCAACACTAACTCTTGCACAAGCGCAAAAGGCAAGCACAGCACCGTCACAATCCACGACGTCGGATGGGTACGCACGGCGACCAATGAATAATCTAACCACAGCACTGCGGCGGCCAACGCAGCAAGCCCGAATAGCTGCACGTCATGCGACACCTCAGCTAGGGCTACAAACGGCGTTATCATCAGCCCACCTAGCAGCACCCAAGCAAGCAATATAGCAAACGGCTGCCGCTTGAACGTCGGGTACAGAAACCGAATCGCGGTCTCGACCTGGCTGGTCCAGCGCTTGGCTGTCGTAACCCCAAGGTCCGGGCTACTGATAATAAACCGATATGCGTCGTTGGTAATGAGACGGCGAGCAAAGAATCCTTCCGGGGCGATCTTTTGCCGGACGGCGTCAAATCCACCAAGCTTGGCAAGTGTCTTGCGACGGATAAGCCATAGCTGACTGGCAACCGGAACACGCCTGGCGGTGACAGGCAGGGCAATCTGCCAAAAATACCGCAGGTAGGTGAGTACGGTAGCCAGGCTCCAATCATCGCGGCGTTGGGGTAGGACCGTCATCATGTCGAGCTTATTCGCCAGGACATATCCGATCAACACACCAATACTTTGTGGCGCCACATGTGTGTCGACATCCATAAAGATTATAAAATCGCCGCTAGCCTGCTCGGCCAACGTACGCTGAGCTTGATTCTTCCCCAACCACCCTTCGGCCGGCACGTCGCCCTGCACAAACCGTACGCCATCATGCGCAAAACTTCGAATAATCTCGGAGGTCCTGTCCTGCGAGCAATCGTCCAGCACTATAACCTCCAGCTTGGGATAGGTGCTAGCCAGCGCTGCTTGCAAACACGCCTCCAGGGCGTGCGTCTCGTTGCGTGCGGGGATTGCCAGCGTCACCGTCGGCAGATCACGCAGTCCTTTCGGTCGCTCAACCTGGCGCAATCGATAATGCTTGAGCGTCCATAGTATCTGATACAAAAAACCAATCCCTACCACGATCGAGAATAGTAGCGCCACCACCACGACCTTGCGCGTCGACAGTGTTGGTATGCCCAGCAGGCCCTCTAGCAACCGCACATCGAATGCCACCACAAAAATACCCAGTGCAACTGCGCTGTTCATCTGCGTACTTCGACGCAAAAACTCCTCTGGCAGTCGGCCAAATATCAACCGCGCGCCCAACAGAATACCCCACGCCTGAGCCAGATCGAGTAGTATGTGCGCCACCAAACCGAACTCAGCCATAATCAAAAATGGCGCACCCGCCAACAGTAGCCCAATGGCCGCTTCAGCCAGCAGACGCCGTTGTGCCCATGCCCACGCCGAATGACTCACGCCCAGCAGCACCAAAAAAGCAACCAACGTGGGCCATATCCACAAGTAGAAGCTTATGCTCATACATTCATAGTATCACGGCCAGATTAACCTCATTGGTGTTGACGGGCATGGCCGAGCGCGTTTTAATACTGAGGTTCACCGTCCATCGGATGAAAGCAGGAAATCAATGTCCCAACAGCCGTCAACGGGGCCCGGGCCCGCCTTCAAGACGATCAATGTTCTCGTCGCGGATCCAGACCTTAGGAACTTTGGGTTCGAGGCTGCAAGTATCGTCTACCATGGCGGAGGACGTGGTCTCGCTGGCATCGGTCGGTCGATTCAGATCACCGTTACACTTCAGATGCCAGACTCTGCCCTCGACCACTCACCAGAAACAGACGACGACCTAACGATCCGACTCTACCAAGGCAAGATCGAGGGTACATTCAGCATTTTGTGTTCTGGGCCTTATGTGGACAGCATCACTTCCCAGATCGCCAACCTGGTGACCCGAACGGTGCTGACCAGAGAGGAAGAAGGTCCAATCAGGGCGGCCTTAGCTCCGTTGTTCACAAGATTAGCCAGGGAGAAGCGCGTCTGGGCTAGGAGCCGGCCCACCGACCAATCCTGACCCATCCAGCCCAGCCCGGCGCACCCGCGTCTGGGCTGGGCCCCCACCGAACTTATACTTGAATTCAGTTCCGAAGTACCTACAATAAAAGGCATACTTATGGGGAATAGTCGTCACATCAGCAGGACTCTGCAAAACTGGCTCAAGGCAGGACGCGCGAATACTGCATTCGTAGCATTATGTGCAACTTTCGTCGTAATTACTGCCGTGTATTCGGTCCTGTGGTTCGCCCATCAGATCAATCCCGATGCAACGTCATATTTTAGCATCGCCGAAAAGTACGCTCGGTTCGACCGGCATGCTCTGAACGGCTATTGGGGACCGCTGCTATCCTGGCTGTTGGTTCCGGCAGTGTGGTTCCATGTCGACCTCGGGGTCGCCGCTCGACTTGTTAATATCGCGGCAGCAACCGGAATACTCGCTCAGGTATACACTTTGCTGCGTCGACACGCTGTTAGCGTGCGCATTGCAACTGGCGTATCGACGTTTATGGCGCCGCTGTTCACCAACTGGATCCTAGCGGGGGCTATCACGCCAGATCTTATCATGGCGCTACTGATCGTCACTATTACCATCATGCTCGAACGTTTTGTTGACCGACCGACGGTGCGTGCGGGCGTCGCAATTGGCTGCATCGGCGCGCTGATGTACTTTTGCAAAGGGTTTGGATTTTACCTATTCGTCGCTATTCTCGGCGGCGTCATTGCGTGGCAATGGATACGTCAACGAAGATTTAGCGTTGTCCTCAGGCAGTTCGCGCCAACCATGACCGCCTTCTGTCTGCTGGTCATACCATTCATTTTGCTGCTGAGTGTCAAATATCACCATTTCACCATCAGCAGCGCCGGCGCCTACAACCAACGGGCTTTCGGGCCAGTGGTCCAAGGTGACCATCCCATCCTCGAAAAAGGCCCACTCACGCCACCGAATGACACTGCTCCGACCGCCTGGGAAGATCCAACGTATCTGGTACCGATGATGCAACCGTGGAGCCCCCTTGGTTCGGCCAGCAATCGCGATTACTTCTTGCAGCGAATTGTATGGCATAACCTCGACCTTGCCCGGCTGGCTATCATCAGCTCGGGCGCGGCAGTATCGGCCGGAGTCATCCTGGTTGTGCTGGGTTGTTTTGGGCGACGACATCGTCGATTGTACAGGTTAATGGCGCTCGTAGGGGGCATCGAAACGCTTGGGTATTCGCTAGTACTCATCGAGCCGAGATATCTGTGGAGCCTCACTATATTTGGTCTTATCAGCTTGGGGCTGTGGGTAGGGGAGGCAGAACGAAGCCGTCTCATGACGAAACTACAAATTACCATTGGGCTCATAATCGTATTGCTGGCCAGCTTCATCCTGCTGCCTCAGCAGATTTCTGACGCCCACCAGGGCGCAACACGCAGTTACGACCAATCCACGCGCATTGGCGCGATTATCCCTGAGGGTGCGAAGGTGATGGCCGATAATTTTGCCGAATATTACCCCTGTTATTACCTGAAACTCCGCTGCTATGGAGTGCTGGAGACGCCCGCCATCGGCAGCGAGACCTCATACATCGCCCAGGTGCGCGCAGCCGGCGTGAGTTATCTGATCGATTACCACACTCGCGATACCGATCAGCGCTTTGCCAGGCTCATCACTCAGCACTTCACACCAATTAGCGCCTTTCCGACTCCCGGCAGCACATCCATGACTACTATATACAGGCTCAACTACAGCCAGCCTTGACGGCGTCCCACATCTGGTATATATTGACAACAGACGCCTACGACTTAGTAGGCTTTTAAATTTGGAGAGAATTCTGTGGCTGAGCAAAAGAAGCGAGGCGTCCTCAAAAAACGCGTCAACATTTCGGGTAAAGGCAAGCTTGCTCGTGGCGTTTCAATGCCGCGCTGGATTCGCGCAATCGGAGGGTATTTCTACGGTAGTTGGCGGGAGCTGCGAGAGGTTAGCTGGCCAACCCGGAGAGCTACGTGGGGTATGACGCTGGCCGTCATGGTATTTACCGTGGTACTAGCTGTGTTTATTCTGCTACTTGACATCGGATTCGAACAACTATTTAAGAGGATTATTCTATAATGAGCAACCAACGATACGACTCAACTCGTCTGTGGTATGCAGTCCACACATACTCGGGCTACGAAGAGAAGGTAGCCGACAGCATTCGCCAGCGTGTCGATTCAGTCGACATGGCCGACAAGATCTTTGACGTCATGGTCCCGAAGGAAAAACAAATCGAGATCAAAAACGGCAAGCGCAAAATTGTCGAAAAGAAAATCTTCCAAGGCTACGTCCTGGTTGAGCTAAAGATGAGCGAAGACGCCTGGTACATTATCCGTAACACGCCTGGCGTGACTGGTTTTGTAGGCAGCGGCACAGAACCATCACCGGTCAGCGAAGAAGAAATGACCAAAATCAAGAAGCGCATGGGCGTTGCCGAACCAAAGCACCACATCGACTTTAGCGTTGGCGAGGTTGTCAGCATTATCGACGGTCCGTTCAAGGGCTTCGATGGCGCCATCAACGAAATCGACACCCAAAAGGGTAAGATCAAAGTCCTGGTCAGCATGTTTGGCCGTGACACCCCCGTCGAGCTTGACGCGCTGCAGGTCAAGAAAGTTTAGATACATCACGCTAGCTACATCATGAGCAACCTGGTATGTGCCAGGTTGCTTGTTTTTGCATCAAAATTATTGTTTCAGAAATAGCATCAGCGGAGTATACTACACCGCACGGACCGCACGAGAGGGGTAAGGCTATGGAGCCCACCACAAACGAATCTTCGTCCTACGAGCAAGACCAAAACGGCTCGCCAACCGTTATCCGAATCATCGGTGTTCGATATGGGATAGGGGTGAAAGAGCTCTCTCAGGCACTTGGAAGCGTGGGGTGGGAGCTCCTGAGGGAGGTGTTCTTTGACGGACAGCACTTCATCCTTACGTTTACCGCTGACGAGCGGGTCGACGCCGTGGTGAGCGAAGCGCTAAAGCAGCCCGGCTTCCTAACCCGCTGGCCATCCATTCTAATGTAGGCCCTTCATGGTGACAGCCGGATCAATCGTGAGGGGCCTTTCACACGCTTTGACGTCACTCCAGTAAGCGTGCGATAATCGCCAGGAAGATCAGAACTACTGATGGAGGGGTAATGACCTCAATGAAAGACTGGCCCGTTCGGACACTCAATGTCGACAACAGCACGCTTGGCAGCGAGATCAAACGAGCAGCCGGTCACCACGCGGGCAGCATTCACGACATCCACCTTTCGGGTGCCGTGGCGGTTGTGACATTCTGTTCCTTCGTTACCGAGGCCCAAGTCGACCGAGCGCTGGCGGAAATCCTAGCAAACGGCAACGGACGGTTCAGTAAGCTCGACGGCCCGGCAGGTGCCTGAGTACTCGCCCTCTGCCCAACAACTGGGCGGAGGGCATTCTACTTTCCTTCAAGGCGCAGCATCGTCATGTCATACTTCTACAGTTGCGTCATAGGGGGCTATGCTTCACAATGCTGTGGCACCCCCCGAGAGGGATGAACATGAACAACCAACCACCGGAAGCTAATTTTCTGATCGTAGTCGGCCAAATCGAAGCCCTCCAGAAAATCGTCGATGCGTGGCCACGTCTGGTAGACACAGAGGAGCTGCGTAGCACTCCTGTCCTAGAAATCAGTCAGATTCCGGAACTTTTGCTTGCCGAGATGCCTCCAAACCCTACTCGTGTAGGCAGGATCGAACATGCGTCTGGGCTCGGAGGAACGCTTTGTGAGCATCTAGTTCGGGAGTGCCGGCAACAGCTTGGCCTCGTTGAAGGAAAAGACTTCGCTATTGATCTAGGCTTCTATTTCACGGTCTGAAGCTTCAGCGTCGCCCTCTCTGCTTTGGGCTCAGCAGAGAGGGTAAAAATCACCCCAGCAAAACCCCGTCCATGTTTTATTGCGCAAACATGGAAGAACATCACCAGGCATTATATAGATTTATTTAAAATATTAGTATATAATATAGGTAACAGCTCCCTGCTTCATGAATGGAGAGACGCATGTTTCGCAAGCCGCGCACCAGGCCCGACAGAGAAGAAGAAGTGCTGGACACCCTGATTCCCTGGCGAGCCGCGGTCCAAATGGGGCCAGGCGCGAGCCCAGAGGCCCTGCGCAACGCTCTCGGCACTACTGTGTGCGAGTGGCTGAAGGGCGGGATCGCAGTCAACGACGGCTACGTCGCCGTCCTGAAATTCGAGCTTCCGTCCAACAATTTCGAGGATTGGACGAACTGCATCAGGTTCCTGCTGCGCATGCTGAGCCGGCGACACGGGCTGCTATTCCACTACTTCGAGGAGGTGCACGAAGAGGGGTGAGTAGCCCCGGCCTCTCCCGCGTTCGCGATATGAACGTGGGAGGGGCCTTTTGATATCCCTCCAAACCCCTATACAACAGATACGAAATCCTGTATAATATCATCCGTTACGCACTTCTCTAACGCAAGGAAGATTATGGCAAAGAAAATAGTTGCAAATTTGAAATTCCGCGTGCCAGCCGGCCGCGCGTCAGCAGGGCCGCCAGTCGGTTCTATTTTGGGTCAGCATGGGCTGAACCTGATGGACTTCGTCAATACCTTTAACGATCGCACCAAAGACATGATGGGCAAGGATGTTCTGGTACACGTACAGGTACATGAGGACCGCACGTTTGCCTTCACGGTTATCGGCCAGCCGGTTGATGACATGATTCGCGAAGCCATCGGCCTAAAAAAGGGCTCTGGCAAACCGCACGCCGAGAAAGTCGGCAAGATCTCTCGAGCCCAGCTTGAGGAAATTGCTAAAGTGAAGATGCACGTTCTGAATGCAAACGACCTGGATGCAGCCGTAAAGGTTATCGCCGGTACCGCTCGCAGCATGGGCGTCGACGTCACCGAATAAATATAATAATCGTGGGAGGCACCTAAAACGCCGATTGCACCACGCAGGAGTACCCCTTATGGCAGAAGACAAAGCCAAGAAACCAACTGAAGAAGTAGAAGAAATAATCGAACAAGCGCCCAAAGCAGCCGCTACGCAGGACCAACCCGAGAAGGCTACCGCCAAGGCTGGTAAGAGAAGTGCAAAAGCGCTTGCTGAAGTCGAAGAAAAAGTAGCCAAGGAAGAGCGCAAAGCCACCGGCGACACCGCTCCACAAACCGACGAAGCACGGGCGCATGCCGACCACAAAGGCCCAGCGCCCAAGACTCGCTCACGCCTCGAGCGCCGCGGCAAAAACTACCGCAAGCTAGCCGAGCAAATCAAAGAGGCCAAAGTCTACAACCTCGACGAGGCAGTACAGTTAGCCGCCAAGACTAGCCCAACCAAATTTGACGC
This sequence comes from uncultured Candidatus Saccharibacteria bacterium, assembly GCA_965225085.1. Lineage (GTDB taxonomy): Bacteria > Patescibacteriota > Saccharimonadia > Saccharimonadales > EFPC-124 > CAZJVU01. Next base: position 50,691 of record CBDDBE010000004.1, on the reverse strand, counting down.
TACCGTTGAGCTACATGTCAACCTCGGTGTAGACCCACGCCAAGCCGACCAAAACATCCGTGCTACCGTGACGCTACCTCATGGCACCGGCAAAACCGTACGCGTTGCCGTATTTGCACCAGCGGATCAACTGACCGCCGCCAAAAAAGCGGGCGCTGACATCGCCGGCGAGGAAGATCTGCTGCAACTGCTCGACAAAGAACAGCTGGACTTCGACGTACTGATCGCCACACCGCAAATGATGGCACGACTGGGTAAATACGCGCGACTGCTCGGTCCACGCGGCCTCATGCCGAACCCCAAGAGCGGCACCGTCACTACCAACATCGCCAAGGCAGTTGAGGAAGCCAAAGCTGGTCGCATTGAATACCGCGTCGACAAGCAAGCCATCGTCCACCTTGGCTTTGGTAAAGTCAGTTTTGAGACTGCCAAGCTTGTCGAAAACGCCCAGGCCGTTATAACCAGCCTGAACAGCGTCAAGCCAAACGGCATCAAAGGCTCCTACATCAAGGCCGTCACCATTAGTACGACCATGGGCCCTGGTATCAAAGTAGATACCACCAGCCTGTAGGACTCCGGCAAAAAGTATGCCTGAATATGCACCGCGCCCCGATGAACCGTCGGGGCGTTTGCATGTTCCCCCCAGCTACGATATCCCACGACGCGATACAGCGTATCGGCACCAGACGTTTCCAGCACGGTTAGCCGCCGACAAGGTGCTTCAGGACATCGATGACCTACTCGACCCAGATCTGGCCGACAAGCGCAAAGCGGGCGAAAGTCCTCCGCCAGAAAACCCGCCAGGGCGTGAAACAGCAGAGGAAGCGCCTCTGTCCACGACCATTCGCGCGCTCGGATCGCATGCGCTCAACCTTGTGCTTCCTGCCGAAGATGCCGAATCCGACCACCTCGCGGAAGCGGCCTAGCGCATAAACTTTCTGTAGATCAGGCCAGTTTTTGGTAGTATGTAAGCATGAGCGATATCATCGGCATTACCGGGGCGATCGGCAGCGGCAAATCCACGTTTGCTACGTTCTTGAGCGACCTGGAGCCAAGCCATGCCGTATACGAGACGAGCGGTCTCATTATCGAGCTCGCGGCAGACTTCAACCGTGCGCTCAGCGGGGAGCTAGCCTTCGAAACCACAACAAACAACGTCGAGCTGGTCAACCAAGCCCTCATCTGGTTCGTAGAATCCATCAGCGAGCACCTGCATACCGAAGCCACCTGGAACCAGCTCGCCATCACCCCGCATTTGCAGGCAGCACACCCTGAACTTTTTGAAAAAATCTTTACGTACGTCGACGCGGCCAAGGCGCAACCAAGCTTGCTCGACGCAGCCATTACCGCTGCAAATAAGCCCACGTACCGACCGCTCCTGCAGTGGCTGGGCGGCTACCTGATCGCTCGATTGCACAAAACCATCTGGTACGACGAACTATTTCGACGGATAGATCTGCATGACAGCGACAAAAATCTAGTCATCGTCAACGGCCTGCGCTACCCCAGTGACGCCGAGGTAGTACGCCTGCATGGTGGGCGTATCATTGCCGTGGACCGACCGCTGAATGGCGCGGACACCACCGACATGACCGAAGCCAGCCGGTCTGAAATCACGCCGGATTGTACCGTGCACAATAACGGCACGCCCGCCCAGCTGCAACTTCTGGCCGAGCAGTTCCGCAGCGATATGGTGGTCGGCAAACTCAGAGCCTCTTACTCGGCGCAGTAGCTCTTGCTCTCCATTCGTAACTCCGGCACAATAGGAGAAGAAAGCAGAGGGGAGCAATGGGGGTCTACAGCAATACCGACATCAAAGCAGCGATCAAGAGCGGTCAGCTCGTCTTTCACCCGCACGTCGAAGAACACATCAATGGCAGCAGCCTGGATGTAACGCTGGGCGAATGGTACTACAAAACCGAGCGGAGCAACCTGGGCGGCGTGTACAATCCATTCGACCCCCAAGCCGTCGAGCGGTACTTCGAAGGGCCATTCCAGGCCGAAAAGCACCAAACATGGTGCGCAAAACACGGCCGCACGCTGTTTGTCGGTATTCCTAAGGATCATCCCATTATTGTGCTCGAACCAGGGGAGCGCATCTTGGCCCATACGCACGAATTCGTTGGCGTGAAGGGCGACGCCACCAGCACCATGCAGGCTCGCAGTACCTGGGGCCGCAACGGAGTCGCGGTCTGTCTGGATGCCGGCTGGGGCGACCCAGGGTATATCAACCGCTGGACAATGGAGATTTACAACATGAACCAGCGCGACAGCGTCATCCTGCCGGTTGGTGAACGTATTGCACAGCTCGTGTTCTACGGCACTGGCCCAGTCGAAAGCGAATACCACCACCTCAGCGGTAAGTACCAGCAGTCACAAGCCGACGACCTACCGTCACTCATCAAAAACTGGACACCCCAACAAATGCTACCCCGCGCATATAAAGATGAGCGGAGGAAACCTCTTCATGCATAATCATGGCGCATTTATCGTCATCGACGGCAGTGATGGGTCAGGCAAGAGCACGCAATACGCCATGCTCTGCGACCGCCTTAAGACCGAGGGAATTGAGTTCAAAATGATCAAATTCCCTCAATATAAACAGCCGTCGGCATACTTCGTCCAACAATACCTCCAGGGGCACTATGGCCAAGCCGACGAGATTCCAGCCAAACGGGCATCCGTATTCTATGCGCTCGACCGCTATGCCGCGGGCGAAGACATTCGCCAGCAGCTCGACCGAGGCGTCACGGTCATTGTCGACCGATATGTCGCCGCAAATATGGGCCATCAGGGCGCGAAAATGCTCGACGAGCAAGCACGCCGCGAGTTCTTTGCCTGGCTGGACGACTTCGAATTTACTATCATGGGCATTCCGCGACCAGATGTAAATATCGTCCTGTCAGTTACCGACGATCAGGCTGCTCGCAATATGGCGAAGCGCACTGCAGAAGGTGACCACGTGTCCGATATCCACGAAGCCAATCCGGATTTCCTACGCCGATCTGCCGCGGTATACCGAGAAATCTGCGAACTATTTCCCGATCAATATCACCGTCTCGACTGCATGCAGGATGAAGCCACTATGTTACCGGCCGATGTTACGCACAATCAGATATGGGAGCTAGTGACCGCCAAGCTCCAGAAAGGCGACAAGTAAATGAGACAATACCTCGACCTCCTCAAAGACATCAAAGAAAACGGCGTCAAGAAAGCCAACCGTACCGGAACCGACACGCTGAGCGTTTTTGGCCGGCAGATGCGTTTTGACCTCAGCCAAGGCTTCCCGGCAGTCACAACCAAGAAACTCTTCCTGCGCGGAATCATTCACGAGCTATTGTGGTTCCTACAAGGGAGTACGAACATCAAGTACCTCGTCGACAATGATGTGCATATCTGGGATGAATGGCCGTTTAGAGCCTACCTGCAGAAAACCAAGCAAGCCGTCCCCGAACCAGGTAGCGAGGCCTGGCGAGCGGGAATTGCGGAGTTTGCCCGGCGCATCAAGACCGAAGAAAAATTCGCACAGCAATACGGCGAGCTAGGTCCCGTGTACGGCTACCAGTGGCGTAGCTGGCCGGCACCGGACGGCCGCTATATCGATCAAATTCAACAAGCTATAGACACTATCCGGACAAATCCCGACTCAAGGCGTATCATCGTATCGGCCTGGAATGTCGCCGATATCGAACAGATGGCAAAGGCCGGCCTGCCTCCGTGCCACACACTGTTTCAATTCTATGTTTCGGAAGGGCGACTGAGCTGCCAGCTATACCAGCGTAGCGCAGACACCTTCCTGGGCGTGCCGTTCAACATCGCTAGTTACGCGCTGCTCACCCTAATGATGGCGCAAGTGACTGGATTGAAGCCGGGCGATTTCGTCCACACCCTCGGCGATACGCACCTATACGTCAACCACTTAGAGCAAGTTGACCTTCAACTATCACGCACACCCAAAAAACTCCCAACCATGTGGATCAACCCCAAGGTGACGTCACTATTTGACTATACTATCGACGATTTTAGGCTCGACGGCTACGACCCCGACCCGGGCATCAAGGCACCTATCGCTGTCTAGGTTCACGATCCCTGCCGGTCCGACTTTACATACCGACGCTCGGCATAGTATGTCGTGACGGCCGGAGTTAATAGCGGCTCGCCCTCGTACATGCCCCGACCGTCTATCGCACTCTCTATTATGGGCGTCGCGGCAAAGCTCCTATGAATTTCACTTGGCTCTCTGTGAGGCAGTGCGGCGGCGGCGCGCAGTACGGCGGCGACACCTCCGTCAACACGGCTCAATCTACGGAGATCTAATATGAACTTGGCCTCCTTTATTACTTCTACAACTTCAGTAACTTTAGGGGTATTAGTCGGGCTTGACAGTGCGAATAGACGGCGACGACGACGGGCTTCGACCAGCCCCTTCGCGGCAACCACAGACGGGTCGAGCCATATCCGAATATTCGCTTCGGGCGACCGGCGTGGAATTAGCTCGGCTCGTTCAGAGGCTGCAAGTGCGGCAATCTCGCGCTCAGCCTCATCAGTCGCGTCCCAGTCATCGGGGTTTTTCACCCGAGCGAGCTCAACACTCCGTACTTCTGGATACGCCCGTGCAATGGCCCATCGAGCGGCTACCGTCCTTGCTTGGCGCAATCTCTCGCGGACTTCTTCCTCTGATACTCCATGCTTGGTCTCAAGCAAATTCACCTCGTTTGCTGTTGACCTCATATCAGATATCGCAACGAGCTCCTGAGTAGCACGCCACAGCCGCCCTTGGCCATGGTCAACGGAGGAAGGTACGCCAAAACACCCCCGACCAGACCGGGAGTTCATATCACCCGAATATCCTACGACTTCAGCTGTCATACATTCCTTGCTATGATAATGATATTTTTTGCGCGGTGGAGGCCAGGAGCTATCCCAACCTCCACCACTACGCAGGCCGCTTAACGCTGCTGGCCCCTGCCGGCAAATCGGACTTCGTCCGGGCTCCCTTCGTCGGGTTCCCGACGGGGGGAGTGCGGGCTCAACGCCTCGCGTATCAGCATGCACTGGGCTCGGGTATATAGCCCGTCAATCCAAATCCAGAAGGAAATTCCTGATGGCTTCAAGGCCATCAGTGAATTCGCCTTGTTTGCAATGAGCTGCAGATCTGGCTGTGATGCGTTGAGCAGCTTCAGCAAACCTTCATACTGACGCCGAACATTACCTTCCAACTTCAGACGTTTCGCCATGTCCACTCTTTCTAGTTGGGGGCACTGCGTGTGAGGCTTTCACCCCTGCGCACCAAGGTAAGGCCAGTCTACCTTAGTGCGCAGCGATGAACGCCGATAGGTCGTCATTCTTAGCTTAAAAAACCGAGCTCTTCCTGGTGGTTGAGCTCGGTTCGATTTCGGGGATGGTGGGGAACGGAGGTCAACCTTTTATACGGGTACGCAAATAATGAGGCCAAAGATGTTGGCCATCGTCCATGCATGCTGTGTATAAAGATTCACGTCGTTCACAGTCTTACTTTTACAGCAAACAACCACGAAAGTCAAATTAATCCCAAAAGAAATCAATTGACATTTCACCCCCTAGGATTATAATCATGATGATGCAATACGTAGTATACCAATTCTGGATGTTTATCATCCTCGTGGCCCCCACGGGCTTGGTTAGTGCGTAGCAGAGAATAAGTAACAGCATAAGCACGACCGAGCCAAGACTCGGTTTTTTTACGTCAAAAACCCATGAAAGACATCCTCTCCCATCTAGTTTCTATACCGACGGTCAGTGTTGACCTCGAGGCAAATCGCCAGGCGATAGAATATATCGACTTATTTTTGAGTGAACGCGGCCTATACGTGAAGCGATTTGATTTTGGCGGACATGCGGCACTATTTGCTACAACCCAGCGCACCAAGACCCCACGGGTCCTCCTGGCCGCGCATGTTGACGTCGTACCGGGCCCAGCGCGTTTATTCAAACTTCAGGAAAAAGGCGACCGACTGTATGGCCGCGGCGTCCTGGACATGAAATTTGCCATCGCAGCCTACCTGCAACTTGTTGATGATCTGCAGGATGATCTGCACAAATACGACTTTGGACTTATGATTACCACCGATGAGGAACTGGGCGGACGAGACGGAGTAAAAGCACTAACCGAACTCGGCTACCTCCCTGAAGCCTGCGTGTTGCCCGATGGCGGCAAAGACTGGGTACTCGAGCAGGCTGCGAAGGGTATGGTGTGGGTAGTCGCAACCGCTACCGGCAAGCCAGGGCACGGCTCACGCCCATGGGACGGCGAAAGCGCTAACGAAAAAATGATGCTCTTCCTTCAGGCCGTCCAACGCGAGCTTTTCGCAACTCAATCGCCCGATACCAGCACTATCAATATCGGCACCTTGCATGGCGGTAGCGCGGCCAACCAGGTAGCCGACCTCTGCACTTCCGACATAGACATTCGGCCAGTGAATCACGAAGACCATACCCGAATAGTAGCCAGGCTCAAAGAATTAGCAGACGAATACGATGTGAACTGCGAGTATCTCATCAATGATTCACCAATCGAAGTAGATCTGACCGACCCTTACGTGATTGCCTATGCAAATAGCCTCGAGAAAGTAACAGGAATCCCGCTGCGCACGATGCGCTCCAACGGCGGTAGCGATGCCCGTCATCTGGCCGTACACAGCATCCCAACATTGGTCGGGTATCCGGTCGGCGGGGGCAGCCATAGTGACGATGAATGGCTCGAGACGAAAAGTCTATATCAGTTCCGCGATGTAGTACAAGATTTCCTCGAACAAACAGCCCAGGTTAGCGGCCCAAGCGTCGCAAAATCATTGACATTGCCCGGATAATTGTATAAACTACATCATGACCATTACCGAAGACAGTAGCTGCGGCCAAACCGCTTAATCTGCTACCGAGGATAGTCATACAAAAATATCTGTATTTCTTCCCGAAAAAAGGTCGTTGGTAATGCGAGAACCAAGGATCTTTTTCTTTAGGCTCGTTAAACCGCAATTTTACAATCTGGTCGATTAATACTAACAGCGCAAGGCGCTTTTCATACATGATGTATGAGCGCGCCTGCTAAGTAACATTTAGAGGTTTTGAACATGGCAATTAGTCGTGACAAGAAACAATCCCTTGTGGCTGAACTTAGCGAGCTTCTTGGCGAGTCCAAGATGACCGCTTTCGCCAGTTACGCTGGATTGAGCGTAGCCGATATCCAAGAACTTCGTCGTGCTGCCCGCGAGGCTGGTGTGACGATCAAGGTTGTCAAAAACCGCCTCGTTCGCGTTGCCCTCTCGCAATCCGAAACGCTTAAAGACGTTGACGCAAGCGCCCTTACGGGTCAATTGCTCTACGCCGCAAGCGCCGAAGATGAAGTTTCGCCCGCTCAGGTTTTGGCTACATTTGCCAAAACCCACGAAGCCCTCAAGCTAACGGGTGCGATTTCCGCGGAAGGCAAACTGCTTGACGAGACCGCGGTACAGGCATTAGCTACGCTTCCAAGCAAGAATGACCTGATCGCTCAGGTCATTGCAACCCTGGCTTCACCAGTAAACGACGTGATGAACGGCCTTTCAGGCAACCTTCACGCATTACTGGATGGAATCGAGGCAAAGGCTACGGCCTAAGAATTTGACAAGGACCGGGGTCCTGTCGGTTGGTCCGCCCCAACATTTCTGAACAAAACATTCAAAAAGTTGGGTGCTGCCCCGCCAACCGCCACCCCAGCTAATTAATTGAAAGGAATCAACAATATGGCTGATTTGAAGAAAATGGCAGAAGAGCTGACAAAGCTAACTGTCCTCGAAGTAAACGAACTGAAGACAATCCTTAAGGACGAATATGGCATCGAGCCTGCAGCTGCCGCTGTAGCCGTTGCTGGTCCTGCTGCTGGTGCTGACGCTGGTGCAGCTGCTGACGAAAAGACTGAGTTCACCGTCACCCTGAAGGACGCTGGTGCTCAGAAGGTGGCAGTTATCAAGGCTGTCAAAGAGCTCACCGGCCTCGGCCTTGGTGAAGCCAAAGGTCTAGTTGACAACGCTCCTAGCGCAATCAAAGAGAAAGTCAGCAAGGACGAAGCAGAAACCGCCAAGAAAGCCCTCGAAGAGGCTGGCGCAACTGTAGAAGTCGCCTAAGCAGCGTTCTTCGCCCACCCATCGACCAGATGCGTAGACGCAAAAGACCACCCCTCACTGGGTGGTCTTTTTGTAAAGAGCGTACGCCCGACAACGCCACACAACGGGCTCCGCGTCGGCAGCTAGCGCAGGCAATAGTGAGGACCGCACGCCGCTAACGCTAGATATAGCGCAACTGTGGATAAATTTGTTGACACCCCGATAATGATGCGGTATGCTTCGAGTAGTATCACCATAGAGAAACAAACAGATAGGATTTGCGAGACCATGTCTGACTTACCCGAGAAGCAAGTAAAGCGACTCAAGTCGCTTATTCAGGAGGCCGAAACCAGTCTAGCTGCGGCCAAGGAACTACTCATCAGCCTCATTGGGGATGATGATATTGTCATGCGCAGCAGCAGCACCGAGGACATCGCAGGGAAAGTCATCGAAGGTGTCTTCGATGGACAAACCATGCTTGGCCCTGACGGCAAAACATACCCAGTTCCAGCCAACTACGCCAGCAAATCCAAACTCATCGAAGGTGACATCCTCAAACTCACCATCGCCGATGACGGCGGGTTTATCTATAAACAGATCGGTCCTGTTGCCAGAAGGCAAATTATTGGTACGCTCATGCAGCATGATGGCGCTTACTACGTCGAAGCTGGCGGTAGGGAATACCGAGTGCTCCTGGCTAGTGTCACATACTTCAAAGCCAAGACTGGCGACCAAATTAGCATTATTGTGCCAGAGGACCACCGCGAAGCTGAATGGGCAGCGATTGAAGCTGCGTTGTAGCTCGCAGCCGCGCACATCCAGTCGCTCAAAATTGAATCACCGGCCTATACGAAAATGGCACCCACCAGGAGTGCCATTTTCTGTGCAGCCCACATGGCAAGAACTATTTCAAGCTCTTGAGCCCGGTCAAGATGCTCTTAGCATCAGTTAACGCCGCTTCGTTATCCGAATGGGCAGTTTTGAGCTGATCGCGGTAGCCGCTCAGGATCTTGTGGTCGCTATTGTAGTCGGCCGGTTTCAGCGACGCGATCTTAGTGATGACGCCGGACGTAACTGTCTGTGCAGCCTGCACTTTGCTCTGCATATCGCTGAGGAGCGTTTGCAGTGAAGACACATTCTTGCCTGCAGTCTGAGCCTCCTGAATGCGCGTCTGAAGCTTGGTCGCTACAGCAGTCAATTTAGCTTCAACCGTTTGCTGTTCGTCGGCCGTTCGCAATAATGCAATCTGTGGGACGACAAGGGCGTAAATGCGATAGTCAGCTACGATGCTTTTCGCATCCAAAAATGCCGCCGAAAGACTCGTCTCGGCATCAAGCTTTGCCTTGAGCGCCGTCAGGCTGCTTATCTCGGCCGTGACTTCGTTTGTCAGCGTCGCCTTGTCGGCAGCAGAAAGTTTGACCGTACTGTTGATCTTGGCGACCAAGGTATTAAGCGACGTCAGGCGACGGGATATTTCGGCATCACCTCGAGACTTCACTGTTGCCAGTCGGTCAGCATCCTTCGTGCTGGAGTCGGTTGTTGTTGTGGTAGTCGTCGTCTTGACTTCAGGATGAGTTGTCGTCGTTTCGGCATAAACTGCCGGCGATGACAGAATAATCGTTGCAAGGGCCAGGAACGGAACGGTGCGTCGCAGAGTTATCTTCATTTGTTTCTCTCCTAATTTGTCGGCACGTCTATTTGATTTTGCTGATCGTTCAGGCTTGCATCTGCAGCAGCTTGACTTTGCCCAACTTGATTGACCTGCGTGTCAATGTCATTGGTATCTTGCTGCAAACTTCCGTTGTCTGTCTGGGAGGCCGGCGTGGCTGTTGATACGCTTGCCGTTGTAGCGGCAGGAGTCGAGGACGTTGATGGCACCTTAGTGCTCGAACCATACCACATAGCATAGGCAATAACGGCGACAATTATCACAACGACGGCGGCGATAACTATCCACAAGATTTTATTGTTCTTCTGTTGTGGCGACATGGCCGGGGAGGGCGATGGTGAGTTGCCGGGTGCTGAAGGCGGAGTAGTGGGGCCGGAGCTTGGCTGAGGCTGTGCCGGTGGTGGCGTGTCCTGCTGGGGGCTGGGTTGAATAGGAGAAAGATTCTCTTCCATAGAAGTATCCTGCTTATGTTATTCCTTATTATACTCTACACCGCAGGAAAACCTAAGCCTCCATAGCAAAGCAGGCTATTACATTTCTTGGTTAAGCTGAAACTTGCGGGGAAGCAGGAGGCTCAATCCGCAGATAACGAACAACAAAACCGTAACATACACGACGCTTGATCGAAATGCAGTTGCGAAGTTCTCGGCATTGGCCGCTTTCACGCTCGCTAGTACAGCTTCGCCAACTTTCTTGCCAAGCTGGCCGTTCTGCGGAGTTGCTTGCTCGGCCATCTTGCAACTAGCAGGTTCCGTGCTAGGGTCTTTCTGAATAATGTGGTCATGGAAACAATCGCGGCTTTGCGCTACGATTGCGTCCTGCAGTGGAACCGGGATCTCGAGTGAGCTCAAGCCCTCACGAAGCTTTACGGTCTGGTCATTATAGCTCTGCATAGCTCCATGATCCAACTGTCCAAAGAAGATTACACCAATGACAGCGACACCGATTGCTGCGCCAACTTGCTGCACGGCGTTCAATATACCTGATGCCGAACCGGCATGACCGGGGTCAACATCCTGCAGGGCAGCCGAAAAGATCGGAATCATAATAAGCGACAGGCCAATGCCCAAAATCAACAGTCCAGGCAAAAACTCCCAAGGATTTGCATCGACGCCAAAGTTAGTGACGACCCAGGTTGCATAAATCAAACCCGCCGCAAAAACTGCCGCGCCCATACCGATGACATTACGCCCAAACTGGGCAATCAGTTTCTGGCCCAGTACGGCGAAGCCAATTGTCATGCCGACGGCCGTGGGGATGCCCGTCAATGCTGCCTTGATCGGAGTATACCCAAGCCCGACTTGCAGCACCAAAGTAATCGTCAGGAAGTAGCCGATCATAATGGACTCAACCATAATGTTTAGCAGTAGTCCACTTGCAAAGGTCTTAACCTTGAACAGTGCCGGAACGATAAGCGCCGACTGATCACGACGATCCTTGCGCACTTCGTACCATCCAAAGAAGGCGAGTGCCGGAATGGATGTAGCCAACATGACTATCGTCCACATCGGCCAGTCCATGTCGCGACCTTCGATCAGCGGGAAGACCAAGAGGCTGAGAGCCAGGACGATCAGCAACGTTCCCTTGATGTCTATATGCAGAGGGTGTACGGACTTGCCATTCGGAAGGTACTTCAAGCCAGCCAGAATTGCGAAAATACCGACAGGCAGGTTGATCAGGAAAATCGGCCGCCAATCCCAACCAAAAAGATTCGCCTTGATAAGCAAACCACCAATGATCGGACCGAGCGACGCGCTCAGACCACCAAGCATACCAAAAAGCCCCATTACTCCGGCACGTTCCTTTGGCTTGTACATCACCTGCATCAGGGACATGACCTGCGGTACCATCAGGGCAGCCATCGAGCCCTGAAGCAAACGAGCGCCAACCAAGAACTCAATGTTCGGAGCGAGGCCCGCCAAAAGCGACGCAATAGTAAAGCCGCCGATGCCGAACATAAAGACCTTCTTGTACCCAAATACGTCACCCATGCGACCACCAGTGATCAGCAGCAGCGCAAAGGTAAGGGAGTAGCCCGCAACCAACCACTGAATTGCCGAGTAGGTTGCACCCAGGTTGCCCTGGATAGAGGGGATAGCAATGTTAACGATTGTTGAGTCTAGCAGATCCATGACGAACGCAAAAGCAACGATCAGCAGAGCTATCTTCTTTTGCTTGTCGGTAAATGTGCTGGCATGATGCGCGGCGGCTTGTTCCATGAGAGTCCTATTTTTTACGTATTTATACCATCATACCAGATGAAGAATCTTTAGGCACTCCATATCTCCATCGTCGCGGGTGCGTTACCGTTGGATGTCGTAGGATCACCGCCAACACGCAGGTCGGCTGTCCAGTCGCTACCAGCCGCACTGGCACGGTGGCCCCAACGCCAGGTATAGCTATTGCCTGGCGTCAGCCCTGAAACCGTTTGTGTAAGTGAGCATGAAATAAACAACCCCGTGTTCGTAAATACGCGACCGCCAGTCCCAGCTACATTGCTGCCACCCGTATCTCGCAAGTTCCAGAACACATCAAGTGATGGACTCGTCCCAGAACGGCTAACCAGGCCAGTCAACTTGACAAGTACCTGCCCGGAGCTTGGAGCGGTAAATGTCACTGCCAGGTTGGTCGCGTCAATGTCTTGGAATGTGGTCGTGTTGGCTGTCGTCGAAAGCTTAGTCTGGCTAACAGGGTTGTACGTCTTGACCGCAAGCAACGACGTACCGCCTCCGCCGCCGCTAGCCGAGACGATGTTACGCCAGGCGTATGCGCCGCTTGACGTCTGAATACAGATGCTAACAGTGTCGTCTGTCGTGCCGTTGCCAAGCACCCGATAGATCGCCTTGGCGTACGAAGAAGTTGGAGCGGGCAGGCTACCGATCTCTTGGAACCAGCCGTTTTCGTTAATCTGAGTATTCGCGCCAGCTTTGGTACCCGCTGGCCAGTTGCCGGCAATCTGCGAACCACCGATGATGGTGTGCCCCCACGTGTTATTAAGCCATGACACATACGTGTTGCAGTTTTCGAGGCGGGGATTGATGAATGTAATGCCCTGCTGGCTTGTCCCGATCTGAATGCCAACGTCGTAACCCTCAACCGACGGCGTGATGAAGGTGGACGTAGAAGCCTTGTTGTCGATCCAAAGTCCGGTTGAACCAGCCAGTAAGCCCGACCCGCCGTATGCAAACAGATAAGAGAAAACGCTCCCGGTCACCCAACGATAAATGTGAAACCCAATGTACACATTTGAGGCTGTGCAGTTCGATACATATCCATTGCCCGAAAACGTACCGGCGCCTAGTGCAACCTCATCGCCACCGTCTATCAAGAAGCCTTTGTAGATGACCACCATGTGGATGTCTTGTAGGTTGAAAAATATACAGTTCAGCACCTTAATGCCAATCTGCTGCCCCCAGCTGCCGGTGCCATTACCGCCGGACTGGCCAGTCATAGTAAAGTGTCCGACCATCCCCATATACGATGGAGGACTAGCGCCGCCGTTCGTGCTTCCTACAAATAAACAATACGTGCCGATACCTCGGTGGCTGATAGTCGTAATGCCCTTGCCTGCGCCAATCAGCGATACGTTGATAGGGATGACATGATTACCCGTCGTCTTCCAGGTGCCGGGTGGGAAGTAGACGATGCCGCCGCTCGCCGCCGCAGCCGCCAAAGCATTATTGATGGCCGTGGCGTTATCGGACGATCCGGTAGTAGCCCCGTAGTCTACGATGTTGTATACCAAATCGCCATGATGCACCGCATTGACATCGGTTGAGGTAGGCGTACCCCATCGAACACCGAGTGCCTGACTGGAATCAGCGGTCAGGACCTGTGTATCACTGCCGATGCCAAATCTCGACACATTACCCGCGCTGGCGCCAACCAGCAAGTCGCCCTTTGTCGTGGCAACACTGGGCTGCAATGCACTATCCGCGCTACCAAGTGATGTCTGGACGCTGGATGCAAGGTCAGTCTTGGGCACGCCGCCAGATGGCTTACTGTAAAACGTACCGTCGGTGCGAATCTTTAGGCTACCATCGGTGTTGTGCTCAACATTCAAAAAGTCGTTGAGGATAGACCCCCAAACGCCGTTATCGCTTCCAACTGCCGGCAAACGCGCCATTCACGACCCTCGCTCTTAATCTTTAAGGCCATTATAAGCCCTGCGCGTGTTTTAACCAATAGCATGTTTGCCGGTCGCATACGTGTAATATCGACAATATTCGCCAGTCATCTACTCTGCTATGATAGTGGCAGGCATCGTGGAGGGTGACTAGCAAAAGGACGCATTATTTACCTATGGGGCAAGCTTTATACCGCAAATACCGATCCAAGACGCTCGATGAGATGATTGGTCAAAGGCACATTACCGACGCGCTAAAAAATTCAATTAGCAGCGGGCGTATTAGCCATGCCTATCTGTTCACGGGGCCACGGGGCGTCGGCAAGACCAGCGCTGCCCGTATCCTCGCACACGAAATCAACCATCTGCCGTATGATGGGACGCAGCATTTAGATATTATCGAGATCGATGCGGCCAGCAACCGCCGGATAGATGACATTCGCGATCTGCGCGACCGCGTGCACATCGCCCCAACCAGCGCTGCTTACAAAGTGTATATCATAGATGAGGTACACATGCTGACCAATGAATCGTTTAACGCGCTCCTTAAGACACTCGAGGAGCCGCCCGAGCATGTAGTGTTTATTTTGGCCACCACAGAGGTGCACAAACTGCCAGCGACCATTATCAGCCGCACGCAGCGATATAACTTCAGGCTATATGACGAGGCAGAGGTTATAGCACATCTGCGAACTATCGCCGACAAAGAACACATCACCGTTGACGACGAAGCGCTACAGATGATTGCCGCTCATGGCGAGGGTAGCTTCCGCGACAGTATCAACCTGCTAGACCAGCTCGCCAACGTGAGTGGTGGGGTGATTGATGGCGCGAGCGTTGGGCGCAGCATGGGGTTGGCGTCCCAAAAGGCCATCGACAGCCTGGTGCGTTCAGTACTACAACATGACTTCCTGGCGATCAACACCGGCCTGACGGAGCTCGAAAACCAAGGGGCCAATACCACGTCACTTATCCCTCAGCTCATTCGCAGTCTGCAAGGTCAAGCCGCCGAGCACCCACAGTTGTTCGAGCTGCTGGATCAGCTTATTGATGTACCGCGTTCGCACAACCCCAAGCTGAAGTTACGCACCACGCTGGTTCGTTTTGCATTGCCGTCGGCATCGATCACACCCATAGCGTCGCCAGCAACACCGACCTCCGCAGCCAAGCCTGTCACCAAACCGTCGCAAGCGGTCATCGCCAAGCCCGCTCTCAGCATAGAAAAAATGCCTCAGGTGCCCAAAAAGCCGAGCGCCAGTCAAGCTGTCGATGCTCTCGAGAAAGCTCAGGGCAGTACACTTACCGGCATTAGCGACGACCAATGGGCGCAAATCGTGGCCAGCATGAAAGACCAGAGTGCACCGCTGCATGGGGCACTTCGCCTTGCTCAACCCGTTTTTGATGAGCCCACCCAGACCCTAACGCTATCGTTCAAATACGCTCTGCATCGTCGAAAAATCGACGATGCGAAGGGCAAAAAAATCCTCACCACGCTTATGCTCGACCTGCTAGGTGGCGCACCCATCATTAGGACCGTCATCGATGCCAATACCGAAGCACCAACTCCGGTCGCAGCACCGAAGCCTACAGCCGCAGAGGCCAAGCCAGCTACCGATCAGGCCGCCGATAAGGTCATAGCCATGATGGGTGGCGGAGAAGTCGTGCATGCCTAACAAAAAACCCTACGACGACAAGCCCGCTCGCAAAAGCAGCGCCGCCAAAATCCCGCCCCAGAACCTCGACGCCGAGGTCAGCTTGCTAGGTGCCGTGCTTATCGACGACGATGTGCTCACGCGTGTCAGCGACATCCTGCATGTTGATGATTTCTACGACAAACGACACAGCACTATCTTTGCTGGCATGCTCAAGCTATACGAGTCGCACAAACCGGTCGACATTCTGACGCTCAGCGACGAGCTGAAGAAAAAGGACGAACTAGAGATGGTTGGTGGCATGGATTATCTGACCGAGCTCACCAACATGGTCCCGACTGCAGCCAACGCCGAACATTATGCCGAAATCATCACCCAAAAAGCCATGCGACGACGCCTTATCAAAGTCGCCGGAGAGGTTGCAGAACTCGGATATGACGAAGAGCATATCGTGGACGAGCTGCTTGCCACCGCCGAGGCCGAAATCTTTGCAGTCAGCGATAAAAATCTCAAAAACGACCTCGTCAGCCTGGAACAAATCCTGGGCGAAAGCTTTGACCGGTTAGATGAACTCCACAAAAACAAGGGGCAGATTCGCGGCGTACCAACCGGCTGGCGCGACCTCGACAACATGACCGCCGGCCTGCAACGCTCTGACCTCATCATCCTGGCCGCCCGTCCGGCCATGGGTAAGACCACCCTTGTCACCAACCTAGCCTACAACGTCGCCAGCAAGGCCAAACAAGCTGTGCTATTCTTTAGCCTCGAGATGAGCAAAGAACAGCTGGTTGACCGTATGCTTGCTGATGCCGCAGGGGTAGACAGCTGGAACATCCGCACAGGCAACCTCAGCGATGAGGATTTCGAAAAACTCAGCAACGCCATGGGCGAGATGGCCGAAGCACCAATATTTATCGACGACACACCGGGCGTGACCGTCCTAGAAATGCGCACAAAGGCTCGACGCCAGGCGCATTCACAGCCGCTGGGGCTTATCATCGTCGACTACTTGCAGCTGATGCAGGGAAGTGGTAGTAGAGGTAGCGAGAATCGCGTGCAAGAGGTGAGCGAGATCTCCCGTGGCCTCAAGCTTATCGCCCGCGAACTTAACGTTCCAGTCATTGGCCTAAGCCAGTTAAGTCGGTCCGTGGAATCCCGCAGCCCACAAATCCCGCAGCTGTCGGACTTGCGTGAATCTGGATCTATCGAGCAAGACGCCGACATTGTGATGTTCATTTATCGCGAGCAGTACTACAAGCCCGAAACCGAGCGCCAGAACATCACCGATCTCATCATCGCCAAGCATCGTAACGGACCAGTTGGCAAAGTTGAGCTGTTCTTCCACCCAGAGCGTTTGAAGTTCATGACGCTCGATAAATATCACGAATAATTTGATAAAAAATCAAAACAGTTTATAGTATAGAAGTCCACTCGCTCTACGAAAGGATCGACCGTGGGACACTTCGATGAAGCTGCGTGGAAAAGGCTCGTACGAGATACAATCTCCCGCGAGGACATTCTAGCCGCCCTGGAACGGCCCGAGCGGAACCCATCGGTAAAGCTGGAGCGGCACGCAAGTCCTGAACAGCTGAGAATCCTCTTCAGTTGGACGGGCTGTCCGCTGTGGCATTTGCAAGCCTTCAGTTTGAGGCTGGGCATAGGGGAGGGCGAGGCTAGCCGCGCCCACACCGCCCAAGAGGTCTCTCAGCTCGTGGGACACTCGGCCCCATATATCACCGACATATGCGGCAGGAACGGCGTGCCGCTCATACTCGGTGGTACGTTCCACTTGCTCGAGAGGGCGCCAGAGGGAACGGGATTCAACCCCTTCCTGGAGATTGGCATCCCAACAAGATTCTGGAGGCCGCTTGCCTGGGGAGACCGGCAGCAGAAAGGCGTCTTCACCCTCAGAGGACTCTGCGAGCTGAAAGCCGACGACATCCGGGGTCTGCGAAGCATTGGACCTAAAGGCCTCGAGTCGATCGTCGAAGCGCTCAACGCCAAAGGCCTCTCGCTACGTCCGGTAGAGTAACCGTCGCCTTGGCTGGCCCTGCGCTCATTCGCTCTATAGCGGATGCGGCAGGGCCGGCCAGGCCCAACTACACACTTATCCTTTGACCCTGCTAGTGTATAATGGTGCTTAACGTTATTATGAACAATTTATGCGGCCCGTTAACGAATTAACCCTCTACAAATACCGCCACCTTATCGGCTATAGCTGTTTGATATTATTGAGTGTCGGGCTATTGCTGCTTTTTATTACCAAAATCCCCAATGGCCTCAGCCAGGCCGAGGAATCGAGTGCGCTAACCAGCAGTCACATCGTATTTGACCAACATTTCCTGGACACCACGCAGCCAATTGACCTGCCGTATCATCTGGCACAATGGGGGAGCCTGCACTTCTTCGGGCTAAGCCCCTTGGGCGTGCGGCTGCCGTCACTTGTATTTGCAGCGGCTAGCATGGTCTTTATGATGCTGATACTGCGACGCTGGCTACAAGAGAACGTCGCGATCGCATGGGGTATCATTGTCGCGACTTCGACCTGGTTTCTAGTCCTTGGCCGCACCGGGACGCCAGATATTATGGTGGTCTTCTGGACGAGCCTTATTTTGCTGCTGGCGACGCTAGTGTCACAACAGTCCCGCGGGTACCAGGCCTGGAAAGCGCTCAGTGTCATCGCAATCGGCTTGTCATTTTATACGCCACTCATGGCATACCTGTTTGCCGCGTCGGCGCTTGCGACAGCCTTTCAGCCACACCTCCGATATGTCGTTCGCTACGCCGAGAAGACCAGCGTATCGCTCGGGACCATCCTTTTCCTGGCAATTCTGGTGCCGCTTGGCTGGCAAATATGGCGCAATCCGCATGTCATAGCCGAACTGCTAGCTATCCCGCCAATGTTGCCTGGGCCATTTGCTTTCTTCAAGGACCTACTACTGGCTATCAGCACGCTTATCAATCCGTTCAAGGCCTCAATCGATACGCTCATAACGCCGTTGCTTGGCATTCCAATCGTCATATTAGCGACGGTTGGATTCATTCGTACCCTTCGCGATTCTCATTCAGTCCGTAGCTATGTGCTGCTACTGTGGCTGGCCGTCCTCACGCCAGTGATCGGGCTCAACCCCACACACCTGCACGTCATCTTTGTGCCGGTTATGCTCCTGGGGGCGATTGGTATGCAGTCGCTATTCCGCTACTGGTACGATCTGTTCCCGCGCAACCCGTATGCGCGAATTTTTGGCTTGCTACCGCTCGCGCTTTTCATGGGGTCACTCGTAACATTCAACTACCAAACGTACTTTACGGGAACCGCCTACGCTGCGGCAGCAGCCGGGGCGTTCAACGCCGACCCGGTCATGCTCACCCAAACGATTGGCTCGAAGGTTTATCGTGACCAACGAATCACTCTTATCACCACAGCCGACCGACAGCAGCTGTACCAAATAGACACCGCCGTCACCAAACATTTACGCGTTGTCACGCCGACACAATTTGTCGATGCTGCGGACGCCAATAACGTTATCGTCGACATCGCCAGCGAGCCACTTCTGAACCCCATTCAGCGCCAGCAACTGCCGACACTCCAGGACGTGCTGGTAAACGACCGCAAAAATGACGCCCTGCGGTTCCGTATCTACGGCCAACAGTAGCGGCAGGCCACCGCAACTGCTACAATAAAGCAAGAATTGCAAAAGGAGTATTTACCATGTTTAATCAAGCCAAAATGGTCATGAAGATCAAAAAAGCCCAAAAGGAGCTGGCAAGCGAAATCATCGAAGTCGAAGCCGGGGACGGCGCTGTTGTGGTGCGTATTACGGGCGAGCAGAAAATCAAGAAGATAACAATCGATCCCGAACAAGTGGACCTGGATGACATTGGTGAATTAGAGCGCTGGCTAGAAACTGCCGTCAAGGACGCAATTACCCGCTCGCAGCAATTTGCCGCCGAGAAGATGAAGCCCCTCATGGGCAGCCTAGGGAACCTCGGACTATAGCAGCGGCCAGCACGAAGCTTCACCGCACGCCGCCCAAAGCGTAACGAATCGCTTATGCATATCCTCCCCAAAGCCCTCACCACTCTCATCGATGAACTCGGCAAATTGCCCGGCGTTGGCCCACGTACCGCTGAACGGTACGCATATTATTTGCTGCGCGCCGATCCGCACATCGCCATCAAGCTCTCGCACAGTGTTGCCAGCCTGCACGATGGCGTGGACTATTGCCGCAAAACATTCGCCCTCATCGAGAAGGGGCAGGATCTGTCACCCCTATATACCGACCCGGCGCGGAACAAACAACTCGTCGCCGTTGTAGAGGAGCCGCTCGATGTCGTAGCGTTGGAGCGAACCGGCCAGTTCAAGGGCACGTACCACGTCCTGGGTGGTGCCATTTCGCCCATTGACGGTATCGGCCCAGAGCAGCTCCACATCGACGAGCTATTGCAGCGTATCGATGATGACAAGGTCGAAGAAATTATCCTGGCTATGAACGCCAGTGTCGAGGGCGAATCAACCGCGCTGTATCTCCAAAGGCAAATCGGCGACCGCGACGTTCGAATCACTCGCTTAGCCCGCGGCCTGCCCGTTGGCGTAGACCTCGAATACGCAGACCAGATCACTCTCAGCCATGCGCTCGAAGGGCGACAAAAGATATAGCTTAAACAACCACACACCGCATAGGCTTACTAGCATAACGTACCATGAAAAAAGCTCTCGACTTCTTTCAGGCCAATGGCCGAATGAAGGAAAACGAGAGCTCCAGCGAGCCGTGATCAGCCCTGCTGCGCCTTGGCTGCGGCCCGTGCAGCTGCCAGCCTCTGCTCCAGGGTCATCCCCGTAGCAGCGAGGCAGCCGTCGCGTTGGGCTGTCGCCTCTTGCAGTTCACGCCTCGGGCCCGCCAGCTCCTGGTTCTGCCGGGCGTTAGTATCGAGCCAAGGATCAAGTGGCACCATCGTGACTGCACAGATCTCTGCAGTTCCCAGCTCCCTAGCCGCCGCCTCCATGGCGAGCTGCGCCTCCAGAAGCGCCCGGACGGGATCTTTGCCAGCCATAGTATCCTCCCAGATACGTCGGTACAAACTAAATATACAATACCATGATGATAAAATTAATGCAATATCACCCCTCTAGACCTGGTCGGACGGGGATCAAAATTCTCAGCCCGCACAAACACTCGAGGCCAACAATCACTAGCACTTGGCTGTTCTATACGGTACATTTCGAGGCATATGATCTCATTCCTGATACAATAGACACATAATGTTTGAACAAGCAACAAAGATCGTCGAGGACGCCAAGCGCGTCGTCGTTATCCAAGCCGAAAATCCCGACGGTGATAGCCTGGGCAGTAGCCTGGCGCTCGAGGAAATCCTCGGCGACCTCGGCAAGCAGGTTACAATGTACTGCCCGGTCAACATCCCGAGCTATTTAGGGTATATAAAAGGTTGGGATAGGGTAACGGACGAGCTCCCGCATGACTTTGACCTCAGCATCATCGTCGACACCGCCAGCGCCACCCTGCTGGAACGCGCAATTGTGCCCGAAAACCTCGCTACCATCAAACAGCATCCGTCCATCGTGATCGATCACCACGTTACCGAAGGCACCATCCCGTTCGAACATCTAGCCATGACAGATTCGACTCGCGTCGCAACCAGCGAGCTGATTTTTGCCTGGGCCAAAAACGCCAAATGGGCCATTAACCCGCAGGCTGCCGACCACATGGCGGTCTCTATCATGGCCGACTCGCTAGGGCTCATTACCGAGAACACCAGCAGTACCAGCATTCGCACCGTAGCCGAGCTGGTTGATCTTGGCGCGTCCCTTAGCGATATCGACTCCCGACGCCGCGAATTCATGAAGAAATCACCCGAAATTTTGGCCTACAAAGGTCGCCTGCTTGAACGTATCGAATACTTCAACGACGGCGCGCTTGCCCTGGTGCACATCCCATGGGAAGAAATTGCCGAGTTCAGCCACCAGTACAATCCCTCTATGCTGGTCATCGACGAGATGCGCCTGGTAAACGGCGTGCGCGTCGCAATCGCGCTCAAAACCTACCCCGACGGCAAAATAACTGGCAAAATCCGCTGCAACAGCGGCACCAAGGTGGCCGAGCAAATCGCTGGCTACTTTGGCGGTGGTGGCCACGCCTACGTCGCAGGGTTCCGCACCTACAGCGACAACTACGACGAGATCAAAGCCGACTTGGTCGGCGCCGTGCACAAAATCCTAACCGAATACGACGGCACCAAGGGATAAACCCTCCATGAATCTCTACAATACGCTGAGTCGCAAAGTCGAAGAATTCACCCCACTGCGTGACGGCGTTGCTCGCATATACTCCTGTGGCCCAACCGTCTACGACCACGCACATATCGGCAATCTCAGCGCGTATATTTTTGCCGACACATTGCGACGAGCCACTCAGCTTGCCACGGGTTCTGCGCCCAAACACGTCATGAATTACACCGACGTCGACGACAAAACGATCCGCCGCAGCCACGAGCGTTATCCCGACATGGATCCACGCGACGCTCTCCACAAACTCACGAGCGACTACATCGACATCTTCCTCCAGGACATGCGGCGCATCGGCAACGATGTAGATACTGTGACATTTGTGCGCGCTACTGATCGCATCGACGGCATGAAGCAACTAGTTACACAGCTACACCGGGCTGGCTTTGCATATATCGCCGACGATGGTGTGTATTTCTCCATTCAAGCATATCGCGACAGTGGCAAAACGTACGGCCAGTTGCTCGAGATCACTACCAGCAACACGAGCGAACAGCGCATCCAAAACGACGAGTACGACAAGGATAACGTGCACGACTTTGCTCTCTGGAAAAAGCAAAAAGACGGCGAACCAGCCTGGGAATTCAGTCTGGACGGTCAGGATCTGACCGGTCGGCCTGGCTGGCATATCGAATGCTCGGTCATGAGCCGGGACGAGCTGGGCCAACCATTCGACATCCATACGGGGGGAGTGGACCTGATATTTCCTCACCACGAAAACGAGATCGCCCAGAGCACCGCGCTCGAGGACAATCCCACAATGGCGCGTTTCTTTGTTCATAACGAACACATCCTGGTCGACGGCAAGAAAATGTCCAAGTCCGCCAATAACTTCTACACCCTTCAAGATATTATCGACAAAGGATACGATCCGTTGGCCTTTCGACTGCTGGTTCTGCAGGCACACTACCGTTCGCAGGTGCACTTCAGCTGGGAAAACCTAGATGCGGCGCAGAATCGGCTTGAAACATATCGAGCAATGGCCGACCTACGTTGGCAGCCTGTTGACTACAATTACGATGATGCTAGCGATCAAAATAAATTAAAACTCCCTCTAAGCGACCTCACTATATCGCGAGCCAAGAGCGACATCTTAAAAGCTCTATCAAACGACTTGGATACTCCCCAATTACTCAGTACACTCAGCGAGTTTGAAAGGCAGGCTTCGTCCCAACTCGTCTCAAGATCCGGACGCGAGAATTTTATAGTCTTTCTTCAGCTTCTCGATAGCATTCTCGGGTTAAATCTTATGAGCTCAAACGACATCACCGACGCGCAAAAACAACGCATCAAGCAACGCGAAGAAGCTCGCTCCTCGAAAGACTGGGCTACATCCGACCGCATCCGCGATGACTTGCTACAGCAAAACATCGGCCTGCGCGATACCGAGCATGGTCCTATTTGGTATCGACTCTAGCCCTCGCTTAAGTCTTTTGCCAAACGCTCAAAGAAATCTTGCGAGTATGCATAGTCATCCGCTACAATCTCGCGGGCCTCTTTGGTCGTGATCGAGTTCCATTTGCGCAGCAAGTGGCCATTGGTATGAAAGTCAGCAACAATCTCGGGTAGCGTGTCGCCCTTCAGCGTCCGCACCATAATAATTCGCGCCACGCCAACAGGGCCAAACACATCGAGTTTGTCCGCATCACGAAGCAAAGTTACCTCGATGGGCTCATCTTGCTGCTTGTACTTGGGGTCAGAGCCGTGATGCGCAATTGCATACACAACCTGATCTAATTTGTTCGCAGGAAAATCAATCGCCTGCAACACTTCTTGGGCAATTTGATGGTCAAAATCATGATAGTCTTCGCCAGTTCTGTCGGGATAATATGCTGCCATATCATGAAGAAGCGCCGCCCCAGCTAGCACATCCGGATCGTATGTGACACCCAGTTTGCCTGCCAACAACAGGGTATATTGATATACCCGCCAATGGTGATCAGGCCCATGGCTTCGCAAGGGATTGGCAGCTGCATCGTAACGAGCTTTGTTTGCCGCAAGAATTGCAGCCTCAAAATCGCTCTTCATCCTATGATTCAGCAGCCTTCGATCGAGCCAATCGCCCCCAGCCCTTGCGCGGCAATTTGGCGTGCTTGCGGCGCTCTAGGTAATCCAAAATCAGCACACGCAGGCAGCCCGCCGCCGGAATGGCCAGGAAACCACCGACTGGCCCCAGCAGGTTCAAGCCAATGATCGCCGCAACCAGAATTGTCAATGCGCTGAGCTCGATAGTGCGCGCTTGGACGGTAGGTTGGATGAGGTTATTTTCGATCTGCTGATAGATGAAGAAGTAAATGGCAAATGCGACCGCCGCGCCCAGGTCGTTAAAGATCAGCACAAACACGACAATAGTCGCGCCGATAATCGCTCCAATCATCGGCACCAGATCAGTCAAAAAGATTAGAAACGCCAGCGGCAACACCGCCGTGAGCGGCACAACAAAGAACGACGTCATGGCGAACAATACCAGCAGCCCCGATGCGCCCGCAAGCGTTGCCACAAAGACCTGGCCGGTGACGTATCGCGTCACAACAGTATACATTCGGCCCAACAGGTACTGATGGTGCTCGAGCTGGTGTCGGTCAGTGTATACGCTCCATATACGCTCCATCCACCTCGGCCCTTCAATAAGCGCCAGAAAGGTCAGTACCAGAACCGTCACTACTGTCACGAAACCGCTTAGGAACGTCGTGACACCCGTCACCACGCTACCACCTACACCCTGTACAATGTTGCCAGCCTGTTGCCGAGCCCCAGATACGAACTGGTTGACGTCGTCTTGCAGATTGTATTTTTTAATAAGGTCGGACACTACGCCTCGCTGATGGCTGACATCCTCGATGTAGGCAGGGAGGGACTCTACAAAACTCGTCGTCTGACGGACGATCGGTGGGATAGCTACATAGACAAAAAATCCAATGATCGACGACACAATTATGTAGCTAACCGCCGTGGCAAGCACGCGGCTATGCCCCGGCAATCGTCGCGCCAACGAAGACACCGGCGGGTTCAGTGCCATCGCCAAAAAGAACGAGACAAGCACGATCATCAGCGACGGTATCAGCCGCCACAGTACAAAAACCGCCGCGCAAAACCCAGCCGCGACCAGGAATAGCCGTACAAATGTCCTGGTATCAATCTCTATTTTGACTTTCACGCCGTTCCAGCTCCTTATCTGAATCTGACCTTATACGCAACGATAACACCTGCTGCCGCACCCAACAAGATAAAGAAAAGGGTAAAGACACTAAAGATATAGAAATGAAAAATAAGCATAGCAATATATGTGACGGCTGCCGCACCGATGACACTCGCTTGCAAAAGCAGTTTGCTATTCATATGCACCATTATGTCCCATGATGCCGCGAAACACCAGAGGGCCGGGCTACTGCGAGGCTTTGTCCTGCCGAGCGCGCTTCATGACGTCAGCCCAAAAGACAAGCTCACGCAGCATACCCTGAGCCGTGCGGTCGTGACGCTCCGTGAAGTCAAACACGCCGTCCTTATCGATGCCGCTGGCATAGCCCGGGAGAATTACATGCTCGCTGAGATCGTACATTGCAAGGTTACCCACAACACCCCGCAGCTGCTCGACGGCTCGTGCGCCGCCGGCCGCTCCGCCATAACTCGCAAAAGCTACCGGTTTGTGCAGCCACTCGTCATACAGGTAGTCCAATGCGTTCTTCAGCACCGGAGTATACCCGTGATTGTACTCTGGCGCCACCAGGACAAACCCATCAGCGCCGTCAATCATCTCGGCCCATTGCCTGGTGTGCTCGTGCTGATAATAGCCCGGCGCGCCGGGCAGCGCCGGCTCGTCCAGAAAGGGAAGATTAATCTCTGCCAAGTCCAGCATTTCGAATCGTGCGCCCGCAACGTCCGCACCCAGTCGCTGTAACCATTCGCCTGGTTGGTGAGCAAACCGATTTGGTCTGCTAGAACCGAGTATAATTTTTATCTCTATCATCTGTGACCCTCACATTATATGCTATACACAATATAGCATATAAGTAAGCTATTTGACTTGCAAGACATATTCGCCTATGTTTAGAAATACATGCTTATAGAACACAGGCCCGGTTGCGTAGAGGCTGCCTCCCGAATACTCGGCGACAAATGGACGCCGCTCCTTGTGCGCGCCCTAGCAACAGAGCCACTTCGCTTCTGTGAGCTACAAAAAGCCGCTGGAGGAATCAACCCCCGTACCTTGTCGGCACGGCTGAATAGCTTGGACTGTCAGAATATCATCAAAAAATCGGCCCACCCCAGTTCGGCAGCGTATAACCACTACATGCTAACCGAAAAGGGTGAGGACCTCATACCCATCCTGCGCAGCATGGCCGAGTGGGGCGACAAATACCACACGCTGGCTACTGCCGCAACGTCAGCCAATCCTCCAGCAACTGCGGACGCAGGTTAGCAGCTCTTGCCGCAGCCACAAAGGTTGCCAAATCCTGTTTGAAGCTCGGTTGAAAATGCATTAATACAATATCGCCCGGCACCAGATGGTCACCGCCTTGATAACGCATAGCGCCATACTCGACAACCACATCCCACAACACCACGGCATGCATGCCGCAATCGGTCGCCGCACGCAGAGTGTCAATGTTGTAATCGCCATACGGCGGGCGGAAGAGTGTCGGACGCGCACCGAAAACCTTAGCCGAAACCGCGGCGTCGGTGCAGATTTCGCTCTTTTGCGCTTCGAACGGCAGCTTGGTCATCTGCCGATGATCGACGGTGTGATCTTCGATTGCTGATCCGCTACGGTGCACGATGTCTGCGAAATACCCAGCATAATTCACCGTATAATTCTGTACCAGAAAGAGCGTTGCCGGTATATGAGCCTCGCTGAGCTTGCGGGCTGCCTCGGGCTCGCGATACACGCCGTCATCTATGGTTAGGAAAACAACCGGTCGCTTGGTCGGAACCCGGGATATCACTGGCGACAGGCCATCCTTCGCCTCTAGCAATACATAGTCTGGCACGTACGTTTCAAGTGTTTTAGGCTGCAGAGAGGTCACCTTCGACACCGCGACACCGCGAGTCGGAATCCTGGCTGCGTGAGTCGGCATCAGCTGCGCTAGAACACTGCCACCTGCAGAGTACACAAAAGCCGCCAGCACCATACCGCACGCAACAAGCACATATTGGAGATAGCGATGAAGCGTAGTTCGATATGCGATGTCGATAGCCTCTCTTATAAATGCAACCATATCACAACACTCCGGTCACGCAAACCAAAATCCGGCCCCAACAAGCCGGATTGGTAAAAGTACAATCGAATCTATATATTGCGAGTGATATTCACGAGCGTCCAATTGAACTCGTCAAATCGCAGACGGTATGTGTCCGTTCCATCCGTCATGTCAAAGATGTGGATCATCTGTTGACCTCGCTTAATAAGGTACTGCAGTCCTGATTCCAGGAAGGTGTACGTGTTGCCATTGTATTCCATGCGCTTTGGGAACGTCTTCAGCTCCCGACGACTCCGAAAATACATAGCCGTGATCGTTACCTCTTTGTTAACTGCGGTGCACTCATTCATAACAAGCTCCTTCTCATTTCTTAGTTGCTGAATTCAGCGAACGTTTGAGTGAAAGGTGCTGCCTGGATCAATTGAATTCCCACCGTTCAAATGGTTGTTCACCCCAGGAAGCTTTGCTTGTGAAAGGTAGTGACGCTTAAAAACACCGCAAGCGGCGATTCCAGTGTGTATACCCCCAAATCTTGATATGAGCTTGTATGTAAAAAGGCGTTTTACGGCCAGTACATACATAACCACCATTTATTATATTCCCTTGCGGGCGGTAGGGAAGGGCAATACATAAAAACACAACACTTATATTGTGGTAGAGTGAAAAGGGATCGGCCTCTATCCTTTCGAACAACATTTGCGTTCCCCGCAAACTGAGCCGCTGCTTGCGGCGAGGGCCGTTGTGAGAGAGGATAGAGGCCGAGACTCAACAAAGGAGTTCTCATGACACCACACGAAAATTTTAGTGATCTCAAGGCATTATTCATCAACTGTTCGATCAAAAAGGATAAGACAGGGTCGCACACCCAGCGGCTGATCGACAAGGCCGCGCGCATTATGACGCACGAAGGAGTCAACGTCGAACACGTCTACGCGCTGGACCACGACATCGCCTTTGGCATGATAAAAGATGGCCACGAGGAAGGGTTGACCGACGATTGGCCAGCTATCCAGCGCAAAATCCTGGACGCGGACATCCTGGTTATTGGCACGCCAATCTGGCTCGGGACCAAATCTAGCGTCGCGTCGCTCGTGATAGAGCGCATGTACGCCTACAGCGGTGACCGAAATGCCCAGGACCAATACGTATATTATGGTAAGACCGGCGGCTGCGTCATTACTGGCAACGAAGACGGCATCAAACATTGCTCGATGGACATCCTGTTCGCGCTGCAGCACATCGGCTACACCATTCCGCCGCAGGCTGACTGCGGATGGGTAGGGGAGGCTGGCCCTGGCCCGAGCTACGGCGACACTGAATGGAACGGCAAAAAGCTCGATGGACCAAAGGGCTACGACAACGACTTTACCAATCGCAACACGACCTTCATGGCCTGGAACCTCATGCACATGGCCCGCATGCTCAAGGACAACGGCGGTATTCCAGCCGTCGGCAACACCACCAAGGGCTGGGAACACGTCACTAACGCCAAACACGAAAATCCGGAGTACCACTAGATGTGTCGCAATATCAAAACCCTCTACAACTTTGACCCGCCCGTAACCGATGACGAGATTCGTGCTGCGTCACTGCAATTTGTGCGCAAGATTACCGGTTTCCATACCCCATCCCACGTTAACCAAGCGGCATTCGACCAAGCTATCGACGACGTTGCCGAGGTAACGCAGAGGCTATTTGCGTCGCTCACCACCGAGGCCCACCCGCACAACCGCGAGGTCGAAGCACAGAAAGCTCACGAGCGGGCGCTGCAGCGTTTTGGCCCGCGCCCCTAAGGGCATTCTCAGCCCGGCTGGTATAATCACGATATGGACCAAGCGCCGAACTATCGCAGGCAAGGAATTATCACTGCTTTTTCTGTGGTTATCATTGCGAGCATTTTGATTGCTGCCGTGACAACGGCCAACGGCCGGAAACGCCCAGTCGCACAGGCGTCGTCAACTTCACCAGCCACTGCGCAAACAACTTCAGTACCAAGCGCTGATCCTGTTCCGACAACAACGCCACAAACGGCCACAACAAATCCACCCCAGAGCACGTCACTGTACAAAGACGGCTCGTACACCGCTACTGGCGAGTACCAAGCACCCGGCGGGCTAGAGAGCATCAACATCAGCGTAACGTTGAAAGACGGCACCATTACCGACACGTCAGCAGTCTCGGGTTCGGTCGACCGCGACAGCGCGGAGTACCAGCAGCTGTTCATAAGTCACTACCGCCGATTTGTCGTCGGCAAAAACATCGACAGCGTCAGCCTCGACCGTGTTTCTGGTTCGTCGCTCACACCCCAAGGCTTCAACGATGCCATCAACCAAATCAAGCAACAAGCCCACAGCTAGCATACCGACCGTCGAATGGTCGTTTCCCGCAATCGGCACGACGTGGTGGATCGGCATCTATCAGCCAGTCCCGGACCTCGGCCGGCTTCAGCGGACAGTCCAGAAACGGATCGACGAGTTCGATAAAGCGTACTCGCGTTTTCGATCAGACTCGCTCATCAGTAAAATAGCCAGCACCAAAGGCTCGTGGAAACTGCCGCCAGATAGCACTCGACTGCTACATTTTTACCACCAGCTGTACGACATAACAGGGGGGCGATGCACGCCACTGATCGGCCAAACAATGTCGGACGCCGGCTACGATGCCGCCTATTCGCTCCAGTCCAAAGTATTGTCAACACCGCCACGCTGGAAGGATGTGCTCGACTTTCACGGTGAAGTATTGACAACAACGCAACCCGTCCTGCTTGATTTTGGCGCAGCAGGCAAGGGCTATCTGGTCGATCTCATCGGCGAGCTTTTGACCCAACAAGGGATAGCCAGCTTCTGTATCGATGCCGGTGGCGACATGCTCTATCGTCGCTCGGACGTCACGCTACGGGTCGGCCTTGAACACCCCGACGATCCGAGCCAGGTTGTCGGCGTGGCAGAGCTGCACGGCCAAGCGCTGTGCGGCTCGGCGGGCAATCGCCGTGCGTGGGGGGAATACCATCACATCATCGATCCGCATACGCTGACATCACCACGCCACATCAAGGCTACGTGGGCGGTCGCAACCGATACCATGACCGCGGATGGGCTTGCAACGGCGTTATTTTTCACCACGCCACAAAAACTGCGCAAGCACTTTCAGTTCGAATACATTATTATATATACAGACAATCACCTGGAATATTCGCCGGCGTTTCCGGGGCACATCTTTACGGCATAAGGGGTCACGTGCTGAAATACATTGACGCGCTGCTAAATCGCTACACGATGTACAGAATTATCATATATAGTCTGTCGGGCTATCTGCTGATAGCCTTGGCGCTAGCAGCTGGCGGTATGGTGGGCACGACGCCAATCGGGCTACTGCTGTCGGTCGCGATCCTATGCGCTGCTTGCTACAGCACCAACGTGGCGCTGTCGTGGTTCCTGCGCGTACCACACAATACCGAGTCGTGGCTGGTCAGCGCGCTCATTCTTGCTTGCATCTTGCCACCAGCCAGCACCGCTACCCGAGGGCTCGCTATCGCGCTTGTTGGTGCAGTTGCGATGGCATCAAAATACATTATTACGTTTCGGAGCAATCATATCTTCAATCCCGCTGCATTTGGGGCATTTGCCGTTGGTGCGGTTGGTCTCATTCCGGTCACATGGTGGGTGGCAACGCCGGCTATGGCACCGTTTACTATCGTCCTTGGGCTGATTATACTGCGCAAACAGAAACGCTTTGGGCTCTACACGGCGTTTGCCGTCGCGGCGATGGCCACATTTCTGCTTACCACGAGTATCATCGGTGGCCAATCGGCCATGACCGCAGCCACGACCATTCTGCTATCGTGGCCCCTGATATTCTTTGGCAGTATCATGCTGACTGAGCCTAGCACGTTGCCGCCTACGTCTTGGTCTCAAATCCTTTTCGCGACCATAGTGGGATGCCTGTTCGCGTCGCAGCTGCATGTAGGCGACATCACCACCACACCGCAAGTCGCATTGCTAATAGGCAACCTACTAACAGCCATTGCGACACCAGCCATCGGCACCATGCTGCGGCTTAACCGCATTAACCACATTGCGCCCACAACATTTGAGTTCGCGTTTGAGCCAACGGGCAAAAAGCCCTTGTCATTTGCGCCCGGCCAATACATCGAGTGGACGTTGCCGCATCATCACCCAGACACTAGAGGAAATCGACGCATTTTTAGCATTGCATCATCACCGACCGAGCCATTTGTTATGCTGGGCACCAAGCAATACTCACCGGGTAGCAGCTTCAAGACGGCACTGTTTGGGCTCACGCCCGGCAGCCTGATCCGCGTTGCACACGTTGCGGGTGGCTTTACGCTTCCAGAAAACTCAGGTTGGCCGCTTCTGTTCGTCGCAGGCGGCATTGGCATCACGCCGTACCGCAGTATGCTGAAATATCTGGTTGATTCACAGCAAAAGCGCGATATCGTGCTGTTATACATCGTGGCTAGCGAGCAAGACTTCGTGTTCAAAGATATCCTAGCGCAGGCCGAAGCAATTGGGCTCAAGACCCACTTCGTCGTCGGCAGCATGACGCCCGAGAATATACTGGCTGCCGTGCCAGACATCGCCAAACGCACAGCGTACCTATCTGGCCCCGACGCCATGGTAACGCACTACAAAAGCATCGTGCACAAACTCGGCGCCAAGCAGACTGTGACGGACCACTTTACAGGGTACTAAGCCCCGAACCGCTCGGCCTTAATCCGCGCTGGCGGCACACCAATGCGTACCAGCGTATCCGACATCGCCTCGACAAAGGGCGTTCGTCCGCAGACGTAGCACATCGGCACCTCTAGCAAATTAGCAAGCGCCTCACGCAAAGCCGCTTCGTCAAGCAATCCAACATGACCCTGCCAATCGGCCGAGTGCTGGTGGGTGAGGGTAATGGTCACACTGTTCGAATGAAGCAGTTCGGGCTTGTAGATAATATCATCGTAACTGCGCGAGCTGTACAGCAACCGCACCGGCACTGCGCTGTCGGCCTGTGCGTGAGCCTGCAGTATGCACCGCAGCGGCACCACACCCGAGCCACCGCCGATCAGCAGCAGCGGAGCGCTATCGGTCGCGTGCCAGACAAAGAACTTCCCAAGCGGCCCGCGGATCTCTACCTGGTCGCCAACACCCACATGCTCGAACATATACGGCGTCAGCTCGCCGTCCGGCACTAGCACCAATGTCAGCTCCAACAGGCGCGACTCATTAGCGATCGACGCTGCAGAATACAGCCGCGCCGCCTGGTAGCCATCCTCGGCAGTCAGACGAATCTCGTAATGTTGTCCCGGCAGGTGAACAACTTCGCCAGGTAGCTCAAAAGTAAACGTCTTGGCCGTCGGCGACTCATCACGGATAGCCCGCACCGTGGCGATTCGCCAATCACTAGCATCAGTCATCGGTGTCGTATCGCTGCTCACGCCAGGGATCGCCGTAGTTGTGATAGCCGTTTACTTCCCAGAATCCGGGATGATCATCGTGCGTAAAGGTTAGCCGGCGTATCCATTTGGCGCTTTTCCAAAAATATAAATGCGGCACAAATAGTCGTGCCGGCCCACCGTGCTCGGCTGGCAAAGGCTGACCATCGGCAACGGTTGCGACCAAGGCCTGCTCGTTTACAACATCAGCTAGCGGCAGGTTGGTCGTATAGCCGCCCTCGCTGCTGGCCGTAACAAACCGCGCCTCGTCCTTTAGCCCACCAGCTGCGGCAATCAACTCGTCGACCGACACACCTTCCCATGGCATATCCAGCCGGCTCCAACGCGTGACACAGTGAATGTCGGTGCGCTTTTGCGTCTTGGGGAGGGCGTTGAAAGTATCCCAGTCCAGCGTCACGGGATGGTTCACCTCGCCGTCGATCGTAATTGACCATTCGCGCGGATCGATGTGCGGGGTAGGACCGTAGGTCAGCACCGGCCACTCATCGACCTCTGATTGGCCCGGCGGCAAACGCTTGTCATGCGGCTTGCCACGAAATCCCTTATTGATAATGCCCATACACTTTAGTGTAGCAAGACCCGCGAGCCACGCAAACAAAAAGCGCTCCCGGAAAAGGGAGCGCTCATGCCGCAGCGATACTACTTGATCTGCTCTTTGTTCATAGCCTCGTTCATCATGCCCAAGCCGTGCTCGACGCCAGCAACCTTTTCGCCGACGTTTGCAACCCGGCCGGCGGTCTTGGTTAGAACTTTGTAGCTGTTCGCAATCGTCTCAAAAGCCTTCGTCGTCTCCGGGTCCCAACCTGGCACATGGTGAATCTTGCCGTCCGCCCCCAGGTACCAATATCCGGCGTCGCTACCAACATTGCCAAAAATAATAATAGCTTGATACATATGTGCCCCCTATAGCATTAGCATTTTACCTTATTAAGTGTAGCATATTAGGAGGTAAGAATATCAGTCATGGATCTTCTTACCGTCACTAAGCATCCGAAGCAAAGAATCCATGCGTCGCTGCCTGGTAGCGGGTGCCTTGGCGGTCTGCAAGCGCCAGGCAATCGCATATAGATTTGTCTTGTTCAACGTGCGAAAAAACGCTTCGACTTCCGGATGATGACTGAGCACCTCCAGAAAATCCTTGGGCATCTCCATAGTGGCGGGGGAGTCATAGGCCTGCGCCCAACGACCATCCTGTTTGGCAGCGTCGACTTCACGCTCGCCAGCAGGCATCATGCGGCCCGCTTTTTCGAGCATTGCGATTCGCTCAATATTACGCTTCGACCACATGCCCTTCGGGCGACGTGGGGTGAACTTCTGCAAGTATGAATCCTCGTCAAAAGCCGCAACTTGGCTGTCTATCCATCCATAGCACAGGGCATCCTGCAAAGCTTCCTCGTAGTGGATCGATTCGCCCCGACCTTTCTTATAAAAACGCAGCCACACACCGCTTGAATCCGCGTGATGCACACCTAACCACTCACGCCACGAAACAACGTCAGTAAACAACAAAATAGGTAAATCGGCCTTTGCTTGTGCCATATCTGCAATTGTAGAACAAACCGTGCGACAAAAACAAACCGCCGAGCGGGCAGGAAGTTATGACGTACATCGGTGTTGTCTGATATACTCTTGAGTAAATGCATAAGACTATCGAGCTATCTGTCGTCATACCTGTTTATAATGAAGCCGCAGGCCTCCGTCAGTTTCACCAGTCACTAACCAATGTGGTAGAGTCCAGCCTGGGCGGCGCATACGAAATACTTTACTGCGACGACGGCAGCACCGACGAGACAACTGACATTATTCGGGCGTTGCACTACGAGAATCCACACGTGCAGCTACTGCGCCTATCACGCAACTTTGGCAAAGAAAACGCGCTCAGCGCAGGCATCGAGGCTGCTCAGGGTCAGGCGGTCATTATGCTTGATAGCGACGGACAACATCCTGTTGAACTGCTACCCAAATTTATCCAATTATGGCGCGACGGCGCGCAGGTTGTGATCGGCATCAGGGACGCAAACGCAGGGGAGGGCTGGCTGAAGCGCTTCGGCTCACGGCTTTTCTACGCGAGCTTCAATAAAGTAGCCCGACCCAAAATCATTCCTGGCTCGACAGATTACCGACTGATTGACCGTGACGTACGCGAGGCATTTTTGCAACTGCACGAAAGCAACCGTATCACCAGAGGGCTCATCGATTGGTTGGGGTTCAAGCGTGAGTTTGTGACCTTTGCCGCACATCCCCGCACACACGGCAAGGCAACGTACAGCAGTCGAGCCTTGGTGAGACTCGCCGCAAATAGCTTTGTGTCGCTTTCGTCCCGCCCGCTGTATCTGTTTGGGTACCTCGGCGCGTTTATCACGGTTGCAGCGCTCCTGCTGGGAATAACCGTCGGCATCGAGCAATTTATAATGCGTGACCCATTACAATGGAAATTCACCGGCACGGCGCTGCTCGGGGTGATTATACTTTTCCTGGTGGGTATTATCCTTCTATCGCAAGGCATCCTTTCGATATATGTTGCGCACATACACAGTCTCAGCAAGGGCAGACCGCTGTACATCGTCGACAAAAAATCTTCGACTATACCAGTTAAAAAGCCTACTACCGGTCATATCTTATAGCCATGCCTGCACGGAAAAAGCAATCAAGCACCCGCACAGCGAGCCTAGCCTCGCGCGTCAAGGCGCGAACCCCACAGCTGACCCGCAGCAGCGTGTATATGTATTTGTCCCTGGTCGTCCTTACCATCTCGGCCCTTATCTGGACGATGATGAGCGTGCATATCAATCAAAACAACGCCGACGAATTAGTAAATATCCGCCTGTTCGAAAGTTGGGACACATTTCGCGGCGCGACCTTTCCCGGTGCACACAGCTTCCTTATAAAATGGCCTCTCTTCGCCCTGCTACGGCTGCTGGGGCCTTCCGTCGGAACCATAGCGTTGCTCACCATTGTGGTGACGCTCGGCACGATAGGTGGTCTGGTTTTCATGCTGCATCAAATCAATCGTAGTCCTCTTATTTTCGGAACCTTAGTCCTGGCTCTAGCTTCGGTTCTAGCTTTCACGCCGATCCAGCCTTACCCCGGGGCGTTGCTTCCGGTAAATATGGCCATGATTGCCACTCGAAACATCGAGTATCTTCTGTATATTTTCAGTTTTGTACTGCTTATTCGCGCAAGTTCTTTTCGATCGGCAAAGTTCTGGCTCGGTGTGGCGTGTTTGGGTCTTCTCGTGGCGAGCGACAAACTCTTCCTATTTATAAGCCTCGGCGGGGCGGGAATTGCTCTGGCTGTGCATCTGGCTGCCCGTAATTGGCGTATGGTACGGTTCTCGGCCAGTTGGATAGGCTACGGGGTTCTGGCATACGTGTTTGCGTCAGGCCTGTTGTATCTCATATCTGAAATACGCCTAACACACATAGCCAGCCAAGCCAGCCCGTACGGCCTTGTCCCGGGCCCAAAGCAGCTTGCGATGGCCTGCCTTTATAGCGCACTTGCTGTACTCACCAACCTCGGGGCCAACCTCGTTTCGGACATCACTGTGCTGAAAGATATCCCTGGCGAGCTCGTGTCACGGATGATCAGTTTTGGCATGGTTGCCAATCTGGTAAATGGCGCCGTGGTCGCGATGGCTGGCTTTTTCATCTTCCGAGCGCTCGGGCAAACACTGCCACGCACCAAACCAACCAAAAAAAAGCGCGATACGCCCATGATGCTCTCGCTGATGCTTATCTATTCGTCAGTGGCGGCCATCGTACTGTTTGTCGCGAGCGACCACTACTACGCAGTCGACTCTCGCTATCTTACCATCGTGCTTTTCGCGGTATTCGTAACAATGGCGGCCATGCTGCGACGATCAGCCTCCTTGATTCCTCGATTGGTGTATAGTATTGGCGCGGTACTCTTAGTGGGGACTGTCTGCGGAATAGTCAGCACCACGCATGCCTATACCAAGGATGCCGCCGCGCTGGCCGACATGAGTCATCGCAGCGCCCTGATCTCTGAAGCGCTCAAAAACCATCCCGTAAAACGCCTGCTTGGCGACTATTGGCGCATATTTCCCGCCCTGCAAAACAACCTCGACGTTACGCCCCTTCCACTCGGGGGCTGCACGACGCCGCAGACCGACCAAACCAGCACCAATTGGCAGGGAGATTTAACAGGGCATAGCTTTGCCTACTTACTCACTCTTGATTCGGCGTCGCCAAACTTCCCAGGCTGCTCGCTGGAACAAATAATCCTCGCTTACAATAATCCAAATAGCAGCGTCATTATATCTGGTGGGGCAGAGAACCCCAGGGAAGTCTTGCTTTTCTACGACCATGGCTTGTACAAACGAAAGGACCCGCAAACACCGCCCGACAGTCAAAACCCTGTCGTTCCCATCGCCCTAGACCAACTGCCGCTGTCAGATTGCGATTCTAAACCGATAATCATGAATATCGTTGCGCACCAGGACGATGATTTATTATTCATGAACCCTGAGACGCTGCATGACATTCAGGCCAAGCGCTGTATACGAAGTGTCTACCTCACCGCCGGAGACGCCGGGTCAGGCCAGTTCTACTGGCTGGCGCGCGAAAAGGGCTCGGAAGCTGCATATGCCAGCATGCTAGGCATACACAACTTATGGATTCAACGCACCGTCAAACTGGGCGAAAATGAGTTCGCCACCGCTGCATATCCTGTACAAAACCGTCAGGTTATACTGCTGTTCATGCACCTTCCAGATGGCAACCTAAACGGCAACGGCTTCAGCTCGACTCACCACGAAAGCCTGGCGCGGCTTGAATCCAATAAGATCAGCGTCATTCATGGCGTGGCCGGCATTTCGCAGTATACAAAACCTGGGCTCATCCAAGGTCTGGCCGAACTAATGCGAGCATTCCAGCCAACCGAGATTCGCTCTCAGGCGCCACGCGATGTCGGCCGCACGTTTCATGACCATAGCGACCACATCACGACGGGACAGCTGGTCAGCAGAGCCTACCAAGACTACGCCAACCCGGCAGTCCCCATCAACTACTACGTTGGCTATCCAACCCGCGAACGACCGCAAAACGTATTCGGCAAAGATCTCGATGAGACGTCAAACATCTTCCTGTCCTACATCCAATACGCCCACGATACGGGCTGCGAAAGCACCCAACAGTGCCTCCATCTGCCAAGCTACGGCTCATACTTGCGCGGTCAATACATCCTCAACCAGAACCCGATGCTGGACAGAGCTAGCTGCCCGATATGTTACTAGCCAACTACCTTGCGTAGTCGCAGGCCAGCTCAACGTATCTCTGGCTCGATTCTGCATTGCCATTATTGTAAATAGACAGAGCCGTGACCGCCGCTACATACACGCAGGCATCACGCAGAGCTACCTTCTCGCGGCTTTCCAGCGGCACATCGCTTGCGCTGTCGAATCCGGCCGTTAATGCTTGCATAATAATGTCGGGGGCGATTGTCGAGCCCTTAACTAGCGTCAGATAGGTTCGGGCGATGTCTAAGATGCGGCAGGTATACGAAACCGTCTCGAGATCGAACACTACGCTTACCTCGTCGCCGCGCGCAAAGATATTGTGGATGTGTAGGTCCCCATGGATCAGCGCCTCTGGCAAACCCCGATTCAAGACCGCCGAAGAGCGTTCAATCAGCTGGGCGATGCGTCGCTTGCGCGGACCGTTGTACGCTTCGAGTTGCGCGGCAACATTAGCCGGGTCAAACCACTGGAGGGCGTGAGGCGTTAGCTCTATACCGCTCATGGCGGCTTGCACCTTGGCGAGCGTTTCGCCCATGCTCGCAGCAAGCGCTGCCGTAATGCGCTGTAGCCGCTCACCAGCAATATAATCCGATACCGTGCAGGCTATGCCGCCGCTCACCGTGACTACGCTACTGGCATGATTCTTTTTGTACAGAGGCGTAACAATATCCGCTGCACGCAACGCGGATTGTAG
The DNA here is from genome assembly GCA_965225085.1 of uncultured Candidatus Saccharibacteria bacterium. GTDB lineage: Bacteria > Patescibacteriota > Saccharimonadia > Saccharimonadales > EFPC-124 > CAZJVU01. The sequence continues at coordinate 12,210 of CBDDBE010000004.1, read as the reverse complement.
TGCATACTCTTCGGCAGGGTTGCCCGCACCCTGATGCGCCAGTATGCGTAGTACGTATGTATGGCTTGATGTGTTTATGACATACGCGTCATTTCCAGAAGTTGTTTTGGGCAGCGGCGTATATGCGGCGATCTTTTCGTTCGAATAGTACGCAAACAACGACGCTAAGGTGTTGGTATCCATTGTTTTATATCCTTGTAACTGATGATGATTATCTCATCATGACCTTAATGATGGAGAAGTTTTGAGAGCGGAGATCCGCTAAAGTACCTATATATTAACACGACATAACGCATATGTCAATTCTGCTTAGAACAGGGTTGCCTACATCACTCAACAAAAAATTTAATTGCGTATAAGTGTGATGGTAATTGTGATGATGGCTGTGTTGACGTCAGTGGTGATTATGCTTATTATAAGGCTAATGATTAGCGTAAAGCGTTACCGTTGAGGGTCGATGACGCAACTGCAATTAAAGGGTGAGATTTTATCAAAAAACAAACAATATACCAAAGCATCACATTGACATTTTTGGAATAAGATGCTATTTTTAGAGTCGCACACGAGCAATTGTGTGCGGAACTAAAAATAGCCGCTTACTTTTGTCGAGCAACGGCTATTAATAGGTTTCTACGAGCTAAGTGCCTGTAACGATCTCTTCCAGAGATAGTGCAGGCACTTTCTCTTATGCTTACGCATACCCTTGCGGGTCGGACAGTTACATTCAAAATAGCTCTTCGGCATGGCCATAGGCGGCCCTCCTCAGATTTTAACGTTATTCGCTCGACCTACCAGGCGGCGCGAACACGGCTAGACAGTTCATTCTGCACCAAGTCATAAACGGCTGGTAGCAAAAATCCCTATCTAAGGTTGGAAGGTTATGTCACGGCTATTACCTTACTGCCTCAAACAGGGATGTGTTCTTATAATTTTACTCTAATTGGGTGTCCTCTCTGCGCCCTAGTGTTACCTCCTCACAGGAATTACTAAGTTTTATAACACCTACATTGTAACTCCGCATTAGGCCTCAGTCAATAAATAAGCTAATGGTTTACGCGGTGTATCAACCCCTACGCCTGCACGGGACGAATGAAGCAAGTATAGTTTAATAGACAACACCATACCCCAGTAAAACGATATGTACATATGACCATATGCACATATCGACTCTTCGTGGGACTCATTGTAGACTCGCTCCGACATGGAGTTAAATCTCGTCAATTTCCATACTCGTTTCCCTGACGAGGATGCTTGTTATGAGCACCTTATACAGATGCGCTGGCCAGAAGGCCTGGCGTGTCTGTATTGTGGTTCCATCGAGATTTATACTTGTAAGACACGCCGCCTCTTTAAATGTGCCGACTGCTCAAAGATATTTAGCCCAATTGTGGGCACGATCTTCCAGGATACTCATCTGTCACTGCGCAAATGGTTTATGGCGATCTACCTCAAAACTACCGATAACATCTCAGACCTCAAGCTTGCCAGTAGAGTTGGCGTTAGTCGCAAGACTGGCAGGCATTTAGCGCACCGAATAGAACACGCTATGGCGCAAGGCGATCTTCTACTAACCAAGCGTGCACAGGTCGATGAAATGTACCACGGCCCACGTGCTAAAGGCCGAAGCAGCGCACGTTATAGCCGTAAGTACGGCATTATGGGTGCCGTCGAGGAGGGCAAAGAAGGCCGTCTGGTCGTGGAGGTAGTAAAGCAACCCGACTCTACCGTTGTCCGCGACTTTTTTGATGCACACATAGCGCCCAGCGCACATGTCATTACTGATGAAAGTAGGATTTATAACACAATAAGGTATCGCTACCAGCATGCCACAGTAAACCATAGCCAGCGACAGTATGTAGTTGCGGGTGCGAGTACAAATGCTATAGAAAATGTGTGGCACCACGTCCGTAGGATGGTGCGTGTGCATATTCACCTAAGTGGCAAGCATCTATCTACGCGCCTGGGTGGTTTCCAATTCCGATATAACACACGAAATCTAAGCGATGGTGCGAAATTCGACCAGTGGTTTAGGCAGGCATGTGGCAAGACATACACCCACAGGCAGATGACCGCCAAGCAAGCAGTGCAGCCGCTCGCATTGCGTGGATGGGCGCGAAAGCGGGCGGCTATGCCTGTCCAAACGTCTCTATTTAGTGCCGACTATGGTACCAATCGAGCCTAGTAACCACGAAATATCCCGTACGGAAATATCCGTGTATACGCACACTATCTACTAAGCTATTAGGCTCAGCCCCAATAGGATAAAGTGCAAAGTGCTCAATTTGGGCGTCGGTTTGCGTTTCTGGGTCGTAAGTTCCGTCTCTAGTGTCACATTTGCGTTTGTATTGGGCCTCAACATCTGTAATGGTCATTTTCACGGTGTCGTCCATGAACTTGCCAAATGCCTTCATAAGTTTGAGTGTGTTGGTGGCGCTACCCGCGCTGCTGAGGGCGGCAAACTTATGAGCTGATTCGAGTTGATGACTAAATATCATCTTAAATAATTTTTCGTGCGGCTCTGTTAGCTGAGATACGCGTCGCTTTTCAGCCTCGACGAGAGCCGCCTTGGTGAGTTTACCTACTGCCATAACTTACTAGAATTCAGTAGATTTGATGCTGCCGTAAAAACTCTTCATAGTTTGCGGGTCTATGGGATTGTCTGAACGTACATGGCTTTCGAGACCGGCACGAGCTTCTACCCAGGGTTTTTCTGAATGAGATAAGGCCTCTAGCTCATTGCCCGACTTATCTCCGTATGTAATCCAGACCGACTCAAGTAGCTCCGCTAGGTCGTTTGAAAGTGCAGGTAAAGTTGTCGCGTCCACGGCAGCAATGTCGTTCCAGCCGTTTCCTCTATATGTCTCGTATAGCGCTGGCGCGACTGGTCCATGCACCCACGCCTCAAACCTATCATCAGTAACAATGCTCTTGTCCATAAGCGCCCAACCCCAAGCAACCGCATAGTAGGTGATCTTTTGCAGCTTCTTGTGGGTCATTGGTCCTTTTGCAAGGAACCAGTTGGCTAAGGTTTGGATGGGCACTTCTCTCATACCTTAAATTATACAACATCCATATTTTTTGGCATCAACAAATAGAGGCATCACCTCTGATGACCTCTGTTTATTATACGACATAAATTGTTGAAATGTTTACATCAAAATGCTCTCGGTTACTCACAGTTTCGCCATGCCATCTGGCCTCTGCTATAATCAGAGTTGTCTACGTTAGCAGTTATTTTTATGCCCATCTCTGGGCAGTTAGTTTGTACTAGAAATCGGGCAACCACCGAAATCAGTAAGGTACAAACTTGCTGCTGGCGTAGACAACCTAGGTGGTTGTCCGTTTTTTATTTGGGACAACCTGCGTAATAACAAAGGGATTCCATGACAAAAACCAAATCATCGCCAGCACTACTAATCGTGGTGATCGTCGGGCTACTAGCCTACGGTGCATACGCCCTTATCCACACCAACAATCAGAAGCAGGCCCGCGAGTATCCTAGCGCCAAGATCGGCGACACGGTGCGTGACGACAGCTTTAGTTTTAAGCTGACTAAATTAGAATGTCAGAAGCGTTGTATCGTGGGATTGACCGTCACCAATACAGACAACGAGCCACACCATTGGTACGGTGACATAGACCTATACGATGCACAGCAGCGTAAATTTAGCAGCACAGGCAAGCCTAGTAACATGAACGACGAGCTAAACCCGGGTAACTCGCAAAGTGGTACGTTTGTGTTTGATATGCCGGAGGGTATAAAGCCAACAACGGCCCATGTATACGACGCATTGAGCGATGGTGTAAGCATAGGACTTGCGAATTGACTATGACCTGTTAGGATTTGAGCATGGCCGACAAGAAAAAGAAAACAAGCAAAGCAGCCACCCCAAAACCGGGCCTTACCTTTGATGAAGTTATGAGCGTATTAATTAAGCCGGTGCTGCCAAAACAAAAGCGCAAGAAGCGACGTTAGCTACTTATGAGGTTAGTTGAGTGAGGTAGGCAACTGCCGCTTAGAAACTTCAGGGCTTTGACTTTTGCAATCGATGGTTAGATAATATTCTCATCGCCACACGAAGGAGGTGAGTACTGTGGCAAAGATAAAAATAGGGTATAGGATCAAGGGTGACTCGATCGTGTGCGCCGTACCCAAGCGTGCGTGCAACCTGGTAGCTCTCCGAGAACGTGCCGTGGCGTGCGCGGCGGAAAGCGGGCACACCATAGTGGTCGCATCGTCGCGTCACGGCGCGACTGTGACGTTTAGTGGGGCGGCGATATGCAAACTGGTCAGGGAAATCACCGCGAATAGCACCTCACATCTCTATGCGCCCGTCGGGCTGGGGACGGCTCTTAGGTTGAGTGGCGGGATAGAGTGTCTCAACCAGTTGGTCGGGAGGATGCTTGCGCCGTGACGTCCGGGCGGGCGATAACACGCCCCGCCTTTTTCATGCCTACGACGCATAGCTTTAGCAAGCACCGCACGTATTGCGCCTATACACAAACATTATATAATGTAAAAAGGCACCTTGCCCAACGACCCTAGGAGAGTACATGTCCGGCAAAATCCAGACACAAGCCCTCGACCCGACCGTAGCCGCGCTCGGCGCGAATGTCGAATGCCACACCTACCTACCGGCCGGCGACTTCTCTCTGGCCGCCAAGGAAGCCTTCATGGCCGGAAAAACGACATTCGTCTACCACGGCACCACATTCACCCTGGGGCCTGGTCACTACGAGACGACGAGGGTCACGGTCACCATCCGACTCGGCGAACCGCTGCCTCAGGCGTTCGCGGATAGCGCCCTGCCGCTGAGCTTCATCGCGGTGAGGTGCCCGGTTCCCACGACGCTGTACGCTCGGCCGGGCTGGTATCACGGCAGCGACCACGGCTTCCCTGCAGGCACTTGCCAGGTCGACCCCGTCGGAGAATTCGCCGACAATCCGATCATCTGCGCCAGCAGCGGGAGCGTCGTAGGGTTGGATAACCGACAACTGTTCGACGCCGTCACGGGCCTGTTCGCTCAGGTGATGAGTGGCCAAGCCGTCCATTAGCGGCGACAGCTTGGTCACACCCGGCCCGCAGCCTAGCGCTGCGGGCCGTTTCAATTATCCATTGTTGCTAGTTAACTGCTGCCCAATAGGTTTGGTTGACGGTTTGGGCGATAGACGCGACGGTAATGTTCGAGGGTAGGGAAGTCAGCGAAGAGCTATACTGCCCAAAGCGACGCGTTGACGCGCTGGCCGCACCGCTGCCCAGGTTGCCGATAAGCTGGCTGCCGACAGCGAAGGTTGGCGTGGTCGTGCCATTTGCCAAAAACGCCACCCAGTAAAATCCGCTCGTAGCGCTAACCGACGACGAGAATGCAATCTGTTTTTCGACGTTACCGCTAGCCCAGCTGGCGGTTTGATCGGCGCTGCTTCCCACGAGCGTTCCGGACGAATTGTACAGGCCGACAAAATTCTGGTTCGAGGTCAGGCCCGAACCAGGTGTCGTCATACCAACAAAGATATTCGTAAGGGTAACTGCCGACCGAATCTGTATGCGCGCCAAATACAAAACGCCGGCTGTCGGCACCTGTCCAGCGCGACAACCTATCGGGTCATATACCCACGCGGCATATCCCATATCTGTGGGCAGCAGGATGGGCGGAGCTGAAACACTGGCGCCGCCTACCGTTAGGCTACCCGCAACCACCAGTGAATTATCGGTCTTGAGGGTGGAGGCTGCACTGCGATACAGATTAGTATCCCTGGCATTAGTCCCATCACCCCACGACAGCTGACCGCTGGCCAAAACCCTAAACCGATCCACTGTATCGCTTGTGACATTGGCGGATATAAAGCTCGAATTGGCGTTGGGGTGCAGACCCTTGTACGTAGTATCCCCACCAGAGGAGTCGGAGTTTGATCCTGTGTACGCGTTGCTACCATTGCTAGGCTGGGCGTATACCGAGCCTCGAGTTGTCCGGATATAGGTGGCAGCCCCAGCGTTTCGCGTCGTGAACGAGGCTGGCATATTCAGTAGCAGTACACCGTCGGATGACCCAAGGTCGACGGCTAAATTAACACCCGTACCGCTAGCGCCGCACGCCTCGACCAGCGTCTGCGTACAGTTGGCGTCAAATTTAATGTCGGAAATTCCCGCGTTTATGCCATCGCCGTCCCGACCAGAATTGCGGATGATAGTGTTCGCGGATGCCGTACTGTTGCTGGCGTTCTTGCCCACATAGTAGCTCGCCCCCACGATAGTATTGGCCGCCGTGTCCCAGGTGTGGCAATTTTCTATCAGCGTACCGGTAGACGACTCGACATAGATCGATCCGCCGTATGGATGTTCGAACACGATGTTGCGAAAGGCCAAATTGCGATTGGCCGACGACGCGCCGTTATTCACACAATAGAACTGATACTGCGTGTTGTCGCCGTCCTGGTTCCAGGCAACGATCTTGTCCCAAGAGCATTCCGTAAGCTTGTCGATACCGCTACTGGTTAAATTCCAAGCTGGCACACTTCGCGTCGCGCCATAAACGTTGGTCTGGATCTCCGAGAAGTAACATTGGATCATCAGTGTGATATTAGTAGCCGACCAGACTGATTTGCCTGAGCTGCGAACAAATATCTGCAGGTGGTGGAACGAGCTAGTATCTAGATAAGCACCCACAAAGGCGTGCCCGTTCGTAACATCCAATCGCAGATGATCGATCTCGACCAGGGTGTGATAGGCGTTTGCCATATTGAACAGGTCGGTCGTGGTAGAGAGGAGCGTCGCGCGTCCCCACGCTACGCCGCAGATGCGCACGCGATCAGCGGGGATAAGCGTCGTCGCGATGTTGTACGTCGCCGATGGCAGCAGCACGGTACCACCATTCGCCGTAGCAGCTGCATTTATGGCCGCCTGGATAGCTGCAGAATCGTCAGTCGCACCATCGCCGACCGCACCATAGTCCTTGACGTTGAAGACGAGGTCACCTTTGTGCACCGCACTGGAATCTGTGGGCGTTCCCCATTTCAGCCCAGTCGTCTGGGTGGAGTCTGCAATCAGAGCTTGGCCATTAGAGCCAACGCCCAGCTTGCTGTACGCACCGCTGGCCGTGCCGGCAAGCACATCGCCTTTGGCCGTAAAATCAGACTTATGCACAACACTCGCATCATTAGCCTTTGCGCTTAGGCTGCCCGAAGCTTTAAGTGTTCCGTCGGTATTGTGTTCGACACCTAGGAAGTCATTAAGGACATCACCCCAAGTGCCGTTATCTGAGCCTGGTATAGGTAGGCGTGACATAGATCAATCAGAATTCCTGCTGTGCATTTCTATTTTAGTTTAGCATAAGCAAGTTGTTACGTGGGCTGGCATAACACTAACAGAAAGCTCAAAAAATTAAGCGCTCAATGAGTGCCCTGATACACCCCGAGGGATGCATCAGGGCTAGGCCGCAGTGTTCTAAACCTGACAGTCAAGGGCTGCGTACGCCTTGCGGGTAGACCGGGGGTGTCCGTCCGGTTCGTCCGGGCAGGGTGCGCTGAGTCGCACATCCGGGCTGCGCAGGCAGCCGCACCTCGGGTTAACAACCGCCACGTTGCCCGGGAGCAGAACAGTAAGCGCCCGCTCCCGAATGTAGTCTATCAGTCTGCTCATTCTGCAGCTCCAGGGTCGAGAACTCTCTTGCGGAACTACAAAATAATAACATAAAACAGAGATTTAGTCAAAATCGCCCCATTTTACAGGTGTGCAGCTAGGCTAACGCGCCCTGCTTGCCAAGATCTTGGCATTTGTTTTGCCCAGAATCCCAGTCACCATCGAGCGTGGCATCCTCGCGATCATGCGATTGGCGACACCCGGAATGCGTACGGTGGTGTTTGCGGTGATTGCTTTGAGGCCTTCTGCGGCGCATTGTTCGGGTGACATTGGCTTCATGGGCGAATCGCTAGATGCCAGGCCCAAATCCGTTAGCATTGGCGTGGCAACTGGCCCCGGCAACAAAGCAGTGACGTTAACGCCAGATGTCTTCAGCTCGGCATGCAGCGCCTCAGCAAGGCTAAGTATATACGCCTTGGCCGCACCATAATCTGCCATGTAGGGCACGCCCTGCAGGCCCATCAACGACGAGACGAACAAGATGCCGCCCCGACCGCGCTTCGCCATCAGTGCGCCGAAGTGGTGCGCCAGCTGTACGTGAGCCGACACGTTAACATTCACACTCTCCACCAGCGTCGAGGACTTGGTGGCCAAAAATTCACGGTTAGCACTGGCCCCGGCATTCGAGACTACCAGACCTACCTCAAGACCATTCGCAACCTTCATAATTTCACCCATAAAGTCTGTGCGCGACAAATCAGCCTGAACCGCCCGGTAGGTAATGCCGTGCTCGTTCGCAAGGCTATCGCCAAGCTTCTTCAGTTCGGGCAAACGCCTGGCCACGAGCACCAGGTTGATGCCGCTCGCGGCAAGCTGCCGAGCAAATTGCTCACCAATGCCCGACGAAGCGCCGGTCACAATCGCCCAGGGGCCAAATACGCTGTTGTCTAGCTTATAATCTGTTATTTTTGCCATAATGTGCTCCTAAAACAATATTGGTTAATTCTTACGACAGCCCCATCGACGTGATGCCGCCATCCGGAAGCCATTCCTTGCGTGCAAATACATAGCTACCTCGTTTTACGTCACGAGTAATTGTAGCGACGACCTTCTCGCGGTCAGCTTTAACCGCAGCCACAAACTGGGGGCTCGGGGGCGCAATATAGCTCGGTGCAAAGTCATTGCTCCACAGCTGAAGGTCAATAAGAAACGGTATAAATCCAAGCCCTTTCGACGTCAGCGAAAAAATCTCGCGTCGTTTGTCTGTAGGGTCCGCTGTCTTCTTGATAAGCCCTTGGCACTCGAGTCGCATCAGTCGATCGGCCAGAATGTTAGTGGCGATTCCTTCGTCGGACTTCAGGAATTCGCCATGAGTCTTCTTGCCAAGGTACACGATGTCCCTAATGATAAGCAGGCTCCACCTGTCGCCGATGATCTCGACGGCATAATTAATGGGGCATACCGACCTGGGCTGCTTGCTTTGCATTTTTTGCATAACGGTAGTATAACATGTTTGCATTTTGCAAACAAGCAGTGTTATGATCAACACATGACTTGATGCAAAAAAATAATAGTGCGTATCATTCATTCTCGAGCATAGGAACATAATCATAAGGAGTAAACATGCCAAAATTCGCCCTCATATTCAAATCAAACCAGGCCTTTGACTGGACAACTTTGCCACCAGAAGACGCCCAAAAGGCATCCGGGGCCTGGGGTAGCTGGATCGCCTCCATGGGCTCAGTCGTTCAGGCCAGTGACGCCTTCAAATTCGGCGGCAAAAGCGTCACCAAGGCCGGCAGCGACACAGCGGACAACTTGCTTACCGGCTTTATTGTCGTCGAAGCCAGCGATTTTAGTGAAGCCGAAAAGCTAGCCGAAGGCGCCCCATACATTGCCTCGGGCCAGGGCAGCATCGAAGTATACGAAATTCTGCCAACGCGGCACTAGATCGCACTGAATGTATCAAAACACCAACAGGCGCAGCGGCAAAGTTGCGCCTGTTTGATTGTGCGCTTGATATCATCCCGGGTCGTGGCTGAATCTTGATATTATACGTAAAAAGTACTATAATATTTCAGGTTCAATTTTTTACTGTCGAGCCACAGTGCACGTTTCCGACCAAGGAGAAACATCGTGTCTGACGACCAGCCCCGCGAGCAGTTCGCCATCACGACCCTCGACGAAGCCGCGATGCGGGTAGCCATCGGCAAGGTCTTCCCCGGCGAGCTCGACTACGCTGATTTGGCGCCCCTTGCCGGCCGGACCATCGAGTTCATTGAACTCGGCTACGCCGCAGCGTTCTTCGTGGGCGCCAACAACCTCAAGCCAGTGAAACGAGGCCTCCGCAAAATGGACGCCGAGCTCATGGTGATGGGGCTGATGGTCCCCGCAGATCAGCACGAACGGCTGAAGCATCTCATCAAAGTCGCAGAGCGACAGATGGGCTAGAGCCTCAGCCCCCTCGCGCTAAAACGTGCGGGGCATCACTCGTGCGTCGCCCTCCCAACTTCTGGGGAGGGCGACGCCGAAAATACCACTTCGATTACTCTCCTGGCCGTCGTCCAGTCTTGATAAAATGAGCCATGGCCATCGCATACCCATGGCCAAGACCCATATCTTTTTTAAGCCATTCAATAACATCACCGACCTTGATTGCCGGATCGGTAAGCCCTTTCTTTTCTGCAAGAGCAACATAGTAACTCGGTTTGTTGCCGGTTAGTTCTTCAATCCTCTCTAGATAACCTTCACCCCGTGCCATATCCTGTACCTCATTTTGCACTAATGATACTTCTACAGTACCATACCGCATGATAGACTTCCGCGGTGCGGTCGCAATAATCGCCAGAGGCCACCCAGATCATGCCCAACGAGTTCCGGCTGGCTCCCAACGCATAGTCATGTCTGGCAAGTTCTCCATATTACCGCTACCGTCAGTAGTGCCAACGACAACAAATCCGTGGTGTTCATAAAATTTGCGAGCATCAGTGTTCGCCTGAAAAACATGCAAGGATACGCCACCGGGGCTATCATGCTTGACTTCGTTGAGCAGAAGAGTGCCAATGCCTTGGCGGCGAGCATCTGGATGGAGGTAGAGATGCTCAAGCATATCTCCATCAAGTGCAGCATAGCCCAAAATCACCTCATCGCGTTCGGCCACCCATACGTGGCATGTTTTGAGCAGGACATCTTTGACCCACGACGTGACCTGCTCGTGATTTCGTTTCTGTGGAGGGAGGTACGGCATGGTTGCCGCCCGCGAAGTCATATGAATATTGGCGATAGCAGCCGCGTCTGCCGCAGTCGCGGGCCGAATGCCAATCTGCGATATCTGTCTACCAGTAGAAACCTTTCCATCGGGGTAATCGGTAGCTCCCAAGATCTGAGCAAGATGTCCTAGATCTCGCCTGATACTAGGAGACGCCTGAACATTAAATTTACGCAGCGTACTTACAAGACCCTCAAATGCTAATTCGGGTTCATCGTGATGGAGGTAATCCCGGACGTATTTGCATAATCTTGTAGCTTCCTTGGGGTCAAGCTGCTGGCTTACGGCGTCAAGAACTCGTTCGAATGGCCACCTATCATTACGGCTATCGATCTCACGGATATAACTCGTAAACATCCTCTTCAGCTCACTTAGCGTAGGTGTACCGGATTCCCACTCATGACTTTCTGGCTCGCCGGTAATTGCGATCAAGACATTGTCTGGCTCTTCTAAAATTGTCGCCAATTCGTTGCGGAGCAACTCGCAGTCTGGGTCCGTGCTCTTGGTTGAGTATATCGAATTTTGGTAGTGGTCAATTACTGCTGGCGCGTCGTGTCCTACCTCATCATAAGCAAGTCCATCTACGATAAGCTGGACATGAGGATAAAGACCTCCCGGTAACGTTGAAATAGTTTTATTGATCTTATCGGTCATGAGAGTTTTCCTATATATTTCTTCAAGCACATGGACCAGAACCTACGCTGACGTCTCCCAATGCATTACGATAAAAGCCCGCTCGACCTCGAGCCGTTCCAGGTACTCTACTTCGATAATCACTGTTTCGTCGAGCCCGCCGTCACTAAGGCCGAACGCCTGCTTCACGGAATTTTGTTGCAATGTAGCAGGCAATGTACCCGAATGTAAGAGCCGAGAGGGGATATGTACACCTTCTCCGTCGAGCTTGCTCACTAGCCACTGTACCATTTTCCAATCTGCAATATCGCCAACCGGCTTAGTAGAGTTATCCAGCTTGGGCACCTTCAGCTCAAGATCAGCGACGTAGATGCCTATACTCGAAGGAGAATTAGCTGCATCCAAAAGCCAGAGCGCATAGGCCTCCTCGATGGTTTTAACCCAATATTTTTCAAAAACCATAAGTATTGCGGTGGCTTGGTCGCCTGGTTGTGACCCAATAACCTTAGAAAAAGTACCGAGTAAATGGTCTGTATCATGGCTGTAGGTTTCGAGTGCAGATATTATGGCTTTGGGGTTCATCATTTCGAGTATAGCAGAATAGCTTAGTTGTCTTTTCTTCTTTTGTCGAAATAGAACTAAAAATGCCGCGTTTTAGAGGTATTTTGAAATAAGTTCATGGCTGGGACGGAGGGATTCGAACCCCCGAATGCCGGGACCAAAACCCGGTGCC
>CBDDBE010000003.1:0-120930 GCA_965225085.1 uncultured Candidatus Saccharibacteria bacterium | reverse complement strand
TAATCATGTTCTTGACGTAGTCGGCGTGACCAGGCATGTCGACGTGTGCGTAGTGACGCTTTTCGCTCTCGTACTCCTGGTGAGAGGTAGCGATGGTGATACCACGCTGGCGCTCCTCGGGAGCGTTGTCGATTTGGTCATAAGCAACAGGCTTGTTAACTGCGCTTGGGAGTTTCTTTGCCAAAACAGCGGTAATGGCTGCGGTTAGGGTAGTTTTACCGTGGTCAACGTGACCCATGGTACCCACGTTAACGTGAGGCTTGCTTCGGTCAAAAGTGTCTGCCATGTAGGAGGTCTCCTTACTAATTATTTCTATCTACGCATAGGGTAACAAAATGCCACCTCACACGACGTATAGGCTAAATTATATAAGATACGGGGCTTACTTGTAAAGAGTGAAACAGTTGTTTTCAAACTAATCTAGATAATTCTATGGAAGTATGGTGTAATGTCTGTAATCATCCACGAACCCGCGGATGATGCACCCGAAAGAAAGGGACGATCATGTCCAACCAGCACCCCTGGGTGTTCAGCCGGCACTTGAGTGCTGCAACGCCCGCCGATGTCGCTCATGGCGAACAGGCAGTCATCCTCACGGATGTCTTCGAAGGCATCCTTACCGATGACCCGCTCGTAGGGGCATGCATCGTGTTCACCGACGCGCCATTCTTGCTGGATGGCGAGCTGACGGTCAACTTCGCGGTCCTAGACCGCAGGGATGGCAGTAGCGACTGGCAAGTCAGGCGAGCTCACGAATTGGGTCTCGTGCCCGATGAGCTGGGCCGCTGGAACGATCGGTACACCGTGATGGTGTTCGAGGTCAGGCAGGTGTAAGAAGTAGCTTCTTGCCTGCCCGAACCGCCAAAAAGCTATTCATACATATGTATCATGCACGTGTACGTAAATGCTGCGCACCTTTATCTTTTTCTGTGGTGCGCCCCCTCATTTTACGAGGGGGCGTTTTAATTTTGCTGGAACTTTTTAGATTGTAGAAATCATATATCAGAGAGGAATTACGTAATGCGGGCGGTTCGATCTGCTGAACGCCCGCATTACGCAGAGCAAACTATCGGCTAGGGCCTGGGTAGAAAACAATTCGCCAGCCAAGGCGTGGGACCTTTTGGTTACTACGTGCTCGCCTCCCCGAGATGCTTCGCGAATGGCACGCTTCGAGCCAGTCGCGGAAATCTCGCTGCGCGTCACCGAAAAGGGAGACTCGGATCATCCGGTAGCCTTCACCCCAGGCAATGGTTACGCCCTCTTCCTGAAAGAAGATAGTATCTGGCGCCCAGGTTTCGGGCACCACGTCATCATTGACCGTGGCCTCGCACACGCCGTCTAGGTGAGCTAGCAAATAATTGCTCAGCATGTTCTGAACTCCTTGTTTTTTTGAGGACACGTGCGTGTCTTCGTAGTCGCGGATTGTTCTGAGGATAACTATAACACCATTCCCTTCAATTAAAATAGAGCGCCCATAGACGCTCTATTTTAATTTGTTGGGAGTGGTCTAACCGTTGCGCTTGGCGATGACGGCTTCGGCGACGTTTGGTGGTACTTCTTCGTACTGCGCAAGCTCCATGCTTGAACCGGCTCGGCCTTGGCTCATACTGCGAAGGTCGGTCGTGTAGCCAAACATTTCGGCCAATGGAACGAGTGCAGTGATGACCTTGGCCATGGTGCGGTCTTCCATGCTTTCGATACGGCCGCGGCGACTGTTAAGGTCGCCAATGACGTCACCCATGAACTCCTCTGGTGTGACGACTTCGATCTTCATGACTGGCTCAAGGAGCACTGGGTTGGCTTTCTTAACGCCTTCGCGTGCCGCAAGGGCACCAGCCATCTTGAAGGCCATTTCGTTGGAGTCGACTTCGTGATAGCTACCGTCGTACAGAGTGGCCTTGACGTCAACGACTGGGTACCCGGCGATGACGCCACCGTTGAGGGTTTCCTCGATGCCATTTTTGACAGGGGTGCGGTATTCCTGCGGAACTACGCCGCCCTTGATAGCGTCGAAGAATTCAAAGCCCTTACCGACTTCGTTTGGCTCTAGGCGCAACCAGACGTGACCATACTGGCCGCGACCACCGGACTGCTTGATGTATTTGCCTTCGATTTCGGTGATTTTCTTGATCGACTCGCGGTACGCTACTTGTGGTTGACCGACGTTTGCCTCGACTTTGAACTCGCGCTTCATGCGGTCAACAATGATGTCGAGGTGGAGCTCGCCCATGCCGCTGATGATGGTCTGGCCAGTTTCTTCGTCGGTGTGCACGCGGAAGGTTGGGTCTTCCTCAGCGAGACGCTGGAGCGCGATGCCCATCTTTTCTTGGTCGGCCTTGGTCTTGGGCTCGATAGCGATACTAACAGGTGGCTCTGGGAATTCGATGCTCTCGAGGATGACTGGGTCTGTGACGTCACAGAGGGTGGTGCCCGTGGTGGTGTCCTTCAGGCCAACGATGGCAGCGATGTCGCCGGCACCGATTTCGGTAATATCTTCGCGCTTGTCGGCGTGCATTCGCAGCAGGCGGCCAACGCGTTCCTTGTTGCCTGTGCTGGCGTTGAGGATGTAACTACCGGCGGCTATTTTGCCGCTATAGACGCGGACGAAGATAAGCTTGCCGACAAATGGGTCGGTCGCAACCTTGAAGGCCAGGGCGGCAAGTGGCTCGGTGTCGGCGGCTTTGCGCTCAACTTCCTCGCCGGTCTTTGGCTGAGTACCCCATACGGAGCCGATGTCGGTTGGGCTTGGCAAGTAGTCGACGACGAGGTCCAGGACCTTCTCGACGATGACGCCACGGCCGTCGCCACCAGTAACGATGTAGAATTCGCCCGTTAGGACAGATTTGCGAATGGCAGATTTCAGTTCGTCCTCGGTGATGCTGGCTTCGCCGCCATCAAGGTACCGCTCGAAGAGCGTGTCGTCGGCTTCGACGGCTGCTTCGACGAGCAACGTGCGAGCATTTTTGGCTTTTTCGGCCATGTCGGCAGGGATGTCACCTTCGACTAGCTCGTGGTCAGTGAAGTCCTTGTAGGTGTAGGCCTTCATGCTGATGAGGTCGATAACGCCATTGATTTCTTGTTCAAAGCCAATTGGCAGGTGGATTGGCAGCGCGCGCTTGGTAAGGCGGGCGTGGATACTGTCGAGCGATTTGTAGAAGTCGCCACCGGTCTGGTTGATCTTGTTGATGAAACAAACGCGAGGCACACCGTATTTGTTGGCTTGGCGCCATACGGTTTCGGTCTGGGCTTCAACACCCATCTTGCCGTCAAATACAACGACGGCGCCGTCAAGGACACGAAGGCTTCGCTCAACCTCGGCAGTAAAGTCGATGTGGCCGGGCGTGTCGATAATGTTGATCTTGTGCTCTTTCCAGAAACACGTCACGGCAGCACTGGTGATGGTGATGCCACGCTCGCGCTCTTGCTCCATCCAGTCGGTTGTGGTTTCACCAGAGTGGACTTCGCCAATCTTGTGCTTGAGACCTGTGCGGTACAAAATGCCTTCGGTGGTTGTGGTCTTGCCTGCGTCAATATGCGCGATAATGCCAATGTTGCGGAACATTTCCAGGGGGATATTCTTGTCTGCCATAATTCCTCGAGTTACTACAATTATTTCTGATGTTCTGCAGCAGGCGATTTTTGGCCACTACAAAACAACATTTGTATTGAATTATAGCATAAAAACAGAGAGGAATCTACAGGCTGAAGATAAAATAAATAGGCATTCACATGCCTTCTGACTAAGTAGTGCTGCGCGCGGGCACTGGGCGGAATTGCCCTGAGTGCCCGCGCTACAGCTTCTAGAGGTTGGCCTGCATGATTTGGACGATTTTGCTCGTCGCACCGTCCGGGAGCTGGTCGTGCAGGATTGCCGTGAAGCGGATCAGGTACGGCGTGCCGCCCTTCGTCAGCTTGAATTCGATCTTTGTCCCCCACTGGTCGGTGCTCGTGAAGCCCTCCACGTCCTTGATGTTGAGGGAGACGACCTTCTGGCTGTCGGCGCGGTTGTGGCTGTAGGTCTCGTTGACGTCGACTTTCGGGCCCGAGGTGAACACCTCAAGCTCGAAACTGGGAGCTCCTCCCGCGATGCCATAGCCGCACGAGGTGTCGGTGGCGTAGTCGTTCAACACGACCAGGTCGACCGCGCTGAGCTGGTCCGGCTGGTTGAGCACGGCCGACAGCGTCGAAGCGGGCAGCACGGTGCAGACCCTGCCCAGATGAGTGGGCGCCGATGTCTGCGGAGCCGACGGCGTCAGTGAGCTCGGCGACGTGGCGCTGTGCTGCGGAGCCGCGACAGTGTTGTCGGACTTGGTGCTGCAGCCGGCCACGCTCAGGACGAGCGTAGCCACAGCGGCCGATACGATCAAACGCAGGCGATTCATGGTAACCTTTCGAAGCTGGTAGGAGCCAGGCGGAAGTCGCCTATGGTTATATAATAACACTTTTTGTACGAAAAAGCAATATGCTCACCCTCTTATAACAAAACACTCCCCTGTTCGAGGAGTGTTTGTATATCTGTGCTCTGCGGGCTAGCCGCGGGCAAAGTGTGCGAAAGCGCGGTTGGCTTCTGCCATACGGTGTGTGTCTTCCTTCTTCTTGAAGGCGGCACCGGTCTGGTTGTAAGCGTCGACGATCTCGGCAGCGAGGCGTTCAGCGTACGGCATGCTCTTGCGGGCACGCGCGGCCTGTACAAACCACATGTAGGCAAGGTGCTGCTGGCGCTGGCCAGCCACTGGGAATGGAATTTGGTAGTTTGCACCACCAACGCGACGACTTTTGACTTCAACAGATGGGTAAACGTTCTTGATTGCTTTCTCGAAAACTTCAAGCGCATTATCGCTCTTGAGCTTTTTGGCGGCAAGTTCAATTGCTTCGTATACAGCACGCTCAGCGGCTAGCTTCTTGCCGTCCAGAATACTCTTCTGGATCAAGCGCTGCACAAGTGAAGAGTTGTATACGCGGTCGGGCGATACAGGACGCTGAAGGGACTTAGTTTTCTTGCGTGGCATTACTTGCTCTCCTTCTTCGCGCCGTATTTGCTGCGGCCTTGCTTGCGGTTGTTAACGCCTTGAAGGTCGAGGGCACCACGAACAATGTGGTAACGAACACCGGGAAGGTCTGGTACGCGACCACCGCGGACTAGCACAACGGCGTGTTCCTGTAGGTTGTGGCCTTCACCCGGGATGTAAGCCCATACTTCGTATCCGTTGGTTAGGCGCACGCGTGCAACCTTACGAAGTGCTGAGTTAGGCTTGCGTGGGGTACGGGTTGTGACCTTCAGGCAGACGCCGCGCTTCAGCGGTGCGTCCTCGTTGTAGTAGCGGGTCTTCAGCGTATTGTGAATGCGGCCAAGGGCGACAGACTTGCTGACTTTCTTGGCCGTTTTGCGCGGCTTGCGAATAAGCTGGTTAATTGTTGGCATGAACGAAAAATCCTTTTCGATTCGTTAGATGATCTAACTATAACAAATGCAATGGTTTACAGCACATCCCAGTACAAACTTATAGCGTGAAACTCTGAGGGATTATTATACTGGAAATGGCTATGGAGTGCAACAGTGTATCTGGCGCGTGGTTGTACGATGGGGCGGATTTATATGCACATAGTGTGCCAAACGCCGACATGAGGGAGCGAACGCATGACCGCTACGCCTTGGTCGCAACTTGTGACCAAAACGCCAGCCCGCGTCAAGATCATCGGAGGCCATCCTGGTGCCGGTGTTAAGGCTTGGACACCGACGCTCTTTGTTTGCTGGAATGAGCGGAGCAATAGGCTCGAGCAGTCAACCGACGGTTGGAAGACGCACTGCCCGATCGAGCCATATGACTTTTCTCCATTCGCCACGCAACACCAGGGGTCAAAAGCGCTTTATGTACACCCGTCTGCTCTAGCGCATCTGTACGTTCAGCGCCTCGTCTCACCCGATGAGGTCGGGAGATTCGCAGTATCAATACGCGTGTTGATGAGCACGAGTGAACCACTGCAGCAGGTGGTATCTGGCGGCCTCGCCCACTTGTTTGGGGCCGAGCGTCTCATGCTCGTGCTCAGGACTACATTCGATCTGAGTGCTCAGTAGAATGAGCGTAGGAGTGTCGCCCTCATATCGGCACTCCACCCGTGTACTTTTGAGAAGAATATACAGGTGGAGTTACAAAAGACCCCTACATGAGGGGGGTCTTTATGCGTCTTGCTAAGCTGTATGGCCGTTACTGGACGGTGGTATTGAGCTCGTTAGCAGTGATGGATGGTCCGAGCAACGATGTCAAAAGCTCGGAAATCGGCTTGCTGCTTGCTGGTTTCTCGAACTTGTCAAATGTGGGCCTGCTATCGACGAGCGTCAGTGTCAGAGCTGATTCGTCGCCTTTCTTGGTGTTGGTTACCTTCAACTGCTTGAGCTGGCGTGAACTGCGTGCAATCCAAATCTCTACGATGCTATCGGTGTTAGTCCCTGGGTCAGTCTTGATCCTATTGATGTCGTCGTCTGTGACTTTGATGGTACTGAGGTTGGCATTTTTGACGGCCTGCAGGAACGCGACTTGCTCTTTGGCATCAATCTTGAGGCTAAAATGTGCTGAGTTAGAGCCGTCGACGACCTCGTCATTGTATATTTTGTCGGACTTAATGAAGGGATGTTGGTGGTAAATGTCCAGGACTCTCTTGAGATCATCCGAAGATATGGCGCCTGAGAAGTTGTCGCTGCCGGTATTTTGTGCCAGAGATTTTACATCAGATTGCTGGATCTCAAACCACTGATTGTTCAATACTTTTAGCGCACTAGCAAACTCGGGTGAGCTGAGGGACTCACTACCGCCGCTAAAGGACGACAGGAGCGGGCCTAGATTTTCGGTGTTGGTTGCTTTTAGATACAGTGTACCTGCGAGCGATAGCGCGTTGATTGCTACTCTTTTGTTGCCAGTGCCGAGGCCTAGGATGACCTCGCCATTTTTATTGTTGGATGGATCAGCCGCTGCCGCAACATCGCCACTGAAGGTGACGCCGTTCTGTTCGGTGCCGTTCACAATTTTAAAAGTGCCGCCGAATGACTTTTTGGCTTTTAGATTGTCCACGGCGGACAGCAGTAAGTTGTCCGGGGAGTTGCTGATGTAAGCGTATACTCCATAGCTAATAGCGCCCGCAAGTACAATAGCACCAGCTAAGGCGCCAATGATTACGTTTTTGCTAAGTTTTTTACCGCTTTTTAGAATTGGTGCTGGCGTGGGAGTGGCCGCTGGCATTTCTTGAGGTTGTGGGTTCGGCGTATCTTGTTGGTCGGGATTCATAAAAATAGTGCCCTCAATCTGGTTTAGTTTACCTAAGCATACAACGTGTCTTCAGGTTTGTGAATGTCTCGTTTTGTTGTTGGCCGCACTCAAAAGGCCTCTCGCGGTGAGAGGCCTTTTGTACGTAAGCGTGAAACCCTTAGGCTTCTACCAGTGCGTCGGCTGCGATTTCGGCTGCATCACGCTGGATACCAGTACCAACTGGGATCTTGCGACCGATAATCACGTTCTCTTTCAGGCCGTAGAGGTTGTCTACACGACCACTTGTTGCGGCATTGATAAGCACGCGAGTGGTGTCTTGGAACGATGCGGCCGACAGGAACGAGTCTGACCAGATTGACACCTTGGTGATACCAAGCAGCAACTGTGTGAACTCTGATGGCGCCTTGCCTTCCTCGGTTAGCTGACGGTTAGTCTCGACGACTGCTGCCTTGCTGACGATGTCGCCAGTTACAAACAGGCTATCACCTGGGTCCTCGATCGTTACACGGCTGAACATCTGTCGAACGATGATCTCCAGGTGCTTGTCAGCAATGTTCTGACCCTGGGCTGCGTAGATGCGCAGTACTTCGTTGATGATGTAGCGCTGAGTGGCTTCGATGCCCTTCAGGCGCATCAGGTCGTGTAGGTTGATCGAACCAGAGGTCAGGCGATCACCTGCCTCGATCTGATCGCCGTCAGCTACGGTCAACTGCTTGAAGCCTGGAACTTCGTAGCGAGCTGGAGCGTGCTGAGCAGATGCAATGACGATCTGATCCTCGGCAACTTCGACAGTC
Organism: uncultured Candidatus Saccharibacteria bacterium; assembly: GCA_965225085.1. GTDB lineage: Bacteria > Patescibacteriota > Saccharimonadia > Saccharimonadales > EFPC-124 > CAZJVU01. Next base: position 112,874 of record CBDDBE010000003.1, on the reverse strand, counting down.
CCGTCAAATGGTGCAATGAGCGGACGATCTTCCTTCTTATCACTTGCGAGGACGTCGCCGGCCAGCACTTCGGTGCCGCTTTTAACGCGGACGATGCGGCCGTCGAGGGCCAATTTCTTGGTCTTGCCCTTTGGCGGAGTAACCTGAACGACGTAGTGTTCGCCACTTTCCCAAACTTGGACGTCGCCACCGATTTCACTCAGGAATGCCTGGCCCTTTGGTGTGCGTGCTTCAAAGAGCTCGTCGACACGTGGCAGACCCTGGGTGATGTCATCACCAGCCACACCACCGGCGTGGAAGGTGTTCAGCGTCAACTGCGTACCAGGCTCACCCACTGATTGCGCAGCGATGACGCCGACTGGCTCGTACGAAGCGATAAGCTTGCCGGTAGCCATGTCGATGCCATAGCTCTTGCGTGGGATGCCACGAAGGTTGGTTGCGCTCAGAACACTCATGATCTTGGCGTTCTCGATGCTGATGTCGGCATCGATAGCGTCTGCGATCTCACGAGTGATGAGCTCACCTGGCTTGACGTGGCTCTTGATAGCCTCGGCAGCATAGCGACCAAACAGACGATCGCCAAACGGAATCATGGTCTGGTCTGATTCGCTACGGTAGATAGCAAAGCCATTGTCTTCGGCTGGTTCGGTGACGGTAAAGACATCCTGGCTGACATCGACGAGTCGGCGTGTTAGATAGCCCGAGTCGGCGGTCTTTAGCGCGGTGTCGATCAGACCCTTACGAGTACCACGGGTGGCCACGAAGGCTTCCAGCGGTGAAAGACCTTTTTTGTAGCTTGAGCGGATAGGCAGCTCGATTTCTTTACCGGTTGCGTCAACCATCACACCGATCATCGCTGTTGCGAGCTTGATGTTGCTGATGTCACCACGGGCACCAGAGTCAACCATCACAGCAACAGAGGTGTCTTCTTCTTTCAGGCGGCCCTGAAGAATCTCGAGTACTTTCTTGTCCACGCCACGCCAGGTGGCAACGGTCAGGCTGTAGCGTTCGTCCTCAGTGATGAGGCCGTGCTCGTACTGCTCGGAGATTTTGGCGGCGCGCTCGTCACCTTCGCCAATGACTACGTCCAGGCCTTCAACTTCGAAGTAGTCGGTCATACCTGTCGAAACGGCAGCGATGGTTGCATACTCGAGCGCGAGGTCCTTGATAGCGTCGGCAACTTCGGCTGTCTTCTCTTGCCCATAGGTGTTGAAGATAGTGGCTAGCACCTTGTTGAGGCGCTTTTTGCCCATGACGTCTTCGACGTAGTCGAGGTCAGCTGGCAGAACTTCGTTGAAGTAGACGCGGCCAAGGGTGGTTGTACGGGTTTGGCCCTTTACGGGGACGGTAATAGGCGTCTGAAGCTTGATGAGCCCGCCGTCGAAGGCGAAAATTGCCTCTGAAACGCTGCTAAATCGTCGTGGCTCGGGAAGCTGTGCGCTTGGCTTGTCGTACGTCAGGTAGTAGGAACCAAGGACGATGTCCTGGCTGATGTTCAGGATTGGCGAACCGTCGGCAGGCTTTAGTAGGTTGCTAGTGGCGCTCATCAACTCGCGAGCTTCCTTCTGGGCGTCGTCGCTCAGCGGTAGGTGCACGGCCATCTGGTCACCGTCAAAGTCGGCGTTGAAACCCTTGGCGACGAGCGGATGTAGCTGGATTGCCTTACCTTCGATCAGCTTTGGCTGGAAGGCCTGGATAGACAGGCGGTGTAACGATGGTGCGCGGTTCAGCAGCACGTACTTGTCCTTGATGATCTCGTCCAGGGCGTCCCAGACTTCGCTGGCGTTGGATTCGATCAGACGTGTCGCGCTCTTGATGTTGTGCGCGAACTCTTGCTCGAGCAAGTGAGCAATGACGAATGGTTTGAACAGCTCAAGCGCCATGAGCTTCGGAAGGCCACATTGGTGAATCTTCAGCTCAGGACCAGCAACGATTACAGAACGGCCGGAGTAGTCAACACGCTTACCGAGGAGGTTCTGGCGGAAACGACCTTGCTTACCTTTCAGCATGTCGCTGAGGCTCTTCAGGCGGCGTCGACCACCTGTAGCGCTAACGGCGCGACCAGAACGGGCAGCCGAGTTGTCGATCAGGGCATCAACGGCTTCCTGAAGCATGCGCTGCTCGTTGCGGCGGATGACTTCGGGGGCGTTGAGGTCGATCAGTTTCTTCAGACGGTTGTTGCGGTTAATGACGCGGCGATAGAGGTCGTTCAGGTCGCTTGTGGCAAAACGGCCACCAGTCAGTTGAACCATTGGTCGCAGATCTGGAGGAATGACAGGCAGGACAGTCAGGCACATGCTGTTCGGCTTGATACCGGCCCGCTGCATACCCTCGAGGACCTTCAGGCGCTTCATGATCTTCTTCTTGCGTTGACCCTTTGCGCTCTCGGCTTCGGTCGTAAGCTCTTCGATCAGTTTGTCGAGGTCGATCTCGTCCAAAAGCTCACGCAGAGCCGTGCCACCCATGCCGATGGTAACCAAAGCTCGGTATTCGTCGGGGAGCCCGCGGTACTCAACTTCGCTAATCAGGCGAGATTTCTCAAGGCCTTCCAGTTGAACTTTCTTGCGGGCGTGCTCTTCGGTGAGGTCTTCGAGCTCTTTGCTTTGCTGTGCGGCTAGCTGCTTCAGATCGGCGCCTTCAACTTCAGCATCTTTCTCGTAGCGAGTCTTGATGGCGATTTTTGCAGCTTCGGTCTCGGCTTCGATGTCGGCCAGCGTTTGATCGCGTTTTTCGACGTCGACAGACTTGATGATGTAGCTCGCAAAGTATGCAACACGCTCAAGGTTGCGAACGGTTACGCCCAGCAGTAGGCTCATGGCGCTTGGCGTGCCGCGCATGAACCAAATGTGTGCGACCGGAGCGGCAAGGCTAATGTGCCCCATTCGCTCGCGACGGACGATGCTTCGGGTAACAATTTCGCCGTTTTTGTCGACGGCAGCTTCGCGTGAGCGAACGCCTTTGTATTTGGCGTCATGGATGTTGATATCCTTGACTGGGCCAAAGATGCGCTCACAGAACAGACCGTCGCGTTCTGGCTTTTGGGTACGGTAGTTAATGGTCTCGGGCTTGGTAACCTCGCCGTGTGACCAGTTGAGGATATCCTCGGCAGACGCAACGGCCAGGCGGACGGCGTCAAAGTCGGAAATACTTGTAGTCATTCCAATACGTGGCATTAGAGAGCCTCCTTCTCGTCGTCATTGTCGTCGCTAACTGCGACAATTTCTTCGTCATCATCACTGGTGCGGACAGACATGCCGTCGCCCAGATCGAGATCGCCAAATTCATCTACTTCGTCGGCTGCAGCTACGTCGAGCGGCTTGACGTCGTCAGCAATGAGCTCGACTGGGTGTGCGGCTTCGTCGGCAACGGCGCTGTCCAGGACATCTTCGGCATCGCCGCTGGTCTCTTGCTGGATCAGGTCGACGCGAAGGCCCAGACCCTGAAGCTCCTTGACAAGCACGTTGAATGACTCGGGAACTTTTGGACCAGTGATCGGTTCTTTCTTAATGATTGATTCGTATGCTTTTGCCCGGCCGTAGACGTCGTCTGACTTGATGGTGAGCATTTCCTGAAGCGTGCTGCTTGCGCCATATGCTTCCAGTGCCCATACCTCCATCTCGCCAAAGCGCTGACCACCGTTTTGAGCCTTGCCACCGAGGGGCTGCTGGGTAACCATAGTGTATGGACCGATGCTACGTGCGTGAATTTTGTCTGCAACCATGTGGTGCAGCTTAATCATGTACATGTTGCCAACAGCGGTTAACTCCTGGAAGGCGTCACCCGTGCGACCGTCGAACAGCTGCACCTTGCCGTCTTCTGGGAAGCCAGCTTTCTTCAGCTCGTCAACGATTGTCTCGATAGGCACACCGTTGAATGGAGGCGTTGCAACCTTGTAGCCAAGTGCGCGCGCGGCCATACCCAGGTGAACTTCGAACAACTGTCCCAGGTTCATGCGTGAAGGCACGCCGAGCGGGTTGAGGATGACGTCGATTGGGGTACCGTCGGCCATGAATGGCATGTCTGCGATCGGCAGAATACGAGCGACAACGCCCTTGTTACCGTGGCGTCCAGCTAGTTTGTCGCCGACGCTGATTTTGCGCATTTGGGCGACAAAGATCTGGATTTGCATCAGAACACCAGCTTTAAGCTCGTGGCCGTTTTCGCGGCTGAAGACTTTGACGCCGACAATCTTGCCGTGTTTGCCATTACTCATGCGCTGCGATGTATCGCGAACGTCTTTAGCCTTTTCGCCAAAGATAGCGCGTAGCAGGCGCTCTTCGCTTGAGAGCTCTTGCTCGCCCTTTGGCGTGATCTTGCCGACTAGAATATCACCAGCGTGAACCTCAGCGCCGATACGGACAATGCCGTTCTCGTCGAGGTGACGCAGGCTTTCTTCGCTGACGTTTGGAATGTCTCGGGTAACGATTTCTGGGCCAAGCTTGGTTTCGCGGACTTCAACCATGTAGTCGGTGATGTGGATGCTGGTGAGGTCGTCTTCCTTTACTAAGCGATCGCTGAGGATGATGGCGTCGTCCATGTTGTAGCCGCCCCAAGGCATGTAGGCCACGATGAGGTCGCGTCCGATAGCCAGTTCGCCATCGCGCATGCTCATGCCTTCAATCAGGATGTCGTCTTTCTTGACCTTATCGCCACGGTTGACTACGACGGTTTGGTTGATGCTTTCGCCGTCGTTGCTACGCTGGAAATGCATTGGGACGTAGCTTTTGACGCCGTCCTTGTACTGAACTTGCACTTCGCTACCGTCGGCTTTTACGACTTCACCATCGCCTTCGGCGACGATCAGCTGGCCTGAGTTGCGAGCGATGACTGCTTCCATGCCGGTGCCCACGATTGGTGAGTTTGGCTTGATAAGTGGCACGGCTTGCTTCTGCATGTTCGAGCCAGTCAGTGAGCGGTCAACACGGTTTTTCTCGACAAATGGAATGAGTGATGCAGTCGAACCAAGGATCTGCTTCTTGGCAGCATCCACGAATGTTATTTCGCTGGCGTCTACTTCACCTGGCTTCAGGTTGATGCGGGCTGATACGCGGTCGCTGACAAATTTGCCATTCTCGTCGACTTTGTTACCGGATTCGGCAATAACCTCGAGAGCTTCTTCGGCGGCGTCCATGTATATGACTTCGTCGGTGACTTTGCCGTCAACAACGCGGCGATAAGGAGTCTCCAGGAAGCCGTATTCGTTCACCTTGGCATAGGTAGCCATGTTGAGCACAAGGCCGATGTTGGCACCTTCTGGAGTCTCAACCGTACAGAGGCGGCCATAGTGAGTCGCGTGTGCGTCACGAACATCCAGGCCGGCGCGTTCGCGACTTAGACCACCCGGGCCCATCGAGCTGAGGCGGCGTTTGTGGGCGAGTTCGGAAAGTGGGTTGGTCTGGTCCATGAATTGCGACAGCTGCGAGCTGGCAAAGAACTCTCGGACGGCAGCCACGACAGGGCGAGCATTGATAAGCTGGCCAGGGGTGACTGTCTCGATGTCGGACATGCTCATGCGGTCACGAGCGTTGCGCTCCATGCGCAGCAGACCGATACGGAACTGGCGCTGAACCAACTCGCCGACCATCTTGACGCGGCGGTTGCTCAGGGCGTCGATGTCGTCTGGGGCGTCCTGTGTGTTGTTGAGGCGGATGACTTCCTTGATGATAGCAACGAGGTCATCGATGCGCATGACACGGTTTTCGGTTGTGTTGGCGACGTCTAGGCCAAGGCGCTGGTTGAGCTTGTAGCGACCAACGCGACTAAAGTCAAAGCGCTTGAAGTCAAAGAACATGCGCTGCACGAGTTCACGGGCGTTATCGACGGTAGCTAGGTCGCCCGGGCGCAGGCGGCGGTAGACTTCGATAAGCGCTTCGTTAGTACCCTTGGCAGGGTCTTTGTCGAGGGTGGCGTCGATGTGGCGAATATCACCAGTATCGACGTCGGCGAATAGGTCCTTGATGGCTTGGTTGGTAGGATATGCAAGCGCGCGCAGCAGCGTGGTGACGGGGATTTTGCGGCGTCGGTCGATCTTGACATATAGCGCGCCGTTGCTGGCAGTCTCGAACTCCAGCCATGCACCACGTCCAGGGATGAGCTTGGCGCCGTAGAGATTGCGGCCGCCGCTCGAATCAGCGGTAAAGAAAACACCAGCCGAACGAATAAGCTGGTTCACAACGACGCGTTCTGCGCCATTAATAACAAAAGTACCGCGGTTGGTCATCCATGGATAGTCACCGAGGTAGATTTCTTGCTCTTTGACCTCACCAGTAACTTTGTTGGTGAGCTCAACGACAGCCTTGAGGGGCGCGTCAAAACTAATGTTGTTTTCGCGAGCTTCTTGCTCGGTCATTTTAGGATCGTCAAAGTGATAATCCTTGAAACGTAGCTCCAGCTTTTGGCCCGTGTAGTCCTCAATAGGATTAATCTCGGCAAAAATCTCGCCGAGACCAGTCTCCACAAACTCACGGAACGAGCCAAGCTGATGCGCAATTAGGTTTGGCAACTCGACGGCGGTGTCAGCTTTGGTAAAAAACCGCCTTTGAGTCGCGCGGGTCACTGAGCTTTTACTCATCTAAACACGCTCCTCTAGATAATTATAGTTTGGTTGGTAGGATATTGGCGCCCGAAGATCCTCTAAGTGGTGTGCCGGTCCCGAGCTGCCAACTCGCGGGGCACAAAAAACCCAACTTACTCAACTTCTTAATGTTTATTATGGGGAAGTTAGTATATCATGTCAAGTATTTTGTGTGAGGGCTGCCAGAGTGTGGTAGCCCTCAGCACGTCGTGCTAGCGATAGATGTGGACAATGACGCCGTCGGGGCCATCAGGCTTGCGCACGATAACCTCCCCAGAAGCTAGCTCGGCGATCTTGGCGCCCCTTCTGTATAACACGAGAGTGCGCCATAGCCCACGCGCTGTTCCTTCGCGCGGAGGGTGAATCACCGTGCGCGCCGTACGTATGCCCAATCGAGCAGACTTTCCTTCGAGTTCGGGGTAGGCACTCTCGATAGGCCTCCATTGATCGTCCGTATCTGATAGGCCTTCGATCACGAGGATCTTAGCCGTGTCGATCGGCGTGCTTGGTTGGTACTTTACACCTGGCGTCTTCATAAACGCCTCCATTTCTAACAGACTAGATGTAGTATACCCAATTTGGACAACTGGTCAATTTAGGCATGCTCAACGACGGCGTCAATGAGGCCGTACTTGCAGGCTTCCTCGGCGGTCATATAGAAGTCGCGCTCCATGTCCACGTGGATTTTATCCATCTTTTGACCGGTGTTTTTGACCATGATTTCCTCAAGAGTTTTCTTGATATTGACAGCTTCTTGGAGGTTAATTTCCTGGTCGGTAATTGTGCCACTGCCGCCACCGCCATGAGGCTGGTGGATCATAATTTTGCTGTGGGGTAGGGCAAATCGCTTCCCTTTTGTCCCTGATGCAAGCAATACCGCCGCTGCGCTGGCGGCCAGACCGGTTACATAGGTTTGCACGTCGGGCTTGATGTAGTTCATGGTGTCGTAGATGGCCAGAAGGTCGTAGACACTCCCGCCTGGACTGTTGATGTACAGATATATGTCTTTCTTGGGGTCGGCATAGGCCAGGTGTAGCAGCTGAGCGATGATGATATTCGCCGTGGCAGCGTTAACCTCGTCATTCAGGAAGATAATCCGCTCGTTCATCAAGCGGCTGTAGATGTCGTAAGCGCGCTCCCCCATTGATGTTTTTTCGATGACGGTTGGGACCAAATAGTTCATGCGTAGATCATTCATAGTTTAAGTATAAGAAATTAGCACTCTGTGCGCAAGAGTGCTAATTCTGGACTTGGGAGGAGCTATTTCTGAGGTGTGTTGAGCTCGACCAAGCGGTCAACGGTTTTCTCGGTAATCACGCGGTTGGCGAGGTCTCGACGCGCTTCTGGTGTGTCGAGCTGCTCACGGATTTTGGCGTCGTTGCCATACCGCTGCAGCATGTCGGCCATTCGTGCATTTAGTTCATCCATGCTGGCGTCGATCTGCTCGATTTTGCTGAGCTCAGCCAATGCCAGACCCACCTGTACGCGGCGAATTGCTTGGTCGCGGAGCTCTTTATCGCGCCACTCGTCCTCTGATATGCCTTGCTGTTCGAGGTACTGAGCCAGCGTCATGCCACGATAGAGCAAGTTTTGCACGAAGTCTTGCTCCAGGCTCTGCATCTGGTCGTTGATAAGCACGTCGGGCGCTGGAATCGTGCTGCCCTTGATGAGCTGCTCGATGAGCTGGTCACGGAGCTTGTCGAGCGCTTCACGTTCCTTTTGCTCAGTCAGTTCACGCTTGATGTCGGCTTTGAGCGCGTCGAGTGTCTTGAAGGGGCCGGCTTTGGTAGCGAAGGCATCGTCAAGTGCCGGGAGGTCTTGGCTTTTGACTTCCTTGATGTCAACAGCAAAGGTAACCTTGGCATTCGCGAGCGGTTTGTGATGGTAGTCCTTGGGGAATGTGAGCAGGAGGTCGACGTGTTCCCCGACCTTCTTGCCCACTAAGCCTTCCTCGAAGCCAGGAATGAAGCTGTTACTGCCCAGCGTCAAAGGATAGTCGCTGCCAGTTGCGCCGGCAACCTCCTTGCCGTCCTTGTCGGTGCCGCGGAAGTCGATGATAACTTCGTCGTCGTTCTGTGCGGCGCGGTCGACCGGTTTTTTCTCGGCCATGCTGGCGCGCATGCGCTCTAGTACTTCGTCGATTTCAGCTTCGGGCACGTCAACTACTTCCTTGGCGGCCTTGAGGTTCTTGTAATCGCCAAGTTTGACGGCTGGCAGGATCTCGACGTCAGCGGTGAATTCAAGTAGTTCGCCAGGGACGTACTTCGTCAGATTGACCTTTGGGCGATCAAGCGGTCGCACCGATTCCTTCTCGAGGATATCGATCATAAATCCGTTCACAGCGTCTTCGGCAACCTCAGCGTTGACGGCATTTGGGTCGAGGTGCTTTTCGGCGATTGCGGCAGGTACTTTGCCGGGGCGAAAGCCAGCTACTTTCAATTTCTTGCTGAGGTGGGAAATCGTTTTTTTCTTGACATCTGCCAGGTCTGAAGCGTCGAGTGTGACGGCCAGCGACGTCATGGTGTCGGATGGGTTCTTGCGTGTGTAATTCATATTTTTTGATTATACGAGTTTTGATCTGTTTCGAACAGCATGAGCAGTTTAGCAGGCCCACTGGCGACGGGATATCAACCAGTGGGCCTGCTTTCTAGTCTTGTATCACCTGCCATAGGCGAAACAGAAGCCACTCGGTGTTCCTGTAGAGCTCTGGCATGGTTACTAGGTCGACGGTGAGGTTGAGCTCATTTCCGTTACTAACAAAAGCCTTTTCTATCCACTCAAGGCTAACAAGCTGCTTGAGGACGGCTACTCCGATAGGCTCGCCTAGGCGGATTCTATAATACGCCGTCGATACGGGCCGTCTCCGCTTGAGCGTACGTGGAGCTGTACGTATGTCAATTATACGTAGCGGCGTGATTGCTGGCGATCCCATCATACCTCCAGATAATCAAGAAACAGGACGTTGTTAGTATACCCTAAAGCTCGTCCCCGTTGCGATAGTCCTTAACTTCGATTACGATGCGTTCGAACGATAGCTTTTGTTCACGCTCGTGGGTGACGTCCTTCAGCGGATAGATCTCGTCATCGAGTTCTTTGTCGCCAACAAATAGCATGAATGGGATTTTTTTCTTGACGGCGGTTTTGATCTGTTTGTCCAGCTTGCGACCGGTGATGTCGACTTCGATATTAACGCCTTCGTCACGTAGTTTTGTGGCTAACTTCTGTGCGCCTTTTAGAGCATTGCCCAGCACGACAAGGTAGATCTCGGTGGTTGATTCGAATGAGGGCAGTAGATTGTGGCTGCGAAGGAAGTCTTCCATAGTTGTTGCGCCTGGGGCCATGCCGACTGTTGGCACGGGCTCGACGCCAAATAAGCCAATCAGGCCGTCATACCTTCCGCCGCCAAACATCGAACGGCGATTCTCTGGGTCGTTGTCAAACACCTCAAAGACGATGCCGGTGTAATAGTCGAACCCTCGCATCAACGAAATGTCAAAGACGGCGTTGGCCACGCCATGCTCGCGGAGGAGGGTGAACAGCAGTTGTACTTCTTTGACCGCGCTGCTGTCCAGGAGCTCTTTGGGCAGATCGTTCATAGTTTTGGCGCTAAGCAGGTTGGCAATTCGTTTCAGGCCATCGCGCGCTTTACCTTCGTCAAAGATTTCGGCGGCTCGATCGCGGAATTCTTCGTGGGCAATCTTATCTTTCTTATCAAAGAGCTTTATCATCAGCGAGCTCTGAATTACGTCTAGCTCGAGGTATTCGGTCATCACAAAGTTGATCAGCTGGCGACTGTTTACGCGGATGGTGTACATTTTGTGCGTTGCCCCAAAGGCCTGCATGATGGTGTCGGCCATGGTAATAATTTCAGCCTCGGCGTCCAGTGTATCAACACCAAAGATGTCGGCATTGAGCTGCCAAAATTCACGTTCCCGTCCGCGCTGTGGGCGGTCATAGCGCATGAAGTTGGCTATCGAATACCAACGCGCAGGGTATGCTAATTCTTGGCGTTTGGCAGCGACCATCCGGCTAACACTAGGCGTCATCTCTGGTCGGATGACGACATTGCGTCCCCCGCGGTCCGTAAATTGGTAGGTTTCTTCGTTCACCAGATCGTGGCCGCTCTTGGCTGCGAACAGTTCAAATGGTTCAAGCATCGGCGCTCCATAATCTTCGTAGCCAAAACGCTCGGCAATGGTCTGCCATGTTTTGAAGATATAGTTTTGAACCCGCTTGTCTTCGGGATAGAAGTCTCGTGTGCCTCGATAGGGCTGTGTGGATAAATATGCCATGATAATGTTCTGAAACTTTTCGAATTATAACAGATACGCGCTTGTGCTGCCACTTGCGCGTACCATCTAGCAAAGCCGGGTATCTTTTGGTACTGTTATATATGAATGAAATGGGCAGGCCGAAGCTACCTTGGGGGTTACTAAAGTACGTGCGCAAGAAGATACTGATCATCCTGGCAATTATCGCGCTGGCTGGCGTCGGTTTTGGCGTGTGGCAATATGCGGCGTATCAGGATTACCTCAAGTCTGCAGATAAAATTGCCGACGATGTCGCGCACGACCTGACCGCGGGCAATGTTGCAGACGTCTACAATAATCTAAGCGATACGATGAAATCTCGTCTCCCTCAGGATTTTTTGCGCAAGAACTACATATTTCCGGTTTTGAGCGGCTATAAGGGCACTATCGTGACGCATGCAAAGGGAGTCTATGTAAACCCGCAGCCAGGTGCCGCAGACCCTTACCCCGCCAAACTACATCTTGATCCGCACAGTTATGCGTACGATTTTTCGATTGGCGGCAAGACGTACAGAGTGAACATTGTGATTTACCACGCTGGAAGCACATGGAAGGTTAATGAACTATCAGGGGCGTATACATCGTGAGGTTAATTGCATCGTGCGTCCGTAGAGTGAGCGTAGCCGCACTGGCGGTATCTGTGCTGGCGTTGTTGCTTCAGAGCATCCCCGCCCATGCATTTGCTGGCGATACGTTGACGTGGAAAGATTATTTGACTATTTCATTTACTGGTCCGCAAGTCCGCCAAACGAGCACACTCAAGCTCGATCGGACGTACAGGACGCAGGGTGATGAATCGGCTATGTTTGTCGGCGATATCTATTACGATGATTATCATGGCGGCTATTGCTATCTGTTTATACATTTTTTTCTGTATCATGCCTCGGGCGACACCACTGGGCAGTTTATTTCCCAGCCGCACGACCCGGGCACCTCAGCAGCTGGAGCAAAAGGTACAATACCATCGTGCGATGGGCTCACTATCCAGGGTGATACCAGGACCTCACAATATCGTCCAAGCCTCTCGAACCAATGGTTCCAGATAGGTGGCACCAGAGGCCCCGACCCATTGCAGCCAGAGACTCCGGACCAGATGACCTACGGGTTTGCGGTAGACGCGCCCGATCCGAAGACGACTGCACCGCCAAATGTCACAATGTATCTGTATACCGCCGACGGCTCTAAACTCCTTCTGACCTGGACGGCGAATGCTTTGTACCAAGATCAGAACGGCCAACGTCCACCCGACCAAACACCGGTTGAGTATGATAGTGTAATTTCCAATTTGAGCGAAGGGGACTACCTTGTCTGCGACTCGTATGTCGGGAAAAGTTGTAACCCCGGTAATGTTCTTCCAGGCCAGAAGTTTCATAAGACAAAGTATATTGGTCAACAGCAAGGAGGTGCTACTAGGTACGGTAGCGGGTTTGTCTCTGCCGACCAAAAGCAAATCGTTGGGCACATCCAATTTATCATACCCGATGTGCTTTGTGGCGCGTCTGCCAGTGTTTCACCTATTGACGTTCAGCTTACGGACAGCCAAGGAAAGACCTACGACGCCCTCACTCCGCCCGGACAAAGCCTGCCTGGAAAATCCGAAAATGGCGCGTGGTGTCACAAAACAGTCACGATAAATGTCGACACGAGTTTTGCCAATATGGCGCCCGGTATCTACAAAGCCTGCGCCACTGGTGCCGCGTGCGTGAATGTTACCAAAGTTGACTTGTTGGGGGGTGAATTTACGCTCGTTATTGACGAGACTCCTCAGGCACCTCCCGACCAGCCAGTATGTACGACCGGCGATGGTGTTGCGGGCGCGTTGGCGTGGGTAATATGTCCTGTCACAGAGATAATTGCCAAGGCGACAGACTTTTTCGAGAATAATATTATCATCCCTTTCCTGACAGTCTCGCCGCTGACCACCAATTCCAAGAACCCCACCTATATCATCTGGCAGGATTTTCGCGATGCGGCGAATGTTGGATTTGTGCTATTCCTATTCATAAGCATATTCTCTATCGCGTTCAGTAAGTATGGCCTCAAACGAGTTTTGCCACGTTTACTCATCGTCGCGGTTGGCATCAACCTCTCGTATTTCGCGATAGCCTTCGTAATAGATGTCTTCAACATATTCGGCGGCGGCATATCACAACTGGTACTTGCAGCGCTAAAAGCAGCTGGTACCACGCAGCTAAATAACGGATTGTCCGACGGAACCAGCTCTAGTACGATTCAGAATATATTCGTGTTGGGCGGCGCAGCGCTGGGGAGTGTCTTGCTGACCGGTGGCGCTGCTATTGGGTGGCTATTTAGTTTCATCGGCCTCGCGGCAATTGTGGTTTTGGTGGTGGTCGTCGTGCTGATAGTACGGCAGACCGTCATTATCCTATTGGTCGTGCTGTCGCCGGTCGCGATTTTGCTATATATGCTGCCAAATACTGAAGGGTACTTTAAGAAGTGGCGACAAGCGCTTATAAAGCTGCTGATGATGTATCCCATGATCGTGTTGCTTTTTGCGTCGGGCAAGATTTTTGGAGCAGTGCTACAGCAGCCAGATTTTCAGTTTGGCGGTAGCGGCTTTTCTAACGACTTTGGGCAGGCGGCACGCATAGTGTTGCAATTCTTCGCCTACGTAATACCGCTTGCTGCTTTGCCGGCAACATTTGCTGCGTCGGGCACAGCCATGGCATGGGCCTCGGGCTTCGCGAGGCGTAGGATTATTCAGCCGCGCACCAGGCAGGCCAAGCAGCGCGCTGGTGTACTTGCGCAGGAGGCCAAGTTCCGTTCAGGAATTGGCAAGCTGGGTCTGCGGCGCCAAGCGGTGCGTAATGCGCGTGCCAGCAACCTGCAAAATGCTCAACAGGACTATCTGGCCGAGGCAATGAGCCGTCCAGGTGTGATCGGCAACCTGAGGCGTGGACGTGCGGCCGGTGTCGCTGGCAACGCCGGTAGGACTCGTGCCGCCGCCGGCGCCGCCGATGTTGCGGCAAGGGCGCGCGATGAAGACATTAAGGCTGAGCGATCACTCCTCACTGACGAAATGCGACGGCTGGGGCTTGATGAAGAGAGCTTCTCAGACAGGACGGCGGCATACCTGGAGGATCCGAACAACCGCGCCAAGAGCTTTATTACAGGCTCCAATGGCCAGACGTTTGATTTTGCAGCGAATGAGGAACGACTGCGACGCGCCTTCCTAGATTCGGCTGCATCGCAAGGGCATGTTGGCGCTATAGAGGCGGCCCGTATGAATAGCTCACTGAACCAAACCCTCGTGGATGATATCATCAGGCGCAACGAGAGCGCCCTGAAGGAAAAGGGCGGCCACCACCTTACGACGCAATTCAATTTGGCGAGCGGGCGAGATTTCGATATGTCGACGCCTGCTGGCCGCGACGCAGCGAGTGTGGCAATGCACGTGCAGCGGCTAGATAGTATGTCCAAGGCGAGCGAAAATAGCATCGTAAGCATGAAGTACGGCCTTTTGACCAACACGCACGAACTGTTGAACCCTGATGTGACCGATGCCGGCAAGGTGCAGCACCGCGACGCTGTTTTGGCGGGCATGAATCCTGATGCTCGGAACGCATTGCGTGATAAACTGACTAGTATTTTGAGCCCGCGTAACCGCAATACCCTTGCTGACGCCGATGTCGCACCTGATGTATTCCGTGAGATCCGCGACCGTCTGTAGCCAAAGTAGTTTCGGTGTGAGGTTGTAGCGACGACTTAGGCCTAGCCGATGAGATGCTATGGTCGAGCGCTAGACTCTGTTAATTCTGTTTTACTCCAACTCTTTTAGCAGCGTGAGCAACTTTGTTGTTGTATTCCAATTGCGAATAGTCATGGACTAGTAGGCGGGCGTACCTGCGATGCTGCTCAACCTACTTTTAGCACGTTCGGCACTGAGGCGCTGCGAATAGATCGCTCCATCGCCTGGCCAAACTCTATCAATACCCTCGCGGGGCCTAAATACTGCCATGGCCTGGGAGGCATCGGTGTCTATCAGAAATATAACATCACACAAATACGTATCGGGCTGTTCACCAAAGCCCGCGGGCTTGTTGTCGACGATAGCTTGAAGCTGCTTTGTGGTTAGGACTAGAACCTTGATGAGCTCAGTTGCGATACTAAAGCTTAGGGGGAGCGCTGCTTCGATTTTGGCTTTTACCTGGATACGGCTGCGGTCGGATTGCAATATGGCGTTGCCGCTGGCAATGTAGGTAGCGACGTTGGCGAATCCGAGCTTTTGCAGGCATACTCGCAGATCTGCCATTGGTACTTTGTTTTTGCCGCCAACATTGATGCCTCGGATAAGCACGACGTAAGTGTTCATTTGACCCGAAAAGTATTGGTGATGGCCCGCCATGCATCGCTATTCGAAGTGTCAGTGTGCGCCAAGACGCCTGAAGTTATGTTCATGGTGCTCCCTTTGCACCTAGAATAACATATCGGGCATTTGCCACCCTGCCTTGGCAATAACCTCGGCCACTGTTTCGGCAATGTTTTTATCATCCGTTGCCACCTCGAAGTCAGCATATTTGCCTATGTTCGCTTGCCGGTGCTGATCGTAGTGGTCTATGAGCTTGAACATTGTTTCTTGACTGCCGGGCTCGCGCTCAGCAATGCGCTGCTTTAGAACGCCCGCAGGGGCCGTGAGTTCACACATGATGCGTTCTGCGCCTGGCGTGGCTGCCTTGAATGCTTCCAGCTCAGTGTCGTTGTCGATAACTAGAGGAATGATGATTTTGATATCCCCTACATCTATATAATTGGACCAAATCGCGGCTAGATTTCGCCACATAAAGGCTTTTTTCTGGTCAAATGACCTGCCGTCAAATATGAGAGCAAGCTCGTCGACATCAATGACAGCATGTGGTATTGCAGCAGCGCCTAGATATTCAGAAATAGCACGTGTAGTCGTGCTTTTGCCAGTACCCGGCGCGCCATTGAGCGCAAGTAGTTCAATCTTGGACATGGGGCGAGTATATCAAAAACCACGACTTCTGTCGTGATTTTAGTTAATTCTGATTATGGTGCGCGCATGCAGCGTTAGCTGGAGCCCAAATCGAGGTGAGTATTTTGCTAATGCACAAGAAATTGCTCGACTTTGGGTTTGTGTATCTGGATGGTAAAGTTGTGGAACCTACTCGATGACACGAATCGTACAGGAAGCGCACTCTAGATTATACGTTCCTGATTCGCCTTTCATCACTGAAGCCTCAATTTGCTGTCCACTATGCAGTTTCGATTGGTCATATGATTTGCAGGTTCTTCCATTAGCCATTAACCCACATCCCGTAATAATCACCCTCGAGTCGTCAAGCGTTACAGAACACCCCCCGTCAGCGAAACAACCATTATTGATGGCTGCGACGCGACCTCTAATAGTTTGGGGACCTTCGGAAGTATTGTTATGGCTCGTTCCCCGCCAAACGGCAAACCCAGCAAGGACTACCACGGCAAGAAGGATTGCGGCGAGGACAATTTTCTTATACTTCATAACTATAGTATATAGCACGATGAGCGAGAGAGCACTTGAACCCATAGGTTGGACCTATTACAACGAAGAGATTCACATCATTGAGCCAAAGACTGAAGAGACTAGATTTTATGAGACGAGTTAATGTGGCTTTTATATTTAGAATGTGTTGCTGATTTTATGCAGCCGACACTTCGTCAAATAAAGACTGGTACCGTACAACGAGATCAGCAAAAGTTACTACACCCTTAGCAGCAACTTTTTGTCGTTCATCCAAGACAGAGCTATATTTAGCGGCCAACTCTTCATTGCGAGTAATGTTTGCCTCTGACGTTGGTGGCAGCCCGTCGGCGGCTGATTCTGCAACGATCACTTCAATGTCTTCGCCTCGAAATTGCCTAACGGCTATAAGATTGTGTCCGTCAATCGCAACTAAATTTCCTTCGTCATCTTTACGCACAAGTGGCGTTGGGGGCAATTCTTGGGTATTACCGTCACGCAGGCAAGAAAAGATAAATCTTACAGTGCGTTCTTTTAGGAAATCTTGTGATGGGCCAATTTTCTCAGGTGATATAAGCATGGGGCAATTATATCAGAGCCAAAGAGGACTTGAACCCAGTTTACAGATGCACAAGCCAACATAAACAAAAAGTGCTCCAATTGCGGAACACTTCTGTATCTCTACCATGGTGCGCGAGAGAGGACTTGAACCTCCACGCCCGAAGGCACATGCTCCTAAGGCATGCGTGTCTACCATTCCACCACTCGCGCGCGTAGCGGGTATCGAACCCGCATAGTGCAAAAGCACCACCGACTTGGCAAGCCGGCGCGTATGCCAATTCCGCCATACGCCCAACACATGCAATATTATACCGTATAACGTTGTAACCTAAAAGACTGCCCTCTTTAGGCAGCCTTGCGGTAGTACGCCAGCGCCGCGTCTCCGTAACTTTTAGACTTGTCCACCACAACAACTCCATTAACGGTCGGCGCTGACTCCCTACCTGGGTATGATAATACCATAAGCCCATTTGGTTTGACTAATGAAAACAATTTTGAAACTGTGGATAACTGCATATCGTGGTATGGCGGGTCGCAGAGTACTAGGTCAAACTGCTGCTCGGCGTTATTGTCGCTCCAGCTACTTGCGCTGGTTTTGATGAGCCGGACCTGATCGATGAGGTCGAGGCTAGCGATGTTTTCTTCGATGGTGCGTCCGGCTTTTTTGTCACGTTCGAGGATGAGTGCGGATGCAGCGCCTCTGCTGACGGCTTCAAAGGCCAGAGCTCCGCTACCGCCAAAGGCATCCAGTACGCTCATGTCAGAGATGTCCCCGAGTGAATTGAAAAGTGCGCCGCGTACTCGTTCAGCCATAGGATGGGTGGCTGTCGAGTCTGGCGCTGCAAAAAAACGCCCGCCAAGTGTGCCGGCGACAATACGCATTCTCATTTTTTGCCACCGTATGCTTTGTATGCGGCCTCGTACCAAGCCAGCGTCACGACACGCACGATAAGGGGCGCTAGGTCCTCCCGAGTAGCCTTGGCAAGGGTGCGCGTCCAGCCACGTTTTTGGAATTGTTCGTACATCTTCAGATTGTAAACATGGCGCGCGGCTTCGCGAAATGTCGGCACGATGCCTTCATTGCGTACGCGGACCAGGTCGTTACCGGACGGATGGCCCTTTTGCAGGCGTAGTGGCGCAATAGTTACGGCAAAGCCCCACTCGAACAGCGCATGTGTGGTCATAATGCCCTTTGCGCCCCAGTAGCGCCAGTTTTTGGATAGGAATTCGCGGTTCGTATCCCCTGCCTGATGGATGATGAGCTTGTCGCGAATGGTCGTACGCGTTTCGAGGCCCTCACCGCGCATTTGCTCAAGGACTTCATGCAGCTTGAAGTGATGCGCCGGCGTTAGCCCATCCACGATTGCATGTGCCATCCAGGCTGCCTCGAATGCCGCCTTTTCGGTGCTGCCGCGGCGCAGGGCCTTGACCAGGTTCTCGTGGTGACGCTGGATCATGTCGATAAGCGAGGTGTCGCTATCGTCCATGGGGTCAAAATAATGCCACGGCTCGTCCTTTGCCGGAGATTTGCGTTTGATGCCATCCGGTCCGTTTTTGCCTTCGAAATATAGGATATCTTTGATGGAGGGGAACGACGTATCGGGCAACGCATCCTCAAGGGCAACGCGCGCGATGCGGTCGATTTTCTGATGGGCGCCCAGCAAATTGCCAGAGCCGTTCCGAATGGTAGTGCCAGAATACATATTGCTTTGTGTTAGTTTAGCGAAGTCAAGCCGCGGTACCGCGAGACGTGTTTATAGAACTGCTTGTATTGTAGCAGATCAGTGCCATTATCCAGAAGCCAATCCGCCCCGTCGCGGGCTTGCTTGAGGAGCTTTATGTCTGCTAGGTTAGCGATTTTGAGGTTTAGTTCGCCGTGCTGCGACCGGCCATAAATCTCCCCAGGTCCACGCAAGCGCAGGTCGACTTCGGCCAGATAGAATCCGTCTTGTGACTTTTCGAGCTCGAACAGACGCTCTGACGGCTTCTTGCCCTCTGACGGCACCAGATAGCAGTAACTCTGGTGGGCACTGCGCCCGACTCGCCCACGCAGCTGATGTAGCTGGGCTAGGCCAAAACGTTCGGCGCCCTCAATCAACATAATGGTGGCATTTGGTACGTCGACGCCCACTTCGATGACGGTTGTGGCGACCAACATGTCAAACTCGCCTGCTTTGAACCGGCGCATGATGTCATCTTTTTCGGCTGGTTTCATTTTGCCATGAAGTTTGGCCAGGCGACGATGTGCAAAGACGTCCTTTTGCAGCCGTTCAAATTCGAGCTCGACACTTTTGAGCTCGGCATCACCCCCGACGCCAATCACCGGACACACGACGTAGGCCTGTCTACCCTCGGCCAACTGCTGGTCGATCTGGGCGTAAAGCGGCCTTCTGGTAAGGCCGGAGAATAGCTTAGTGACGATTGGCTGGCGGCCTTTGGGCAGCTCATTGAGGATGGAAACCTCTAGCTCGCCATACAGCGTGAGCTGCAGGCTCCGCGGAATCGGCGTAGCGGTCATGCTGAGCAGGTGCGGCAAGTGCTGCGACCGCCCCAAAAGCTCGGCGCGCTGGGCAACACCAAAGCGATGCTGCTCGTCGACCACAACCAGGCCCAGCTGGTGGAACTGACTATGTCGTTGGATAAGCGCGTGCGTCCCAATAACGACGTCGACGTCGCCGGTCGCAATGTGCTCTTGGAGGGCCTTCTTGGCACTCGCCTTGATGGACCCAACGAGCAGCGCGACGCGAACGCCAAGCGGCTCCAGAAGTGCTGCAATGGTCTCGGCATGCTGGGCTGCGAGGATTTCTGTTGGTGCCATAAATGCCACTTGGTACCCGGCTTGGACGGCCATGTAGCTTGCCATTGCGGCGACTGCAGTTTTGCCCGAACCAACGTCGCCCTGCAGCAAGCGATTCATGGGCGTTGCGCGCTCGAAGTCTTGGAATATTTCCCAAGCTGCACGCTTTTGGGCGCCGGTCATGGTAAAGGGCAGTTTGGCCGTGAATGCTTTGGCCGCTGGCTCGCTGAACGGAATGTGGTAGCCTGTCAGCGAGGCATTGTCGCGCTTGTTTAGCCGCGAGGCGACCATCAGCTCGAGCACCTCTTCGAACGCCAGGCGTTTTCTGGCCGCGCTAAGGCTTGTGACTTTCTCCGGAAAATGCAGCTGCTCCAGCGCATCGCTGATAGGCACAAGCTTCTCTCGGCGCACCAGTTCGACCGGCAATGTCTCTGGCAACATGCGCATGATGGGCAATAACTCCTTCATAATTTTGCGCAGCGTGAAGGACTTTATACCCTTCGTATTAGGGTAGATTGGTACAATTCGCGCCGTACTGGTCGAGAAGTCGCTGACCCGCTCGGTCGACGGGTTGCTAAGAACGTAGCTGGTTCGTTGCAGATCGTACGTGCCAGAAAAGTAAAATTCCTCACCCTTTTTGAGCTGTTCGGCCCGGTAGGACTGATTGAACCAGACTGCTTTGGTTTTAGCAGTGCCGTCATCCAGAATCGCTTCGGTAATGTGCATTCGGCGTTTGACGTAGCGGCCTATGACCGCCTCGACGCGGGCTTTGAGCGTCACCTTGCCGGGTGCAATGTCGATAATCTTTGTAATCTTACTGAAATCATCATATTTGTTCGGTAGCAAATACAGCATGTCCCCAATCGTCTCCACGCCAAGATTCGCCAGCTTTTCCGCTGTGCTCTCCCCGACGCCTTTTATGGTAGTTATTGGATTCTGTAGTTGCATAATTTCGAGGGGTGATGGGCCGCGCATTACACGCGGCCCGCTAGAAGTTATGCCGGCGTCACCTCGTCGTCGGCCATGAGCCACATTGGTTCCTGCTCTCCTTCGATCCGTACGAGCAAAGCGGCGCCTACGGGCTGAGGGTCCTCCGACAGCGTGAAGACCTCCTTCGCGTGTGGTGCGCTGAATCTCTGTCTTGCTTTAGCTCACTCGCCTTCATGGGCTGTCTCCTTTGAGAGTGGGCGCATCTAGCGTTCTTATTTAACGGGCGAATGGGGGTGGCGTGCAAGTCTATGCAATCTTTACAAACTTTCGCTTCCCAACTTGTAGAAGGTCGCCCGACCGTACGTCGATGTTTGCGCTTTCTACCTTCTGTTGGTTCAGGCGTACGCCGCCCTGTTCGAAGTAGCGTCGCGCTTCGGAGTTGCTTGAGGCCAGATTGGCGCGAACGAGCAGCTCGATGACGGCATACGAGCCGGCCGGAATTTCAACAGTTGGCGTCAGGTCACTTTCGCCGCCAGCAAAGAGTTGCGTTGTAGCTTCAGCGGCGGCGGCGGCCTGCTGTTCGCCGTGAACGATGCGGGTCGCCTCGTAGGCTAGTGCCTTCTGCGCGGCTCGTTCGGATGGGCTCTGCGCGGTCTGGTGCGCAAGGCCCTCGATTGTTTCCTTGTCTAGTAGTGTGTAGATTTTGAGGTAATCGATAACTCCGGCGTCATCAGCGTTCAGCCAGAACTGGTAGAAATCAAAAACTGATGTTTGGGCCGGGTCCAGCCAAATTGCACCGGCTTCACTTTTGCCAAATTTCTTGCCAGTTGATTTGTTGACGATGATTGGGCCCGTCCAAACGTGAGCTTCCTTGCCTTCAAGCTTGCGAATTAGCTCGACGCCCGAGATGCTGTTACCCCACTGGTCGGCGCCAGCAACCTGCAAGGTTACGCCCTTGTCGCGGAACAGATGCAGAAAGTCGTATCCCTGAATGAGCGAATAGCTAAACTCGGCGTAGCTGATGCCCGAACCACCCTTGCCAATACGGCTCTGCACAAAGTCGCGATCCAGCAGCTGCGTCATGGACATGTGCTTACCGATATCGCGCAGGAAGTCCAGATAGCCTAATCCTTTGAACCAGTCGTAGTTATCAACGATTTCAAAGTCCTGGCCAGCGAAAATACGGCGATACTCTGCTGTGATGGCGGCTTTGTTTGTGGCAATTTCGTCCAGGCCCTTGAGGGTGCGCTCCTCGGCCTTGCCGTCAGGGTCGCCAATGATGCCCGTGGCGCCACCGACCAGCAGGACCGCCTTGTGCCCATGACTTATAAAGTGCCGCACCATCATGGCCATCGCCAGGTTGCCTACCTGCATCGACGACGCACTTGGGTCGACACCCCAGTAGAACGTCAGGGGCGCCTTGTCTAGCTCCTTTATATCTCGAAATGTGGTTTGGTTCACAAAACCACGCCAGCTCAGTTCCTCGGAAAGTGTCATACGTTATCCTTGTCAGACTATACTTTTAGCTTGATCTCAATTATAGCGAAAATCGCTTGCAGCGCGCAATCAAATGCTATAATGGAGCATAGATTTGCTAATGGTTTAAGGAGACTACCAGCTGACTATGAAGAAGCAACGCCGCCGCGTGCCTGGACTGAGCGTGTATTCCAACTTGACCGCTCATCGCAAAAACAAGGCTGATGTCAAATCGCGTCGCAAGGCCGAGTATCTGGCTAGTCTTCCCAAGCAGCCACTCCAACGGTTGCTGTATCGCCTGCACCCCAAGCGCGTGTTCAAGTATTGGTTCAGCCGTGAAGGCGCAATGATGCTACTGAAGTTAGCCGGAGTTGGGTTTGTTGTCTTGGCAATTTTCATTGCGGCGTTATTTGCCTATTTCCGGCACGAGTTGGACGCCATTCGCCCAAGCGAACTGGCCAAGCGTGTGCAGACCTCTGTAACGCGCTATTATGACCGTAACGGTGTATTGCTGTGGGAGGACAAGGGCGACGGCAATTATCGTCTGGTAGTTGACTCCGGCGACATCAACAACTACATGAAGGAAGCAACGGTCGCTATCGAGGATAGGGACTTCTACAAGCACCCGGGCGTTAGTCTGAACGGTACGTTCCGAGCTGTTTTTAGTAATGTGACCGGCGGCGACACCCAGGGCGGTTCTACACTGACTCAGCAGTTGGTCAAGCAAGTTTTCTTCAGCGATGAAGCGCAAAATCGTGGGCTGGGGGGTATTCCTCGCAAGATCAAGGAGATTATTTTGGCGCTTGAGGTTGAGCGGATGTATAACAAGGACCAGATTCTGACACTTTACCTCAACGAATCACCGTATGGCGGGCGACGCAATGGCGTTGAATCGGCCTCGCAGACTTATTTTGGCAAGTCTGCCAAGGATCTTAGCCTGTCCGAAGCAGCGTTGCTGGCGGGTATTCCGCAGAACCCCAGTGTGTACAACCCCTACAACACAGATTACAATCAGTCGCTCATAAAGCGTCAGCACCTTGTGCTCGATGCCATGGCTAGCCAGGGGTACATTACCGAACAGCAGGCGACTGACGCCAAGAAAGTTGCGGTACTGGACACGATCAAACCCGAGATTTCAAGCACCGAGGATATCAAAGCGCCACATTTTGTCCTGGAGGTGCGCAACCAGCTGGAGCAACAATTTGGGCAGAAGCTCGTGCGTGAAGGCGGCCTGAGCGTCAAAACTACCCTGGACTACCGTATGCAGCAAATCGCCGAACAGTCCGTGAACAACGCCTGGAACAAATATCTTGCGCCTGGGCACAACATCAACGGTGCCGATAACCTTGCCTTGACGTCTGTCGATGTCGCGACCGGCCAAGTGTTGGCTATGGTGGGTAGCTACGACTTCAATAACAAAGAGTACGGCGCGGTGAACGCTGCGACGGCACTGCTGCAGCCAGGCTCTTCCATAAAAGCCTTTGACTATGGTCAGCTTTTCTCTCAGCGCCCCGGTACCAATTATGGTCCTGGCAGCGTCCTCCCTGACAAAGATATCAGCGACATTTACCACGGCAAACTGTATAACTACGACGGTCGCTTCTTCGGCAATATCCCTATCCGCGAGGCCTTCGGCAACTCGCGCAACCCCCCCGCCGTTGAAGCCGCCTACATATCAGGCATCGACAATGTCCTGAAGCTTGCCCGTGATATGGGTGACCACAGCTACTGCGTGGGCGAAGACTACGGGCTCAGTGCGGCAATTGGTGGCTGCCATGTCCGTCAGGTCGAGCATGTGAACGCCTACGCATCCATCGCTCGCGGCGGCGCATACAAGCAAGAAAGCTACATCCTCGATGTCCACAACGCCCAGGGCCAAGTCATCCAGCAGTGGAAGGACCAGTCCAAGCGAGTTATGGATCCCCAGGTCGCCTACATGCTGACCGATATCTTGACTGACCCGTCCGCAAGGCAGCGCGTGTTCGGCCCTAACCCGCTTGGCGAAAACATACCAGGCGTCAAAACCTCAACCAAGACCGGTACAACCGACGACGGCAATGGCCACGCCAAGGATAACTGGATGATGAGCTTCTCGACCAAAATCGCAACCGGTGTATGGATGGGGCGCCATGACGGCGGGCCGCTACGTGCCATTGCTGGGCCTATACCCGGCACGATCATTAACGAATACATGGGCGATGTCCACAAGAATGTCCTTGTGCCAGCCGGACAGTATAAGCTGGGTGACTGGTTTACCAAGCCATCGGGCATTCAGACGCTTTCGATCAATGGCCGCACTGACATTTGGCCCTCATGGTACACCAAGCCCAAGGACGCCGGGGGTGCCCAGGTAGTGTTCGACAAAGTGTCCAAGAAAAAGGCCACCAATTGCACACCCGACGCCGCCAAGATTAGCCAAACGGTACAAATCGATACGGATCCGATTACCAACGTCAAGACTACGACTGCGCCAGATGGCTACGACCCGGATAACGATGACGATACGCATAAGTGCGACGATGTTAAGCCCTTTGTTTCGCTGGTATCTCTGCACGAGACTGGCGCGAAGTACAAGTTTACGGCAACAGCCAACCAAGGCACCTTCGGATTGCAAACCGTCGATATAACCGTCGATGGGCAGAACATTGCCAGCCAACCTGTGACTAGCGGTAGCTCGGTATCAGTTGAGTACACTTTCACAAGCTCTGGCAGTAAATCGGTCGTTGCTACAGTGACCGATCAAGCCTACTACCAGGCTAGCGACACCAAGACGGTGAGCGTCACCGTCGTAGCTGCTCCATCGCAACTTGCAAATTCACACAATGGTGGCCCGGCGTGGGAGCGTCGCCTGGCAACCGTAGCGGGTTTCTAGCTCAGTCGACATACTTCCCAAAACCAAAAGAGCCAGGCGCAATGCCCGGCTCTTTTGGTTTTTGTTATCTGCTCTAGCGTTGGATTTCCTCGAGTGTCGCGAGAAGTGAATCCTCGGGTGATACGCGGCGCTTTCGTCCGCGATTTTGATTCTGCTGCGGCTTTGCATGACCCTGTGCAGGCTGCGGGCGATTTGTAGCAGTTCCGGGTTGATTCTGGCGCTGTTGCTGCGGCGGCGAGCCCTGCTGGCGCTGCCGTGGGCTCTGTTTGGCGTTTGGTTCCTGAGGCCGAGGCTGGTTGGACTTGTGATTGTTGTTGTCGCGCCGTTCACTGTGTTGGTTCGGCTGTGGCGCACTTTGCTGACGGGCTGGCTTTTGCCTGGCGGGTTCGGCAGATGGGGCGGGTTGAGTGGGGGTTTGGGGTTGAGAGGCCAGTGTCGCAAACATCATCTTACCTGCCTGCGTCTGCAAAATGCGCGTGCAAATAGCTTGCACTTGCTGGCCGATGTAGCGTCCAGCCTGCTCTACGACAACCATAGTGCCGTCATTCAGGTAGCCGACGCCCTGGGTCTTGTCCTGTCCAACCTGAGTCAGCTTGATAGTGACGCGCTCGCCTGGCAGCAAGTTTGGCCGAAGGGCGTGCGCCAGCTCATTGACGTTCAGTACTTGAATGCCTTCGATCTGCGCAACTTTGTTCAGGTTGAAGTCGGTTGTGTACAGGAACGCGCCGTATTGTTTTGCCAGCGCGACCAGCTTGTCGTCAACTTCTTTGATGTCTTCGAATTTTTCGCGGGCGATGCTGACCTCGACATGGCGCACATCCTGAAGCTCGCGGACTATGTCCAGGCCGTAGCGAGCGCGTTCGCGTTTGTGTGTGTCGCCGTGGTCGGCCAGGAACTGTAGCTCGGCAATCACAAATTGTGCAACGATGACGTTTTGCGGCACAAAGCCAGCCCTGGCAATCTCTAAGATTCGACCATCAATAATACCGCTGGTGTCGAGCACCACAGAGGTAGATTGTTGCTCGTTTTTGCGTTTGAATGTAATCATACGATCCTTTTCTTCGTAGATGGGCATGTTGGCCATAGCTACGGTGTTTTTTGTAAATAAGTATTGAGAGCATCGCGCATTGAAGCTGTCGACCTCAGAAATGCAGTGCTGGCTTTGGTCCGCGGCCCGATCGCGTATGTAAAGCCCAGTTTTTGGGCTTCGGTGATACGTCGGTCAGTATGGGCGACCGAACGTACTTCGCCGCTCAGGCCGACTTCACCAAAAACAACCGCATTCGGGTCGAGTTGCATTTCCTTGCTGGCTGAGGCGATAGCCATACACACGGCTAGATCTGCTGCGGGGTCTTGTAATTTTATACCGCCGACAACATTTATATAGATATCGCTATCTGATAAGTTCAACTTCGTCCGGCGCTCCAATACCGCTACCAGAACATTCAGCCTATTCAGGTCAAAACCCGATGCCGTACGTTTAGGATACCCGAAATGTGTCTGATTGACAAGTGCCTGGATTTCGACCAGCAATGGCCGATTGCCTTCTATGGTAGCAAATATCACTGATCCATCAGAGGTCATGCGCTCCTCCAGTAGTGCTGCGGAAGGGTTTTCGACCGGTTTCAAACCGCTATCCAGCATCTCGAAAATGCCTACTTCGTTCGTTGATCCGTAGCGGTTTTTGCTGGCGCGGAGCATTTTGAATCCGCCGTATCGGTCCCCTTCCAGATTGACCACGACATCGACCATATGCTCCAGAATTTTCGGCCCGGCAATGCTCCCCTCCTTGGTCACATGCCCGACAATGATGAGCGCTGTGTTGGAGTGTTTTGCGGCCTGTGTCAGTACATTGGACGAATTGGTAATCTGGCTGACGCTCCCCGGGGCTGAACTGATATCGGCCATCGACAACGTCTGAATAGAGTCTACAATGACGAGCTCGTAATTGTTGGCGGCAATCGTGGCCGCAATATCGTCGGCGGATGTCGACGATGCCAAATGCAAATTGGCATGCTCGGCGCCTAGCCGATCCGCGCGGACTTTGACCTGACCTGCAGACTCCTCGCCGCTGACGTAGAGGACTGTGCGCGTTTTGCTGACTTCGTGGGCTATCTGCATGAGCACGGTTGATTTGCCGATGCCTGGCTGCCCTGCAATCAGCACGACACTTGCCGGTACGATACCCCCACCCAATACCGCGTCGATATCGGTAATACCGGTTGTGATGCGCCCCTGAGCGCTGCTGGGCAGCACATCGGTAATCGATTGCGGTGTAAGAGGCCGACCGCGACTGGTCGAGACGACATTTGTCCCTACGGTTGCTGCCTGCTCAACCAGGCTATTCCACGCCCCACAATTATCGCATCGCCCTGCCCATTTGGTATGTACTGATCCGCATTGTTGACAGACAAACTGAGATGTTGGTTTTTTGGCCATTGGCTATATTGTAGCAGACGGAGGGTCGAGGGCCCTGATTCTGCTGGTTTAGTTTTTCGGAACTGATTGGTAGGAGCTGTCGAGGCTTTGTTGGAGATCGTTTTGGGCAGTGGCTTCTTGGTTGTGCTTGACCACGAGCGCGTTGTATTCGGCAACAAGGTCCCGAGTCAGCTGCACCAGCTGGTTAAAGCTCGCCACCTTAGCGTTGTAGCCGGGTACGCTCTCGTTGTAGGCCTGAATGTTGCCCTGGGCGCGCAGTTGACCCAACCTATTACTCTCATCCTGAAGATCGGCTTGTTGCTGTTTGAGCGAGGCATTGTTTTGGTCAATTTGCGGTTTGAGCGCGTCGAGCTGTGCGTCGTACTCGTCGAGCTTGTTTTGCGAATCGGTAAATGGCTGCTGGTATGCTAACGCATAGCCCACCACCGTTTGGCGGTTGCCGAAGTACTGCTTGTAGTAGTCTTCCAGATCAGGCGTAAGGTGTGCGTATTCGGTGCCCAGGATGCTGTGCATCTCGTTGTAGAGCTGCCCGGGCTCCTGCTGGTTGTACAGTTTGATGAGCTCCAAGATACGCTTGTCGGTCATGCCGTCGATGATTGGCTTCAGCATCGCATTCACCTTGGCCTGGTCTGATACGCTAAGCCGCTCGTACGCCGCATGGAGCATCTCGTGAGCGGCAGTTACTTCCTTGACGCCGGTTAGGCGCTCGTCGGTCACGTTATAGACGTAGATCCGTTGGGCGGCATAACAGCCCAGGACGATGGTTTTTTCGCCTTTGGATGGGCAGGAACTATTGAAATCGCTGCCATTTTGGACTTGTGGCTCGGACGCCATGAATAGGTCGTGGCCGCGACCAACCAAGGTATCACGAATCGCCAGTTGCGCGACGTCGCTACTGGGCGTGAAGGTCCGAATGCGCCACCAATCTATAACGAACTGCCGATTCAGTAGTGTCCAGCCGGCGCTACCAACCACAAGGAGCAGGAACGCGATGCCGGCAAACCGGCGCATGAACGATCTCATAGAGGGCTTAAGGGGTGTCCTATCCGGCGGTCGGCGTAAAGACGAGCTCGCCTTTTTTTGATACTACCCTTATGATATCACCCTTCGTGTATCGTTCGCCTAGAAGCCCGTCAGCAATTTCGTCCTCGATCATGTCCTGGATGATGCGACGGAGGGGGCGTACGCCATTGGCGGCATCGTAGCCCTTTTCCAGCAGTACTTTTTTAGCATTTGTCTGAACACTAGCACCAATGCCGCGTCTCTCGAGGCGCTTGCCTAGCGCGGCAAGTTGTAGGTCGAGAATCTTGGTCGCGTCCTGCTTGGTGAGGGCCTTGAAGACGATGATTTTGTCCAAACGATTCAAAAGTTCCGGCCGCATGAAGTGTTTGAGCTCCCCAATGGCTGCTTCGCGATTTTGGGCATGGATGTTACTGAGCTCGCCCAATTGGTCGTCGGTGCTGGCGCGGAAACCCAGCGAGGCTTCCTTCTGCATCTTTTCGGCTCCCAGGTTGCTGGTCAGGATGATGATGGTGTTGGTGAAGTCCACCTTGCGGCCTTTGGCGTCGGTGAGCGCGCCGTCCTCCAGGATCTGGAGCAGCATATTCAGCACCTCTGGATGAGCTTTTTCGATCTCGTCGAATAGCACCAGGCTGTATGGCTGGCGACGGATTTTATCGGTCAACTGGCCGCCTTCGTCGTATCCAACATAGCCCGCTGGTGCGCCAACCAGTCGCGCGGTGGTATGGCGTTCGCTGAACTCAGACATATCAATTTTGATCATGGCGTCTTCTGATCCCAGGACTTCCCGAGCCAGCACGCGTGCTAGTTCTGTCTTCCCTACTCCGGTCGGCCCCATGAAGATAAATGATCCAATCGGGCGCTTAGAGTCAGCAATTCCCGAGCGATTTCGGCGAATTGCACGGCTGACGGCTTGTACTGCATCGGCTTGGCCAATGATGTGCCGACCGATGTGCTTCTCGAGATTCAGCAGATACTTTGCCTCGGCCTTGATAACCTTTTGCATCGGCACGCCAGTCATTTGCGCGATAGTCTGCGCAATGTCATCAGAGGTCACGGTGAGTTTTTGCTTGGTGTTCTTATCGGCGCGGAGTTCGCTGATCTTGACGTTTATTTGGCTCATACGGGTCTTGTATTGAGCCGCTCGCTCGTAGTCCTCGGCTTCAACAGCTTCATCCATACGATCGGTCACGACCTTTAGCTCGCGCGTCAGCTTGCG
Organism: uncultured Candidatus Saccharibacteria bacterium; assembly: GCA_965225085.1. Lineage (GTDB taxonomy): Bacteria > Patescibacteriota > Saccharimonadia > Saccharimonadales > EFPC-124 > CAZJVU01. Next base: position 83,197 of record CBDDBE010000003.1, on the reverse strand, counting down.
CACCTCGATGGGGCTTTTGCCACGCTCTATGCGGACCTGCGAGGCTGTTTCGTCGAGCACGTCGATGGCCTTGTCGGGCATGTAGCGGTCGTTGATGTAACGCTTGGCCAAATGGGCGATATCACCGATCACATCGTCGCTAACCTCGACGCCGTGATGTTGCTCGTAGTGTTTCTTGAGTCCTCGGAGGATAGCGATCGATTCCTTCACCGTTGGCTCCTCGACCATTACCGTCTGAAAGCGGCGCTCCAGCGCGGCATCTTTCTCGATGTGCTTGTGATATTCGTCCAGTGTTGTTGCGCCAATCAGGCGAATCTGGCCACGTGCCAGGGCGGGCTTTAGCATATTTGCGGCGTCGATGGCTCCTTCTGCCGCGCCAGCACCAACCAGCAGATGAAGCTCGTCGATAAATAGAATAATGTTTTTGTCATTCACTAGTTCGTCGATGAGTTTTTTGAGCCGCTCCTCGAATTCACCTCGATACTTGGTACCAGCGATCATGCCAGCCAAGTCCAGCGTGTACACGTGCTTGTCCAGAAGATGCTCCGGGACTTCCTCGGCTACGATGCGCTGTGCCAGACCCTCTACAATTGCCGTCTTGCCGACACCAGGCTCACCAATGAGCACCGGATTGTTCTTGGTACGACGGCCCAGGATGGTCACAATCCGATGGATTTGCTTCTCGCGACCAACCACTGGGTCAAGCTCGCCGGCACGTGCGCGCTCGGTCAGATCTGTCCCAAAGAAGTCCAGCGCTGTTTGCCTGCCGCCGCGTCGTTTGCGCGACGTACGAGTACCGCCCTCGTTGGCGCTGTCGTAGCTGTATGACTGGCGGTTCAGATATTGTTCGATCTCGGCCATGAGATCGTCGACGCTGACATTCATATCGCGCAGTAATACTGTGGCGCGGGCGTTTTTCTGGTTGAGGATGCTATACAGAATGTGCTCGGTGCCGCAGTAGTCCTGGTTAAACTCCTGAGCAATATCCCAGCTGAGCTTTAGTGTCAGTTTAGCCGTTTCGCTCAAACCCTTGGCGCCAGTGCTGACAACCAGTGCGCGTGGCGTGAGGTTGAGGGCTAAACGTGCTCGGTCTAGCGTAACGCCGACTCGGGCGAGCATTTTGGCTGCAACAGAGCTATCTTGGCTGAGGACGCCAAGCAAAATGTGTTCGGTGCCGACATACGCCGACCCCAGGCTACGGGCAATACCATCAGCCTGCTGCAAACTCGAGCGGGCGTTATCGGTCAGATGATGCAAAAATTCGGTGAAGTCACCTTGTGGTAACATATATTTTATTCTACCTTATCCCCGAGTTAGATGCTCGGACTGATTCCTAGTATAAAAAATTAGCACTCAACGTGCAAGAGTGCTAAGAAGATTTACCTGGCATCGCGATGCATCATCGAGATGCCAGGTTGGTGCAGAGCTTGGGCTAACCACTGAGCCTTTTAAGTTGCCCGAGGAGGTACTCGCGCATCTGTTCGTTGCTGATCTGCCCCTGAAGCCACTTAAGCTCGTACTCAACTACTTCTATGCGCCACCGTGCATAGAGCGCTGCGTCGCCCAAAACGTCAGTCACATCCATTTTGGCGATGACCGGGCCCAGAGCTGAGTTGGTTGCGAGGCCTTGGTAGAAGGGGTCTGTCCGCCTATCGCTGGGCCCATCCAAAAACGCTTGGCGATGGGCTTTGAGCAGGATTCGCAGCCGTTCGATCAATTCATCAATCGAAGGTCCTGGCCTTCTTTGTGCCATGTTCCTCTCCCTTGCTCGGAGTTTGCCTCGCGACACTATAGACTATCGTCATTATAATTTCAAGAGATATCAAAACCGCCGCGAGATGCGACGGTTTTTCGTGGTGAGTTGAGCGGCCTAGGCTTGGCTGTCGTCCTGTGTCTCCTCAATCGCATTCAGGAGCGAGTCCTCGATGTTTTTCTTGGGCTTTGGCGCGACTGGTGCGGCGGCTTTACCCTGTGCTGGCTCGATGTCGAGCTCGTAGCCGGTGAGGCGCGAAGCCAGGCGCACGTTTTGACCGCCACGGCCGATAGCAATGCTCAGCTGGTCGTCGTTTACTTCGACACGAGCATGCTTGGTTTCTTCGTTGATAGTGATGGTCTTAACGTCGGCAGGGCTAAGGGCGTTGGTAATAAACTGCGTAGCGTCGTCGCTGAACGTGATGATGTCGATCTTTTCTTGATCGCCAATTTCATTCATGACGGCCTGAACACGCGTCCCATGGCCGCCGACAAATGTGCCGACAGGGTCGACGCCGGGTACTGTTGAGTTCACGGCGATCTTGGTACGCTTGCCTGCCTCTCGGGCAATGGCTTTGATCTCAACAGCGCCGTTTTCCATCTCGGGCACTTCCTGGCGGAACAGGTGCTCGATGAATTGTTCGTTGGCGCGGCTAAGGATCAGCTGCGGGCCTCGGTTACCGCGCTCAACGTCCTTGAGGTAGACTTTCATTCGTGAGCCGATGCTGTAATATTCGCCGGGAATCTGCTCTGACTGTGGGATGATACCGACGGCTTTGCCCAGCTCTACCCGCACCACTCGTGGCTCGACGCGTTGGATAGTACCGACGATGACGGTGCCGATCTTGTCCTCGTATTCTTCCATCACGACTTCGCGCTCGGCTTCGCGAAGTTTTTGCAAGATAACCTGCTTGGCAGTTTGGGCCGCAACACGACCAAAAGTAGTCGGATGGCTTGTTTCCTCGACAGCGCCGCCGATTTCAGCGTTGGGGTCTTGCTTTTTTGCGTCAGCCAGGCTGATTTCTATGGCGTCGTCGCCGACTTCCTCGACGATTTCCTTGGTTGTGTACACGGTTACATCACCGGTCTTGGCGTTTAGCTCGGCGCGGACTTCTTGCTCGCGGTCACCAAAGTCACGACGAAATGCCGCTGCGATAGCCTGCTCGATAATTTCGTGGACCGTCTCTTCGGGGAGGTTTTTTTCCTCGGCGATTTGCTTTAGTGATAGTGCGAGTTGTTTGAGGTTGAGATCCTGCATAGGTGTCCTTTGCTGTTATGTTCTAGTAAAAAATCCGACCTGCTGGCCGGATGAGATGTTTTTATAATAGCGGATCGTATGTGGCTTGTCAACGACAGCGTTCTATTGACAGTGTGCGACTTTATTTGTACAATTTGCAAGCCTATTCCGAAACAAGGGGGACCCATGGACGCAGGGAGCTATATTCAACTTGGATGGCGGATCGAATTCAACGGCGTGGCCACTGAGCTGGCGACGTTGTTCCGTGAAGCTCGTCATCTGAGCAGAGAAGATTACATCGCCTACGCCGTGATTCAGGTCATGAAGGAGCGTAACGGACAGGCTTTTACTTTCAAGGAGGTGATAGACTACATAGGCCGCTGCATGGCCGATCAGCTGAAAATCAGCTGGTTCCGTGGTCACGAGGATGAATGGTGCGAGTTCATCCCGGACGCCGTTGAAAAGCTGGAAGATGATGATCCTAAGGCTGCGCTCGGGATCTAGCAAACCGCGGGGCCTTCACCGGCCCCGCTTTTCAATTGCGCGTGATACTATAAAATGCATGAATACTACTCGCCTTGCCCGGCATTTTCTGCCGAGCCACTATACGTTGGAATTATCACTTGAACGCCAGGAGCGCACCTTTGGTGGCACCGTACAGATTGCCGGACAAACTCTGCAGCCCGGGCGCCAGATACGCCTACATGCTCACAAACTGACGATTACAGTGGCAAGCATTGACGGGCAGCCTGTCGGGCACACACAGGAAGATGGTGAGTTGGTGCTTACGGCCGCGCAGGATCTAGCAATTGGTGAGCATAATCTGACCATTAGCTTTAATGGGGTCATCACAAATCCAATGCATGGCCTCTACCCCTGCTATTTCACGCTTGATGGCGCAAAGGAAGAGATACTCGCAACCCAGTTCGAGAGCCACCATGCACGCGAGGTGTTCCCGTGTATTGACGAACCTGAAGCCAAGGCAACCTTCGACCTGACGCTGACGACCGAGAGCGGCATTACCGTCCTGGGCAACACACCGGTTGTCGAGCAGCGCCAGGCGGACGGCCGCTTGGTAACTCGCTTTGGCACCACGCCAGTTATGAGCACATATCTGCTAGCATGGGTTGCTGGCAAGCTGGACTATCAGGAGGCCACGACTAAAGATGGCGTGCTTGTGCGGGCCTACGCAACCCCGGACAAGAAGGACCAGGTGGGTTTTGCGCTCGAATCGGCAGTTAAATCGCTCGAATTTTTCAATGATTACTTTGGCATTTCCTATCCATTGGCCAAATGCGACCTGATTGCCCTCCCCGACTTTAGCAGTGGCGCGATGGAAAACTGGGGGTGTATTACCTTCCGTGAAACGGCCTTGCTAGTCAGCGAACATACCGCCACCAAAACCAAGCAATACGTCGCTATGGTTGTCGCCCACGAGTTAGCGCACCAATGGTTTGGCAACCTGGTCACTATGAAGTGGTGGAACGACCTCTGGTTGAACGAAAGTTTTGCCAACTGGATAGAATACCTGGCGACCGATCACATGTTCCCGGAATGGGATATGTGGACGCAGTATTATGACGAGGAAACAACCTATGCCGTGCAGCGCGATTCACTCGCGACAGTGCAAAAAATCCAGCAGGAGGTCAACACGCCTGACGAGATTCAGACGCTCTTTGACCCAGCGATTGTCTATGCCAAGGGCGGAAGTTTGCTAAACATGCTGCACGCTTACTTAGGCGCTGACGCATTTCGAGATGGCCTGCGACTGTATCTGAAGCGCCACCAGTACGCCAACACCGAGGCTCATGACCTCTGGCAGGCGCTGGGTGAAGTATCGGGCCGGGACGTAGTAGGCTTTATGCAGCCGTGGATTACTCAGGCGGGACTGCCTGTCGTATCAGTTAGCGATGGCGGGCCTACGGTTGCGCTTCGGCAGCAGCGCTTTTATGGCAATCCCCAACGGGCTAGTCATGACGAGCCAGTGCTGTGGCCTATTCCACTTTTGGCCGACGGACAGCTCGGGGAAGATTTATTGACTGCGGCCGAGACATCAACCACACTTCAGCGCACCGATCGAGCGTTGCTGCTAAACCAAGGCCGAACTGGCTATTACCTCAGTGCGTACGATGAAGAGCACATGGAGCAGCTTGCGGCCGATATCGCCGCGAACCGCGTCCCAGTGATCGATCGCTTAGGGCTTCTGAGCGATAGCCTCAGCCTCGGCAAGGCCGGCATGCAGCCGTACCTATACTCGCTTCATTTCCTGGATGCGTACCGTCACGAAGCTAGCCACTCTGTCTGGGGCGCTATCAACGATCACCTGGGCGCGCTCAAAATGTTTGCGGACGATGACGAAGAACTTCTGGCGGCGCTTCGTACCTATATTCGCAACCTTGCACGCGAACAATATGACCGGCTGGGCTGGGACGCCATAGCCGACGAACCGCACGTCGATCGGCTCCTGCGGCCGATGGTTATTGCACATATGGCATATGCGGAGGATGAGGCGGTTGTGGCTAAGTTGCGTGATTTGTTTGCGGCCGCCGATAAGCCATCTGACATATGGGGCGACATCCGCTCGACCGTTCTGGCTGTGTCGGCTAAGTTCGATGGCAAACAAGCATTCGATAAGATCATCGACTGGTACCACGGGACGACCTCAGCCGAAGAGCGTGTGCAGTTGGCCGCTGGGCTATCGGGCGTACGCGACCCCGAGTTGATCCAGCAAGCGCTCGGGCTTCTGACGACCGGCGTCGTAAAAATGCAGGACCTGTTCTACTGGGTGGTATACCTCAGCAAAAGCCGCTACGCTCGCGATGCAACGTGGGAATGGGTCCAGCAGAATTGGCAATGGATTGTCGATCAATTTGGCAACGATATGCATTATACTGATTTCCCCAAATATACCGCTGCGAGTTTTAGCAAGCCCGAACAACTTGCCGAGTACAAGGCATTCTTCGAGCCAAAGCTCAACGTCGCGTCCCTGCACAGGAGTATCCAGCAAGGTATCGAGGATATTGAAGGTCGAGTTTTGTGGTGTGAGCGTGATGGCGAGGCTGTTGCCAGGTATCTGTTGTCTCTTTCGAGTAGCTAGGTTGTAGCGTACCGGGCCACCACATACTTGATGAGTAGCCCGGTACGCTTATGTCAGTCGGATTTATCAATCCAGTTCCCAGTTGTATCGATGTAGGTTCTCTCAATCGGGGTTTCCAAAGCCACTGCGGCAGCCTGCGTGACGAGGGTGAATGCCTTGTCTTTAGCCTCTTTGACGGAGCCCGTCGCTGTCACCACCGTTCGCTCGGGAAATTCCTGGTAGAATCCGATATTGTGGCTCGTTGCGCCTTGGATCTTAACAGTGAGAACCCAGATGCATTCACCGATCCGAAGCAGATCTGCGCTCACCGAGTGCGTGGCGCCCCGGCGGTCACTCGACATGCCGATAAGACCATAGAGCCTAAGCATCTGCGCCATGTTCCCTCCCAGGGATACGGGTACCGACAACGCGTATAGTAGGATCTTAGTATCTGTAAGTCAACCTATGACACGTCGTCCACCCAGGCGGTAACCGCGCACTCTGGCCCTGTCAGCTCGACGGCAGCCAGCCTGTAGTCGTCGTTGCTCTGTTGGCTGTTCAGCCATAGCTCGGCAGCAAAGTGCATCTGCTGCAGTTTGCGCTGGGTGATGTACTCTAGCCCGCCGCCATGGCGGGTGTTGCTGCGGTACTTTACCTCCACAAAATAAATGGTGTCGTTCTTGCTAGCGATAATATCTATCTCGCACCACCGCGTGCGCCAATTTTGCTCGACGATATTATATCCTCGGCGGTTCAGGTACTTGGCTGCAACCATTTCGGCCCGCCTGCCGATTTCAGTCGACATTAGTTAACCTTTTGAGCGGCGCAAAGCTCATACGGTGTAGCCTGGTTGGTCCGAACTGCTGCAGCGCCGATCGGTGAAAGGCCGTTCCGTAACCCACATGCGCTTCAAATCCATAGCCCTGGAATTGGCTCAGCCCCATCTGTTGCATGTAATTGTCGCGAGCCACCTTGGCAATAACCGACGCTGCTGCAATAACCGGCTCGACTGCGTCACCACCGATAATAGTCGTCACGCGTGCATATTGTAGGAAATTGCTATTACCATCTAGAAGGATGCGGTCAATAGGTCCAGTGATCTGCGCAAGCGCCTGGCGAGCGGCATATTTAAGCGCGGCCGTCATACCATGCGCGTCGATATAGCTGGGCGAGGCCCAGCCTACGGCCACTTCGGTTTCTTCCTTAATAAGCTGCGCTATGACCTGGCGCTGAGCTGCGGATAATTTCTTAGAATCGTCAACAATGCCACGGAGTGAATCGTGCAGCACGACCGCACCCACGCACAATGGGCCCGCCCAACAACCACGGCCAACTTCATCGACTCCCACAATCATGTAGCTATTCTAGCAAATACACCCTAGAAATGTAACGTTATCTGGGCCGCATTAGTTTCGATGCGGCCCAGACTGGGATGTTACCTCGGGGGTCGAATATCACTTACGCATTCGATCACATCCAAGGTGTGGCACTCATGGATTCTATTCCTTGCATCCCGAACAGTGACGAAGCCCTCGCCCTTTCGGTAAAAGATGCTTGTGACGACTACCCAACCGCTGCAGGTCATGCCAGCTTCCTCGGGGATATTGAGCATAGCTCGCTCGATGATACCTCTTGCCGTCAGTATTTCATCCAGCGCTGTCCTGAAAGAAGTCTGGAGCTCCTTGATGCTAGGCGTCTGCGCGCCAAGTGGCACAGTCAACCCCACTTGCTTACAGAACTCGACCCACCTGCGTCGCTGACCGATGAGTCGTAGTACTTCATCTCGGCTACGCCCTCTGGTCTCGATCCCGAACCCTTGGGCGTCTGCTTGTTCTACTGACGAGAGCATGGATACCTCTTTCGGTAGACGATTGTTGCCTCAGCTACTATAGAATATTTTATCCAAATAGAAAACCCTATCACGATGCGATAGGGTTTTCATGGTGAGCGGTCAGTCAAACCTACTTCTTGGCTTTTTTGCCTTCTGCCTCTTCGGCATCATGCTTCTCGGCCAATTCTTCACGGATGTGCTCGATCTCAGCTTCGGCTGCTTTGTCGGCAACGGTGTTTACCGCCTCACGATCAAAGGCGACGGCGGTAAGTCGAGCAGATTTACCACTTCGGGCGCGCAGATACGTTAGGTATTTGCGACGAACTTTGCTACGCTTCATGACTTCGATCTTCAGGACGAGCGGCGAATGCATCAGATAAGTCTTCTCGACACCGACGCCACTGGCAATACGGCGAACAGTGATGCTGCTGGTTAGGCTGTCTTTGCGGTCGGTGCGGATAACGACACCTTCAAAGACCTGTACGCGCTCTTTGCTGCCTTCCTTGACTTTCTGATGGACACGCACAGTGTCACCAGTGCGAACGTCAACAACCGCATGCTTGCGGTACTTCTGTTCGACTTTTTGGATTAATTCAAACATACTCAACTAGCCTTATGTTGGTTATTTCAATAGTCAGATAGTATTCTAGCACAAATACTCTGTTAATGGAAGACTTTTGCCGGCCAAGATTGCGACAATTATGGTAGAATGCGTGCAGGATGATTGCATTAAATCACGTTCTTGCCGGGACGGCCATCGGTTTGGCCATCAAACAGCCTGCGTTGATTGCGCCATTGGCCTTTTTGTCACACTTTGTGCTAGACACCACGCCGCACTTTAACTATAAATGGCCAGGGCTCAGCTTCGGGCAGATTTGGCTAATGGACGCCGTCGCGAGCCTGAGCATACTTGTGACGCTGATATCATTGGCGCCAAACATGTGGCTGCCGATTATCATAGGCGGCGTCGCTGCCGAATTACCTGATGTGCTGTGGATTTATGAGCGCTGGATTCTTAAGGCAAAGTCGCGAAATTGGTTTTTCGTATTTCATCACCGGATACAATGGTCAGAGACCCAACGTGGACTATTGTACGAGGTTGGTTATCTTACTATCTTTGTGGCGGCAAACGTCGTATTTCTGTCGAAATGGTAGCACGAGCTACTTAGATAACCCGGCTTACTTCCTCGAGGGTCGTCACGCCAGCAATCACTTTCAAAAGACCATCCTGCAGCATGGTCATCATGCCATCTTCGCGGGCGAGACGCTCTATTGCTTCGGCATTGACGTCTTTTAGCTCGCCGCGGAGGAAGCCCTGAATCTTATCGTCAACCGGCATTTGCTCGATGATAACCAATCGGCCTTTGTAGCCAAACGGTGCGTCTTCGGATTTGCCGGGATGGTACAGCTGCACATTATCGATATCGGGCATCTCCATGCCACTTGGGAGGTCTTTGAGATTATCACGCAAGTATTGCTTGGTCGCATCGTCGGGTGTGTAGGCGATCTTGGTTGCATCGTCCAGGCGGCGAACCAGGCGCTGGCTGGCAACTAGGCGAATGGCGGTCGAAAATATTGGGTTCTGCCCAATCATGTCGATCATGCGACTGAAGGCTGTGGCTGCTGAGCTGGCATGGAAAGTGCTGAGCACGAGGTGCCCGGTAATTGATGCTTGGATGGCCGTACGTGCGGTGTCGTTGTCTCGGATCTCGCCGACCATCACGATATCCGGGTCCAGGCGTAGCACGGCGCGGAGCTTCTCGGCAAAACTGTCGCCACCGCCGGTGTTGACTGGGATTTGTGTCACGCCCGGGATGCTGTATTCAACGGGGTCTTCGAGGGTCAGAATCTTGCGCCCGGGGTCATTCAATGCATTTAACATGCTATATAGGGTGGTAGATTTGCCCGAACCTGTCGGGCCAACCATCAAGACCATGCCATGCGGATGCGCGATAATTTCCTGGAATAGGCCTTTCTGCGCGTCGGTCATTCCCAGGCTATCGAGGTTAAGCAGCCCAGAGTCAAAATTGAACAATCGGATGACCGCGTCCTGGCCATAGACGGTGGGTACGGTCTCGATACGCATATTGAGTGATCTGCTCGTGCCATCCGGCTTCTTGATCTCCTGCTGCATGTGACCAGTCTGGGCATCCTTGGAGGCGGTCGATACGTTTGCCCTCGAGGCGATCGAAGCGGTTAGAACACGATACTTGTCGTGCGTAAGCGTTGCAATTGGGTGCAGCGTGCCGTCAATACGCAGTCGAATCCGCACGTTATCACGCTGCGTCTCCAGGTGAATGTCTGATGCGTTGAGCTTGTCGGCCTGAGTAATGAGGTAGTTCAGCATATCATCGGAGCGTACGGTGTCGAGGGTCTTGCTGACCTCCTCGATAGTGTCGCTATCGCCGGCGGTCGCAATCTTTACATCCTGATACACTACCTTCTTGGGCGGGTCGTATCGGAGCATTAACTGGCGATACCCGGAGTTACTCATCATGACGACTTGCACCATCCGGCCGTCGAACCGTTCACGAATTTGCCGCAGAAGCTGCTGCGGCGTGTTGATGGTTATGCCAAATACCAGCGGCGCATCCTCGCCATCGTCGCTCAGTGGCACGATGTGACCCTGATACATCTCCTGAATGCTCAAAAGCCCTTGATGGAGTGGCTCTGTGTTGTCCAGTTCGCGCGAATCAAAATACTGCAGCCCCAGCATGCTGGCGCGCGACAGAGTATTCTGCTCCTCGGTATCACGAAACCGCGCGGTATCTTCCTCTGCTGTCATATATCTATACTATACCAAACCAAAAGCAGTATTGCGTGATAATTCAAAGTAACCGGACAAATGCGGGCTGCTTGGCATGTTTCTAGACGGGAGTAGGGGCTAGAATCAAATTTTGGACGCCATCACCTAGCATATTGAGCTTTATGGTGCGACTCTGCGAGCGTCGCAGCCCCAGCTCGACGATTTGTATAATCATAGGCTCATATTCGAGGTGAATGTTAAGCATACATGCCTTGGGAAACGAGCCGTAACCGCTGATAAGACTTGGAAGGAGGTTGGCTTCAAGGAAGTTAGCCTTGCCGAAGCGGTCTAGGCGAATATCTATCCGCCCATAGTCCCGCGCACCCAGTGCATGAAAAACATTGAGCGCGAGGGTCGCAACCTGTTGCCTAAGGGCATCATCAGTAATAGCTATGGCACTCTCGGCGTTCGATGTTTTGACCTGGTCGCTAAGAATACGCTCGTTATTCTTGTCCAGTGGTGCAATCAATTCGATAGGCATAATAGCAAACTCTTCCGCATCAATCGTCTTTAGGACTGCAACGCTAAACTCACGTCCGGGTAAAAATTCCTCGACGAGTGAATCTGTTTGTAGCTGAGTGCTAATTGCATCTATTTTGTGCACTAGATGCTCGAAGTCATAGATTACCGAGTCGCTATCGATGCCGACTCCCCCACCACGATTCCTTGGTTTCACAAACAATGGATACGGAAGCGCTATATCTTCTCTCGTGAGAAGCTCGCCCATCTTTGCAACCCAAAATGGAGATGTCCTAAGGCCAGCTTCTTCGACTTTTTGCTTCGCTAAGTCTTTATTCCTCTCGAGCATATGCACTGGCCTGTTTGAGCCGGTATAGGCAATGCCATGGTCGTCAAGATATTGCGTCACCCAAATCTTGTTTGCATCTTGCGTTCCGAAAAGTTGGTCAGCAAAGACGTATTCCATACCTAGAAAGACTAAATCTGGATTTCGGGCTACAACCGCTTCCAGATCTGCCAAGTTGTTTACGACGCTGACCCGGACCGATGTATATCGCTGGCTTAAAACGCGAAAGATCCCGTCGCAGGATTCTTGGCTCATCGAGCTGAGCTCCAGAATCGTGGAGCGAACTATCTCAATACGTCGTGTACGTTTCATCATATCAATAACACTCCTCCCCAAGTTGGCAATCAACCGGGTGTACTATTTTGCTGTAAAGAAGTGTTTCTAGCGAGAGTTGCGGAAACCGCCGCCACCAGAGCGTCGATCTTCCTGTGGGCGTGCTTCATTGACCATGATTGCACGTCCGCCGACTTCTTTGCCGTTCAGTGCAGACATCGCAGCCTTTGCTTCGGTGTCATTTGGCATCTCTACAAAACCAAAGCCTTTAGACTGGCCAGTATCGCGGTCTTTGATGATTGCTACACTACTTACTGTCCCAAACTCTGCAAAGAGAGCTTGTAGTTCTTGTTCGGTAGTACTGTAAGGCAGGCCGCCTACGTATAGTTTCATTGTCATGTTTTTGTTCCTTATTGATAGATTAGTCACTGTTAGTATGTCTGACCGAGGCAAATAATGATGCGTAAGCCACGGTGCAGGTATGATAGCTACTTGCTTGCGTATTATTATAGCACGATGTTGAAAATATCACAATAACGCTCGTGCCAATGATTGTTGACGCTGCCGCTCGAGCGTGCGATTATAGCTACGCCCAATCCGATTTCGAGCAAGGGAAGCCGATGTGGCATACTCAGATTTCGAACACAAGCGCCCCGTAACCTGGGTTCTCAGCGGGACGCACTCTACCAGCGGTGACCGTAGAGAGGCAGAGGGTGGACGAGGGGTGATTTGGCTCAGGTGTGCCCTAGTCGTCCCGTTGGAGGATCTCGTAGATCCCGTCCAGACGTGTCTGAGCAACCCGCTAAGGGGTGACCGGAGCGTTGACATGTTGATTCAGGGGGTCAAGCGCCAAAGAAGCAGGCTTACCGGCATCGTGACGTATACGTTTACGCTACAGGCGACTGCGCGTATCGAGCGAACTGGTACGGTGCGCCGTCATGGCCTCTTGCGACGAGCTGTCCCTAGGGCGCAACTTGCAATCTTCCCAGAGCGAGTCTACGAGACGCTGATCATGCATCTGGCGAATGGCTTGCGTATCGGTGAAAAGCGTGGCCTTCCGCGAGTGGAAACACTGATCATCACTGACTAGGCGCATTGAGCGGCAGGCCCTCATAAAGGGCCTCCGCTTGCGCCGGTACAATCGATATTTTGCTATAATGCTCGCATGCCCCTGGTCGTCATCGCCCATAATATCCGTAGCACCTACAATGTCGGTGCTATTTTACGTTCGTGCGATGGGTTCGGTGTGACGACATTCTATGCCACAGGGTATACCCCCTATCCGATCATTCCGGGTGATACGCGTTTGCCACATGTACGCGATAAGCTGACACGCCACATTGCCAAAACAGCGCTGGGCGCCGAACGTACCGTGCCCGTAGAGCATGCCCTGGACGTACTTGCGGTACTGAAACACTACCGCGACCAAGGATTCACGGTAGCCGCCCTCGAACAATCCGAATCGTCAGTTATGCTGCCTGGCTATCGTGCCCCCAAAAAGCTGGCGTTGATACTGGGTGAAGAAGTCCACGGCGTCGCACCAGAGCTCCTGGCGCTGTGCGACGTCACTCTCGAAATACCCATGCGCGGGCGCAAGGAATCCTTCAACGTCAGCGTGGCAGCCGGCATCGCGATGTATGCGCTGATTAGCTCGCAAAAAATCTAGCCAAAATTTCGCTACTCAGGCATACTAGATAAAGTTGTATGCCAAAATACAAAACTGCAAATACCAAAAAGATACATCACGTCTCTAAGCCCCCAAAACAGCTTGTGTTTCAGCTGCATAGGCGTCGAGCTTGGTGGTTTGGCGTGTTGAGCGTGGGCATTTTGCTTATTCAGCTTGTCTACAATATGCACAGCACCGGCCAGCCGCAAGTCCTAGGTTATGCGACTAGCATCAGCAGCGACGCACTGCTTCGGGGTACGAACGACGAGCGCGCAAAAGCAGGTCGTGTCAGCTTGCAGGCCAGTAGTCAACTCACCCGCGCGGCGCAGCTAAAGGCCGATGATATGGTTGCCAAAAATTACTGGAGCCACGTAGCGCCGGATGGTGCTACGCCCTGGACGTTTATACAAAAGTCGGGGTACGACTACAGTATGGCTGGCGAGAATCTAGCCTATGGTTTTGCCACCGAAGACCAGATAATCGCCGCCTGGATGAACAGTCCCGAACACCGCAGGAATGTACTTGGTGATTATAGTGATGTGGGTTTTGGATTTGCAAGCAGCTCGGACTATCAGCATAGCCAGAATACCGTTGTAGTTGCGCTATATGGGTTGCCCGCAGGTAAGAAGCCAATTGTGGCTGCCGCATCGTCTGCCGAGCCGCCCGTGGCTGCGACCAATCTAGCGAATACCGAATCGGCAGTGAACGGTATCAGCACTATCGCCGGCGGCAATGCTCCGTGGGCGGCCTATGCCAGCCTGGCGTTGGTTGGTGCGACAGCCATGGGCTTTGCAGTTACGCATCTTGATGCGCTGCGTTCAGGATTTCATCGGACTCGGCGATTTGCTGTTTTGCACCCGGTTATCGACACGTGCGTGTTGTGCGTGTTTGCATTTGTAATCCTTCAAGCTACAAACGGATTTATTCGTTAAAACTGCCTAGTGCTCCTCGCTATGATCTGCTATAGTAGAGGGTGTAAACGGGAGGTGTGTTATGCAAACCGGTTACTACGTCGACAACTCCAACTATATATATGGTCCGCAACGCGCGGGCCAATTTTATATATTGGGGAACCGTATTTACGGGCCAGCGACCCAAGGCATCTACTATGTAGACAGCTACGGGAATATATGCGGGCCGAAGGGAACGACGGGTTTTATGATCCGTAGCGGCTATATATACGGCCCTTCGTCTCAGCTGCCCTGGTTCTAGGGCATTACCGCAGCGCGACGCATTCGCTGCCCAGTAATGTTGCGATGTTTTGCTGCAGGTCAATCGATGGATTGACCGTGAAGGGCATGCGAACGGCCGATTTCTTCGTCGCGCCGAGCACCAATATGACCTCATTTTCGCCTGGGAATTCATTGAACTTTTGCTTGAGCTGCATCAGATGCGTTTCATTTGTTGGGTCCTTAACATGCACGTAGAGTTTGGGGGGCGAAAGTGCTTTTGTTGAAGAGCTATCGTCGATCGGGCGATAGATTACTTTCCTAGCCTCTGTTTGGGTGGATGCCATAGCCGTCTTGCCCTTTGGCGCTTTGGCTAGCTTGCCGGTTGCACGATAGCTTCTTAGTTCTTCCTCGGTTACCAGTATCACCTCGTCGCCAATTATTTTGACGTCATCGGTGATTTTGCCGTCGCGATCCTTGGCGCTGATCTTGCCTTTTATCCGCACGACAGCGTCCTGCGCGAGCTGCTCGCCAACTTCTTCGAACAAGTTCGGAAAAACTATCACTTCCATCTCGCCACTTTTATCCTCGATGCCGACAAATGCCATTTTGGAGCCATTTTTGGTATTGATGACGCGATTGGTCGTAATAACGCCGCCGATTATGACTTGTTTGCCATCCATTTCTTTCTTGATATTCACCGTTGGGACGGTCTGCTCGCGGAAATACACGTCGAATTTGTCCAGTGGATGTGCGCTGAGGTACAGACCGAGGAGCTCGCGCTCCCACTGCAGCTGCTCGCGATCGGTAAATTTGGTCGGAGCTGGCTCCATCTTCATGACGGGCGCGATCGCTTGAGCAGCCTCGCCGCCAAACAGGTCGGTCTGGCCACTGGCGGCGTCTTTCTGGAGCTTAGCAGCAAATGCCAAAATGTTGTCGAGATTGAACAGCAGGTCGGATCGGTCGCCCATTTGGTCGAATGCCCCGGCTTTGATCAGCGCCTCCCAGCCTTTACGGTTTACCAAGCGGGTGCTGACGCGTTTGGCGAAGTCCTCTACTGAGGCAAAGGCCCCGCCCTCTTCGCGTACACGGACAATTTCCTCGACGGCGCCACCGCCCAGGTTCTTGACTGCCACCAGGCCAAAACGAATGTCATTCGTATCGGGCACGACGCCAAATTCCTGGAACGACAAATTAACATCGGGCGACAAAACCTTTAGGCCCATGCGACGCGTCTCGGTAATCTCGATGGCCAGGCGGTCAGTGTCATCCTGGTCGCTGGTCATCAGCGCCGCCATAAATGCGGCCGGGTAGTATGCCTTGAGGTAGGCCGTCCAATAGGCTATAAGTCCGTAACAGGCAGCGTGTGATTTGTTGAAACAGTACGCCGCAAAGTCCTCCAGCTGTTTCCAGAACTTCTCCATCTGGTCTTCGCGTGCACCACTGGCAACGGCACCCTTGATAAAATCGACCTTCATCTTCTGCATGACGTCGATCTTCTTCTTGCCGATGGCCTTACGCAGCGTGTCGGCCTGGCCGCCCGTGAACCCGCACAGCTCCTTGCTGATCTGCATGACCTGCTCCTGGTAGACCAGGATGCCGTAGGTATTTTCGAGCGAGTTCTTCATCAGCGGATGCAGATAGGTAATCTCTTCGCGGCCGTGTTTGCGATTGATGAACCCATCGATAAACTGCATCGGGCCTGGGCGATACAGCGCCACCATGGCAATAATGTCGTCAAATACCGTCGGCTTCAGCTCGCGCAGGTAGCGCTTCATGCCGGCTGATTCTAGCTGGAACACACCTGTCGTGTCGCCACGCTGAAAGAGCTCGAACGTTTTGGTGTCATCGAGTGGGATGGTGGCTAGGTCGATGTCTGCGCCATACACCTTCTTGACAATTCGTAACGTGTTTTTAAGGATGGTCAAGTTGCTGAGACCCAGGAAGTCCATCTTAAGCAACCCCAGCGCCTCGATCTCACCCATGGGATATTGCGTGGCAACGACGCCCTTTTGGGCCATTTCTAGCGGCACGAACTTTACAATGTCGTCGGGCGCAATCACAACCCCGCAGGCATGCACACCGTGGCTGCGAATAGTGCCTTCCAATATCATGGCGTAGTCGATTACCTCTTTGGAAACGGGGTTTGTCTCGTACTCTTTTTTAAGATCTTGGTCCTCGACAATACTTACCTTCAGCGGAATGTGACGGCCCTGGACGGGTGCTGGGACAAGCTTGGCCAAACGATCAGCGTCAGCATATGGTACCTGTAGTACACGCGCAACATCACGTATGGCGTTACGGGCAGCCATCTTGCCGAATGTCACGATGTTGGCAACGCGCTCGTCCCCGTACTTCTGTACGCAGTACTGCACCACTTCGTCGCGGCGCGTATCTTGGATGTCAACATCGACATCAGGCATGCTGATGCGGTCGGGGTTGAGGAAACGCTCGAACAGGAGGCCGTACTTTAGCGGATCGAGCTCGGTAATTTTGAGGGCATAGGCAATGATGGAGCCTGCAGCCGAACCACGCCCTGGACCAAAGACAATACCTTGGTCCTTGCCCCACTTGATAAAGTCCGACACGATCAGCATATACCCGTTGAAGCCCATACCGTCGATCACGCCCAGCTCGTAGGCGGTTCGCTCGGCAACATCCTGCGGCAATTTGGGTGCAATGTCGTCGATGCTCAGGCGCGCGGCATCTTCCTCGCTCATGCCAATGTAGCGCCACGCCAGTCCGCGGTAGACATTGAGGTCGAGGAATGACTTCTCAGTTTCGCCATCAGGCACGGGGAACTTTGGGATCAATATTTTGCCAAATTCTAGCTCGACATTGCAGCGGTCTGCAATTGCCCGGGTATTAGTGATGACCTCCGGGTGCTCGTCGCCCCAACGCGTAATCAGATCGGTCGGGTCTGTCACGAAAAGGTCGGTGTCCTTCAGGCTCATACGGTCTTGGTCGCTGAGGTATGCGCCAGTGCCAACGCATAGCAGTATCTCGTGCGCATCCTGGTCGGCGTGTTTCATATAATGCGCATCACACGTCACCACGACCGGAATGTCGAGCTCTTTGCCCAGCTTGAACAGTTTGGCGTTGACCTTTTGCTGCTGATCCCAATGAGTGTGGTCCTGCACTTCAATGTAGTAGCGATCGCCAAAGATCGACTTGTACCACTTGGCAATCTCGTAGGCCTTGTCGTCGTTGTCATACCGAAAGGCCTCGCCAACTTCGCCGCCAATACAGCCCGAAAGGATAATCAGCCCCTCGTTATACTTTTCGAGCAGATCATGATCGATACGTGGCTTGTAATAATACCCGTGCAGGTTTGCCTCGGTGCTGAGGCTCATCAGATTCTGGTACCCCTGCATGTTCATAGCCAGGATGATGAGGTGAAAGCGCGCCTTGTCCTTCTGAGGGTCTTTGTCCGTGTGTTTGCGCGGCGAGACATAGGTCTCCATGCCGATTATCGGCTTGATACCCTCACTAACACAGGCGTTATAGAACTCGATAGTACCGCTAAGCGTACCGTGGTCGGTCATGGCAATTGCCTCCATGCCCATCGCCTTCACATGCTTAACCATGTCCGGTGCTTTTTGCAGGCCGTCCAATAGGCTGTGATGCGTGTGATTGTGCAAATGCACGTAATCAGATGGCTTGAGCTCTTTTGCCATTTTGGCTACTATCCCCTCCACTTTGTCTGTATTTAGTATAGCCAGATGCGGGGTTTGTGGCTAGGCACCAAGTGTTGTCAATATAAGTACATAGTTTAGGCGCCCGACATGGTGGTCGGGCGCCCTGTTAATCCCGGAGCTCGAACCGTGCGCCAGCCAACTGCATCGGCTGGTTTCCGAGCCTAAACGCGAGGACTTGATCGTCCACGTTTTTCTGCCTCAACACGATACCTTCCTCTGTTACAAGGACAAGCCTCGCGCTCTCTCGATCGAGCACAAAGAAATAAAAGTTGCCCGTTTCGGGATCGTAGTGAAGCCCAAAACTGTGCTCACCATGCCCGGGGAGCGAGAGACTGACTGTATGGCTAGCAAACGTGATTGCAGCCTTTATCGCCGACAGCACTATGCTTTTGGCGAACGTAACGCCAACCAACGTCTCGACGGATGGTCTATGGCCACCAATGTCGCTCATGTGCAGCTCCTGTCTCGTCATGGGCCACCTTTACGGCTCACAAACATGGTACGCTGTAGCGTCTGAAGAGTCAATCTGGGCGCGATGCTCACCTATAGACCCGCGAAGGGGTTGTTATTTTATGGGTGATTTTGTGCTGCGCTCGATAGAATGCTGAATAGTCTGCGTAAAATGCCCCACGAAAGGCAGCTCGCTAAAGAATGATAACACCCACAGCAAGAGTGCGATCATCAGCGTCCCACCGATAACGCTACCAAATCCAAAGACCATTCCACGCACAAAGTTCATCTTATAAATTCGAAAACGATGCCTATAATAATCCTCGAACAGCTCTTCCAGCAGACCGCGAGCTGAGCCTTTGGCTTGATCGCTAGCTAGTTTATGCAGAGGATTAGTCATCTACGTGAGACTGTTCTTTATTTCTTGCCAGCTTTGGGATCATCGTGCCAGGCACTTTTGGCGCTATCGGTTGCCCGAGTGGCGCGGTCCTTAAGGTCGGTTGCTCGCGACATAGCATCATCGACGACGCTTTGGGCGGCCGATTGCGCTTCCTTGGCCTTTGCAGCCGCTTTGTCCTTCATTTCTTCTGCTTTTGTGGCGGCTTGATTTTTAGCTTCGTTTTTCTTGCGCTTTAAATCATCACGCGTCTGTTTGCCGCTTTTTGGGGCTGTGAGCAACCCTGTTACGACGCCAGCGAGTGCGCCGACGATCAGCCCGAGTCCAAATTTTGCTTTCTTCATACGCTAATCCTCCTTGTCTTTCCTGCTGTGTTTATTCTGTCGATCGGTAAAACGCTGAATCTGGTCTATCACAAAGCGTGACACAACCGCAGGTGCAACCGCCTTCTGGATGCTGCCCATGACGCCTTCAAACCCGGTAGCTGCACGTTCGACGCTTGTGGTTACGCGCTGAATTTGCTTGGCAACCTTGATAAGTACGACAATGAGAATAATAGCCAGCACCAAAAAAACCGCCAACGCAGTGGCCAATATGACGACGAGAACTTGGGAAGCATCCATAATGTTTAGGAATCCTTTGAGTTATCTAGTCCCAGTATAGCACTTTTACTTCTTGCCGCCACCGTTCATTCCCTTTACGATTGCCAGCAGAATGACCGCGCCCAGAACAGCGACCAGTAGGCTCCAAATATTAAAGCCGGTAACGCCAACCCCACCAAAGACAGATAGTACAAAACCGCCGATCAGTGCGCCGATGATGCCCACAAGGATGTTTTTCATTATGCCCATGGACTTGTCGACGCCCACAATCATCGAGGCGATCCAACCGGCTAATCCGCCCAGAATGATCCAACTTAGTAGTCCCATAATTCCCCCATGCTTATACCCTCATGGTAGCATACCCGGCATGGTTCGTTTTAGGGTTTTTGCGCCAGTCGCTTCTGTAAGTACTCGCGGAAACCGGGCCCAATCGTAGGGTCAACTAATGCATGATCGACAATTGCCTGCAGGTAACGGGATTTGTCGCCAGCGTCGTGCCACACGCCATCGATAACCTTGCCGTATACGGCGGTTTGGCTGGCGAGTTCGCCAATTGCGTCACCGAGCACCAGCTCGCCACCCACGCCAGGTATCTCCTTTTCGAGAAGTGGCCAGATATCTGGCGTTAGCAAATAGCTGCCGACCGACCCGTACAGCGAAGGCGTCTTTTTAGGCCCTGGCTTCTCGACAAAGCCTACGATTTTGATAATCCCGTCTTCCTCTTCGCCTTTGGGGATGGCAATGCCGATACGCGTTGTGTCCTCGGGCTCAACCTTTACCAGCGAGATGACACTACTGTTGGTTTTGTTGTACGCTTCGAGGAGCTGCAGCGGATATGGCACTTGGCTACGGAAGAAGTCATCGGCAAATATTACAAAAAATGGCTCGTCATCGTCGATAAGATGCCGGGCGTTCAGAACCGGTCGGGCATTGCCTTTGGGCGTACCCTTTTGTCGCACGTAGACAAAATTCGCGAGGTTTCCGATCTTTTCTACCTGATCGGCAAGGTCATCTTTGCCCTTGGCGCGGAGCTCATTTTCGAGCTCTTCGGATCGATCAAAATGATCCTCCAGCGCACGCTTGGTATAACCTGTCACAATAATGATTGTCTCTACCCCGGCTGCAACCAATTGCTCGACTATGATCTGTATAACTGGTTTGTCAACAATCGGAAGCATTTCCTTGGGCATGGCCTTGGTCTGCGGCAGGAAGCGAGTGCCCAGTCCGGCGGCGGCAATAATGGCTTTGGTTGGTGTCTTCACGTGTTGTCCCTTCCTTTGTTTAGTTGTCTGCAAGCTCGCGGTGAAGCCGTGTCAGCAGTTTTGCGTATTCGGGCTTTCCAAACTCTAGCGTATCAATTTTTATCAACTTTCCAATATCCAGCGGTGCATAAGTGCGTTTGTCGGTTTCTTCGCTCGAAGCGTCGTAATTGGTGGCGTCAACATGGCCAGGGTGCCTGGCGCCACTTTCGTTTCGTTCGATAAAACGTCGGCGACGCTCGTGTCCATCGACGGTGCAGTAAATTTCTATGCAAGAGGCCTGTGTGTCACGCACGATTTCGGCTAAGCGCTGCACAGTAAACTTATGGTCAAACGCACTTTCCACAATAAGGCTTTGGCCTGTTTTCAGCAAGGTAATAAGCAACGGGTATAGCATTTCACTCGTAGCGATACCAAGCGTCCTCGACCATTCCCGGTCACCTACGCCCATACGGTCAAAGAGCAGTTCCTTGATGTCGTCTTTACCGATTTGTGGCAGACCCAGGTCCTTGGCAAGTTGCCTAGCGAGCGTTGTTTTGCCCGTCGCAGGCATGCCATGAATAACAATGAGGTGCGGTACTGGCATTATTGCTCCTTTTTCAACGTATCATACGCCATCAGTACAGCGGCATGGTCTTGCATGCGGTCGTGTGTAGCATTTTCAATGAGCCGATCTATCGATATCAAGTCGACTTCGACCTGCTCGCCACTGTCGAGCTGTAGATCATCGGTCACTTTTACGCAGTCCGTAGCGAGGAACGCATGCCAGGTTGCATTCATATACACGTCCTTGTGGAACGCGCCGAGGTAGGTCATGTTGCCCGCCTGGTAGCCTGTTTCCTCCAGCAGCTCGCGCTTGGCCGCTGCTTCGGGATTCTCGCCTTTATCTACAAATCCGCCGGGCAAATCATCCATGACTTTCTCCGGGCCAGGTCGAAATTGGCGAGCAATCACCACCTGGCGGTCCTTCGTCAGCGCGACTATACAGGCAAATTGTTGTCCGTCCAGGTACATAACGTCAAAAGTATGCTTCTGCCCATCAGGTAGCAGGAATGTCTTTGTCGTAATCCGCCGCCAACCGACTTTGTGGTACACGGTTGGTTCAATTCGCTTCCAGGCCTGCATTGGCATTTTCTCCTTTTGGGGTGGCTTACTGACTGAGGCGCTTCTTAATGAGTTCGCTAACCATGGCTGGGTTGGCTTTGCCCTGGGATTTTTTCATAACTTGACCTACCAGGTAACCAATGACACGGTCGTTGCCGTTTTTGATATCGTCGATAGCTTTGGCGCTGGCTGGATCGTTTAGGACTTCATCCACGAAAACTTCGATGGCAGCGCTGTTATTTTCTTGCCTCAACCCCATGTCTTCGGCAACTTCCTTTACTCCGACAGAGGATTTGCCCCTCAGCGCGACAAGGAGCGCGTCTACCCCATTCGAGCTCAATTCTCCGGCTTGATACATAGTAAAGACGTCAATGAATTGCTGGACTGTTGGCAATGGATTTTTATCTTCAGGGTGGTCAGCTCGATACTTAATGTCGCGATTTGCTAGGAAATTAGCCGCGAATAGCGCAGCCGATGCGCCGGCTTTTTCGCCGATAAGCCTGACTGTATGAAAATAATTAAGCCCAAGGTCACTTAGTGCATCTTGTAGCAAAAAAGTCTCTATGGTGTCAGAATCGACGCCGAGGCGTTTTAGCTCACTGCGAACGTTGGTCGGCAAGAGCGGCTCAACCTCTTTGCGGACGGCTTCGATTTGTTCATCACTGAGTCCAACCGGCGGCAAATCGGCATCAGGGAAATAGCGATAGTCCATCGCCTCTTCCTTGCTACGCTGGCTAAACGTCTTCTGCTTGGCATCGTTCCAGCCGCGAGTTTCTTGAACGATCCTCTCGCCCTTCTCCAGCAGCCCAACTTGGCGCTCGAATTCGTACTGGGCGGCACGCTCGACGCTTCGGAAGGAGTTAAGGTTTTTAACTTCTGCTCGGGTACCAAGCGTGTCGCTTCCCTTTGGCGCTACGGAAATGTTGACGTCAAAGCGCATGTTGCCTTGGTAGAGGTCGCCATTTGTCACGCCAGCGTATTTCATGAGTAAATATAGCTCCTGAACATAGGCCTTTGCTTGCTCGGGGCTATGCATATCAGCCTCAGACACCACCTCGATCAGGGGAGTTCCGGCACGATTGAGGTCGACTAGGCTGTAGTCTGCACCTTCTGGGTGCGTCAGCTTTCCGGCGTCTTCCTCGATGTGGGCACGCGTAATACGCACGGTAAATGCCCCTTCGCCCAGCGGCACATCAATCTGCCCTCGGCCGACAGTCGGACGCTCCAGCTGTGTAATCTGGTAGCCTTTGGGCAGATCAGGATAAAAATAATGCTTGCGGTCAAAGCTACTGACGCGCGCAATTTCTGCGTTCAGAGCGATGCCTGCGCGAATGGCAAGGTTCACCGCCTCGCGGTTGAGTACTGGCAATGTGCCAGGCAGGCCAAAACAAAGTGGACTGACGGTTGTGTTGGGCGCCTTGTCACGCGCGTCATTGTCCGCTCCGCTAAAAAGTTTGCTCCGAGTACGCAGCTGAACGTGACATTCGATGCCGATTGTCGGCTCATACTTCTCGAAGAGTGTCTTGTCGATCATAATGCCCCCACGTTCTTCAGGCCTTGCTTGAATCCGCGGAGTGCCTGGCTAACAACTATCGCATTGAGCCTGACGTCAGTTTCGTGTGCAATGCGGTTACGGACTTTGTGTGCAGCCCAGATTTTGTCGCCAGCATGAGCACTTTTGAGTCGGTCGCCCATTGTCTCTCCAGCAAAACCGCGTTCCTTCAATGCTTGGTCAAGCAACTTGTCGGCTTGTATAATCGCTACCTGCCAACCGGCTTCCCCCATTTTTTGTACTTGTTCAATTTTGGCCCATTTGTCACGGTAGTACTTGGGGTCGAGGCCGCTTCGACGACGCGTAAATTGCCCCATTCCAACCAACAGTGCTAGCCCAATCAGCACAATCAACACCAGAAAGATCATCAGAATCGAATCCATAAACTACACATTCTCCAATTGTTTTGCTACTGCAAATAAAAGCCCATCATCGCGTTGCTTACCAATAAGCTGCAGACCGACTGGCAAGCCATTCTCGCCATTACCAGACGGCACGCTCGTAGCCGGCAAGCCTGCCAAGCTAGGAGCAACAGTCATGAGATCTGCAAGGTACATTTTGAGCGGATCGTCGGTATTTTCACCAAGCTTGAAGGCCGTCGTTGGGGCAACCGGGCCAATCAGCATATCAAAATCCTCGAATGCCTTCCTGAATTGATCGATAAGCATCGTACGAGCTATCTGCGCCTTACGGTAGTAGGCGTCGTAGTATCCACTGCTGAGCACATATGTGCCAATCAGAATGCGACGTTTGTTCTCGACGTTAAAACCTTGGTCACGGCTCATGCCATACACTTGATCGAGTGCTTTGGCTTGCTCGGCGCTCAGGCCATATTTCACCCCATCGTAACGCGCCAGGTTAGAGCTGACTTCAGCCGGGATGACGATATAGTAAATTGCAAGCGACAGATCAAGCGAGGGCAAGCTTACCTCTTTGACCTCATGACCAAGAGCTCGGAGGTCATCTGCACGCTTTAGAATTTGTTGCCGTACGTCATCGGACAGTGCTTCACCCATGTATTCTTTAATAAGCCCAATGCGAAGCTTGGCTTTCACGGGGTTGTCCGCGGGTAGATAGCTGGCCGGACGCTCTGGAAGCGTCGTGCTGTCGCGTTCGTCCTTGCCTGCCATACAATCAAATACCAGAGCCGCATCGTCAATATTTTGAGCAAGTGTGCCAATGGTATCGGTTGAACTGGCCATAGCCACGACGCCATATCGCGAAACTGACCCATACGTTGGCTTATGTCCTACGACGCCGTTAAAACTGGCTGGCTGACGAGTCGACCCACCGGTATCTGTGCCGAGTGCAAACGGTACGATGCCAAGGGCTACCGCCACCGCTGAACCGCCCGAAGAGCCGCCAGCCACTCGCTCGGTGTCGACAGAGTTTTTGGTAGGGCCAAAATCGCTGTTTTCGGTGCTGGCGCCATGACCGAATGCGTCAAGGTTAACCTTGGCAACCAGAATAGCCCCTTCAGCCTCAAGCCGTTCAATCGCTGTCGCCTGATATGGCGCCATGAATGGACGAAGAATATTGCTAGCAGCCGTTGTATGCGCGCCAAAAGCCAAAAAGTTGTCCTTGGCCACGAAAGGAATACCGGCGAGCCTGCCCAGCTCCTCACCTGCTGTCCGCCGAGCGTCAATATCTCGCGCCCGCGTCAATGCCCGCTCTTCGGCGAGCTCGATAACAATATTATATTTGTCCTGGGTCTGTTTGAGCTTCGCGAGAGCTTCCTCAACCAGCGCGACCGCGCTTTTACGGCCCGCTTTCAAGTCGGCTTTTAGCTCGTAGATGGTACTACTCATAGTACTTTGGGCACCTTAACATGACCGTCCTGAACGTGTGGGGCGTTCCCCAGCAACGCTTCCTGCGATACGTTGTAGTCAATAACCTCATCATCACGGAAAACGTTGCGTAGCCCGGTCACTTGATAGGTTGGCTCTATGTCGGTCGTATCGAGCGTATCCAACTGCTGGACGTACCCCAGAATGGTGTTGAGCTCGCCCATGAGCTTGTTTGCTTCATCATCACTGACGGCAATATGCGCCAGCTGAGCAATGTAGCGGACATCTTGAATAGATATGGTGGAATGTGTCATAACGTAACCTATAGTATAACAGAGGGCATGCGCGGCCGCACTGATTTTTTCGAGCTAATAGTTGAGATAGTTGTCGTTGATACCGGGATATGGATATGGCTGTGGCTGGATAGGGCCACCAGGATTTGGCGGAGTACTGCGCCCTTGGTGGTTAATGCTGAGGGTTGTTACGAACAGTGCGATGCAGACTACAACTGCGAGCAGCTCAACCAACCCGACAAAGAGCTTGCTAGAATCCTTACCCTTAGCAAGGCATGCTACATACCAGCCACTTAGCCCGTATAGCGCGAACATCAAGAGCGCCGGCACGAATTCGTTCATATACAGCCTGCCGATATCGGCACCATTCACTCCGATTTGGGTGAGCGAATTGAGAAAGACCGCCACCATGGATATGAGTGAGCTTGCTGTAGCAGCCACGAGTAAACCGAGCGCGGTATAAACTGGCAATTTATATGCCAGGCGATTGCGATAACCAGGGCGTTTGTCATATTCTGCGGCGACACGACGACGCAGCACATAGAGCATGGCTGCGAGCACTATCAGTGCCGCTACTGCCTCGATTGCCATGGTTGTACCACCAGCGCTTAGAATCGGCAGTGTGGTATACGTCATGGGCATTATCGATGCGTTACCGCCGTTGGACCACAGGTCGAGCGCCGCCAGTATGCCCATCCCGAGGACCGTCGGCAGAAGTGCCACCAATACAAAATATCCGATATGCTCGAGTGTCAGGAAACTCGTGCCATTTAGCTGCCGTGCAATAGTACGTGATCTGCTCGGCGTTTCTGTTGATGCAGTTGCTGTTTCTGTTGCCATAATATTAGCCCCTTATGTAGGCCAGTATACCACTCCGAGGTTGATATTTTGCTAATACTGCCCTTTTGACAAACGTACACATCATGCTAAAATAAATCTCGTCCTCGCTCCCCCAAGAAAGGTAACGAGCATGAACACGCAACCAACCGAAATCGTTGGCAGGCTTGTCGTACGATACACGGATGGCGGCTCTCGACCCATACAGTGGGTATCGTTGAGTGATTACGAGCACCTCAAGACCAGGCTGGCTGGCTATAAGGAGCATGAGCTCACGGGCGCCCAGCTCTCGACGTCGATTGGGGCAAGCGGGCTCACCGACCAGCAACTGCGTGGTGAAGGATTCGATATCGATGCGTTCCAGACGTACACTCAGATGCGCTGGGTCGGCACGATAGCTGGATACGTGCTAGTGCAAGGGGATCCGCCAGTTATCCGGCGTGGCCGAAAGTACGAGTTGCCACTCGCTGGTGTGGCGGACTTTGAGCTCGTTGGCCAATTCACCGCCACCAAGCTGTGACACGTCTCTCAATGAAGGAGTAAACATGTCCGATCAGAAGCTCGTCGGTTGGCTCGTTGTCAACTACACCTCATGGCGGGCCAAGGGGCCTCGAGAAGCGGGCTGGGTCCTGCAAACCGACTTTGCTAAACTGTGCGATGCGCGTGTCCGCCTCCGTGATGGGAACGCTGGGCAAAATAGCCTGGTCGAGCTTCAGCTGTACGCCCTCGCCGACGGCCACATCACGCCGTCCCAGGTCATTCAGCTGGACCTATCGCACGTCAAGTCAAACGGCCTCGCCCTGCACGCGCTTCAGCGAGCATGGCCGGCAGATTGATGCCGATTTCTCTGGCTGGCCGCGCTACGGCCGGCCAGAGACTCATAACAATTTTGCTTTCAAATCTGAAATTATATCACGCAGCTCCGCCGCCTCCTCAAACTGCAGGTTGGCGGCTGCCAAATCCATTTGCGAGGTGAGGTCGCGAATGACGCTTGGAATTTCGTCTTTTGGAATCTTCTTGAGGTCGCGCTTGGCGTCCTTTGCTTCCTGCGGGATGATGGCACGCAAACCTTCGTCGATTTTCTTGGCCACGCCACGCGCGGTTATGCCGTGCTCGCGATTGTAGGCTTCCTGAATAGTACGACGGCGATTGGTCTCCTCAATGGTGCGACGCATACTGTCGGTCAGGTTGTCAGCATACATAATGACATGCCCATCAATGTGCCTGGCGGCACGGCCTACCGTCTGGATAAGCGCTTGGCTGCTGCGCAAAAAGCCCTCTTTGTCTGCGTCCAGGATTGCTACCAGGCTCACCTCGGGCAAGTCCAATCCTTCACGAAGCAAGTTAATCCCAACCAGCACGTCGTATATGCCGGTGCGCAGATCACGCAAGATGTCGCTTCGTTCGAGCGTATCAACGTCAGAATGGAGGTAGGCGGTTTTGATCTGCAGCTCACCCAGATAATCACTCAGGTCCTCAGCCATGCGCTTGGTAAGGGTTGTGACGAGCGTGCGCTGGCCCTTGCCAATGGTTTCGCGTATTTCGGCAATGAGGTCATCAATCTGGCCATCAATTGGGCGAATTTCGATGGGCGGATCAAGCAATCCAGTCGGCCGAATGATCTGCTGCACGGGCTCGCCACCATGGCTAAGCTCGTACTCGCCGGGTGTGGCGCTGACGTAGATTGTTTGGTTGATATGACGCTCGAATTCGGTGAAGGTCAGCGGGCGATTATCCAGCGCGCTGGGCAGACGGAAGCCGTACTCGACCAGAATCTCTTTGCGGGCACGGTCGCCATTGTACATGCCACGCACCTGCGGCAGGCTTTGGTGTGACTCATCCACAAACAGCAAAAAATCATCTGGGAAATAGTCGAGTAGCGTCGCCGGCTGCTCGCCTGGGGCGCGGTTGGTCAGGTACCGGCTGTAGTTCTCGATGCCCTTCACGAAACCCGTCTCCTCTAGCATTTCGAGGTCGAACTTCAAACGTTGATTCAGACGTTGCGCCTCCAGCAATTTGCCATTCGCCTCAAACCATTTGGTGCGCTCCTGGCCCTCGGCGCGAATCTTGTCGATGGCCATCAAAGTTTTCTCGCGCGGCGTTACGTAGTGGCTACCGGGAAAAATGCTTGCCGTGTCAAGTTCCTGCGTTATTTCGCCTGTCAGCGGGTTAACCTGGGTGATACGGTCAATCTCGTCACCAAAAAACTCAACACGATACGCCAGCTCGCCGCCGGCCGGGAACACGTCTACCACATCTCCGCGGACCCGGAAGGTGCCGCGGTGAAAGTCAATGTCATTGCGCTGATACTGGATGTCGGACAGGTGCCGCATGAACTTGTCTTGTTTGCGCAGCTCGCCCTTCTTCAGGTGGATCGCCATGGCGCCATAATCCTCAACCGAACCAATGCCGTATATACAGCTGACGCTCGCCACGATAATGACATCGCGCCGAGTCAAAAGTGACGCCGTTGCGGCATGGCGCAAGCGGTCGATCTCTTCGTTGATATCGCTGTCCTTTTCGATGTAGGTGTCGCTACTGGCAATGTAAGCCTCAGGCTGATAGTAGTCGAAGTAGCTCACAAAGTAGTGCACTTCAGCGTCAGGAAAGAATTGCTTAAACTCACTGTATAGCTGGGCGGCAAGGGTTTTGTTGTGCACCAGCACCAGAGTCGGCACTTGTTGGGCCTGGATGATGTTGGCCATGGTGAATGTTTTGCCCGACCCTGTTACACCCAAGAGCGTCTGCTCGCGCTTGCCCTTTTTGAGCCCATCCACAAGCGAGGCGATCGCACGCGGCTGATCACCCGTCGGCTGGTATTCACTATGTAATTCAAATGAGCTCACCCCTTTATTGTAACATTCCCAGGTCATTGCGTAACAGTCTCTGTATGATATGATAGGCTTCAGTCTACTCAGAGAAGAGGTGGAATTCGTGCAGATACGACGATGGCCGCGTGGTATTGTCGGCGGACTGCAGCGGTGGCGGTGGCGAATCGTAGGCCTGTGCCTTGTCGCATTGGTCGTCGGCTTGATGGCAGCCTGCCAGGAGCGAAATATTGTCGACGGACAGCACCGTGATCGTGCCGTCACTGATCTGGCGGATCGACTTCAGGCTGATACCAATGGCTTGATTACGATTCACACCAACAAGAATGATCTGTCAGCATATACCTGGGATAGCAACGGCTACATAGGCGTTACCGTTACGGTGGGCATGTGTAAGGGTGTTTCGGCAAGCATTGCCTCGCCGCCGCGCCCGCAAAATGCGGCTAACCTTGGCCCGATGTTTCTCAATGACCCATTGGGCGGCACGTCGATAGCAGTCAGCAACAACACGTTTGGCACGCTGGCTACACGCCTGAGCGGCAATGAGTATTTCAACACTTGTGTGGCTGGCACGCCAGGCTTCCTGAAGTTCGCAGCCGCACATCGAACGACTCCATAGCACGAGCAGCGGGCCTCAGGGCCCGCTTTTATATAAAATCAATCTGCCCCGATAGAAAAGGCCCCACCGCACTCCGAAGAGTGGGTGGGGCCGTTGGCCGGGTCAGTCGACCCAGCCCGACTCCGGACCGTCCAGCCGCAGGAAACCCTGTAGCAGACGGCCGCAGTCCTTGCGGACGAATCGCCCGAAGGGTCCGTCGCCATCGATGTACCGATCGGGCGAAGCGAGGTCCGCGTGAAGCTCGCTGGCCAACCAGTACAACAGCTCGTCCGGCGCCGCCAAGATGATCTCCAGGTAGGCTCGGTTGAGCAGCGTGTGGTGCTCGTGCCACCACCGCTCCTGCGGATCGTCCAGATCCCAGCAGGTGCAGCGGCTGTCGTGCTCGGGCTCGAGCATCACCAGGTGTTCGTATACATCCCTCGGACTGCCGTCTCGCACGATTTTGGCGAAGCAGTCCAGCCACTCCAGCACCGATCCTGCGGCTTCAAAGTCATCTGAAGCACCAGGATTGGTGGCGTTGGCGTAGGATTCGACCAGTTCTTCGAGTACCTCACGGGGCGTGCGGTGCCGAAGAATTCCGGCCAGCAGCTCCTTCTCCTCCTGAGAGAAGAGCCGGTCTTTGCTCATCGCCATGACCTGATCACCGAACACGACGCTCAGATCCCGCGCGTCAGCCGTGCTGAGCAGGCTGCTGGCCACGACCATCTTGCCCTTGAAGCCGTACTTGTCACGTGCTCGCTTCAGGAACATCATCGTGTTGGTGACATCCCCGTGCAGTGCGCTGGTGTACGACCGGCCCTGGATGACGATGAGCCGCAGCCCGGGCGTGATATCTGCCTGGGGCAGAAATCGCACCAGCCGGTAGGTGGTACCAGCCGGTAGCCGATCGAGGTAGGCACCCCACAGCTGGTCGAAACAGTCGATCACCAGGACCTCGGGGTCCTGACCATCCTTGCAGTTCGTACGCACACGCTGGGTGTTGTCGAAGATGTTGCTCATGGTGTATCTCCTGAGTGAGTCGGGAATCTCCCGCGCTCATTCAGGGCAGTACTACGATTGGAACACGGGAGGAGGTGTTGGGTTAGCGCCCTGTATGGTAGCGCTTGTCCAGCCTCTTGCCGGTCGTCTGCATCACGCCAACTCCTTTTCAGACTAAACGTGGTCAGATTTAATTATTATAACAATAAAAATCTATAAAGTCAATATCTCACCGATCTAACCAGCGTGGTGAAATCCCGGCCGCGGGGCCTTCTCGATCTGATGTTTAAAATCAGCATAACGTTTATCAAGCTCGGCAATAACCCGCTGCACTATCTTCTCGGGTTCGACATCAAAGATGATGCTTTCCTTGCCCGGGCTTTCGACATTCTCCAGAAGCGTCGGTATAAAATCCGCCAAACCGCCGCTACCGCTGAGTACCGCAAGAACTTTATGGCTTTCGATAGCCGTACTGAACTCGTGCAGGCTGCCCATCCGCCCGCCAACGGTGATAACAGCGTCGCTGGAGCGCACAAGGTGAATGTCACGACCGACGTAGTCCATACCGGTAAAGTTGATGTAGTCAAATTCCTCAAAAGGCAGTCGATAACTATGAATATGCTCGCGGTAGGTGCTAGCCGGCGAGAAGCCAATGCTAATGCCACCATGTTCGTGAGCGCCGTCAGCAGCATATTGAGGCAGGCCCGAGGTAGCGCCAGTCAGTAGTACATGACCACGCTTGGCGATTTCCGCCCCCAAATGATAGGCCAAATTGTGGGCATATTCGACAGTCAGACCCTGGGCCGCACCAGAAACACAAATTTGATACTTACTCATTGCTATCCCAGTATACGGCGTCAAAGCATAAGCGACAAGCAGCTTACTGAACGACGTTGGCCCGTGTCTGCTCGCTCGTCAGTTCCTGACCTTGCCCCCACACCATCTCAAAGAAATGCCGCTGGGAATCCGCCAGCTGCTGGTTGTAGATCTCGATCCCAAATATCTCATCTTCACCCCAGTTAAAGTACGCCGTAACGTCATTATAGACAACCATCGAATGGGTTATGTCAAAGACGTCACTGGGCACGTAACGCCCCTCCCAATGCTGCAGTCGCTCGTTTTGATGCGCATCGTACCAACTGCGAATCGAATCTACGAAATGATCGCCAACCACACTCCTAAAGTGCAGGTTGCGCTCGTTACACTTTCGAACCCATCGCTCGAAAAATACGCTCCGAGTATGCGTCTGCATGCTGTCGAACAATATCGAGACGCCCTCGGTCTGTGTGCGCGTTTGATTCCAGAACATTTGTTTCAGCCCGGCCATGCCCTTATAAAACTGCACCCTAGTAGCTGGCGCAAGCGAGGCCTTGTGGTGCTCGAGCGCCTTTTGCATCTGCCCAAACTCGGCCTGCAGATCGCGCAGCTCTTGCTCGCGGCGGGCTATCAGCAGCTGCACGTTTTCGATTGGTGCAGGGCGAATAACGCTTCGCTTGTAGTCGATCTCTGTTTCACATAAATGCAGGTCGGCCATTTGGTCAAGCAAGCGATAAATACGTGTACGCTCAACGCCAGAATGACGCGCCAGGTCCGAAATGCTTTGGGGGCCATGCGTATTGAGCGCTGTATAGATATCGGCAATCTCCGGCTCTAACTTTAGCCGTGCGAAATACTCTGCTATGACGTCGCTGTCCTGGGTCATATGTGTCCTCTTTTATGCTAGTTGTGCAGATAATGCACAACAAATATATTCTTTGTACCTCTGTAGATACAATACCGCCTGGACCGGTAATTCTGCCTGTCCGTACTTTACCACATCGAAGGGACGTAGCCATGACCGACCTCGGACTTTGGCGCCCGTACATCAACGAGCATGAAATGCTGTCATGGTACCAGCTGCCGGATAGCCTGCGGGCTGACTGCCAGGCGTTTCGGCCAGATGGACGTGAGCTCGACCCCATCAGCACACGTGAGTTTGCTGACCTGCAGGCGCGTACGTTTAGCTACGCCGACCAGTCGGTGGCTCGGTTCCGGCCGGCGTATCACAACGCCAACCACTTCCGCAGCACTATGCTCC
Organism: uncultured Candidatus Saccharibacteria bacterium; assembly: GCA_965225085.1. GTDB lineage: Bacteria > Patescibacteriota > Saccharimonadia > Saccharimonadales > EFPC-124 > CAZJVU01. The sequence continues at coordinate 50,101 of CBDDBE010000003.1, read as the reverse complement.
ATGGGCTGTGCGCTGCAGACGCCTATGCCGACGGCAACGAGGGCAAGATGCCGGCTGCAGTTCGTCAAGCGTTTGGCCTGGCGCTGTACACGCACGATGCCCATCACTGCGCCAGCACCTTTCGCTCGGAAGCACCACACGGCGTGTACAACCCCGGCGCAGGCCTGAACGTGACGTCCGAATGGGTGACTGCCGACGCAGTCAATACGTTCATGCGGCGCAGAGGACTAAACACCCCATCCCGGCTCTTTCAGACCGGTGTGATCTGGGCCTCGACTTACGGCGCCCAGACCACGCGGGGTAGCCAGATGGGTATCCCCAACCCGCAGCCGGCGACCGTCTGGGGTGCGATCATGCGCGCGGCAGATGTCTGTCCGCCGGATGGCTTCGGGGCGTGGCTGCACAACGCAATAGCCGTGAACTACCTGGAAGTTCCGGCGGCTCCTGCGCAGCGCACGCGTGACGCATTTGTCACGGCCCAGAAGCACTTCGCCAGCTACATCCGGCATTGCTACGCGCAGATGGACGCTATCGCTGCGCGGCCGCTTTCGCGCGTCATCGGCTGGCAGCAGCACATCGACGCTTTGGAGCGCGAACTCGACTTGCTGATCGCTGGAAAGCGCCGCCAGGTCGAAGTACTGCAGGCTGAGCTGCGCAAGACTGGCGTGACCCTCGATTAAGTGGTATGGGGCGCCCGGGGCTAAAACCTCGGGCGGCCCACACTTCACAACTTTTCGGGCGCTATCATGTCATTATCGAGCTGCTGCAACACTTGCTGCTCCAGCGTTTTCTGCCCCATATACCGTATGAAGATCTCGTTCCACAAGCTCTCACGGAAATGATAAATCACTCGCTTCTCGTATGGCGCACCGGTGCAATACCCCACCGACACATCCATGAGGTTAAAGGCGATTGGCCGGCCATCCTCGTACCGCGCCACGTAGTCCATATCTCGCCAAAATCCAAGCTCCGGGTCAATAAGGTACAGCGCCTCCTCAGCCTTGCGCCAATGCAGATCCTCTGGCTGCACATGGGGCTCGAAAATTTCCGGATGATATTCGTTCTCGAGCTTGCCAAAATATCGCTGTATAACCCGCCAATGCACATGGCTACCCGCCATGACCGCTGCCTTGCCTGGGTCGGCAATCAGCGTGTCGACAAAGATCGTTCCAAAATCCTTCTTCACCTGCTGCAACTTGAAGTATGCGCTGTACAGACGTATCTCGTTGATGTAGTGAAACATCAGCGGCATGTCGGTAATCGTAATGCCAGGCAGCTTCGCCAGCTTAACAGGGAGCATAATCACCACGCCCAGTTCCTTCAGATGCGTGATGTTGTGACGCTTTTTGGCCACAAAATGCTCGGCAATGTCACCCCATCGCTCGCGGGGCATCACTACAAATTCGATCTCGCGCGTCTCAAAATCACTCGGCTTCAGGCTCTTGTACTGCTCGTTGAAGGCGTTGAGCCATTCGGGGCTTTCGGCAAAACGCAGTGCGCCGTACACTTCTGCTAGGTTCTCGTGCTTGAGCATAGAGTCGATCGAGCGATACCCGAGCAGCTTCATGACCGTGGGCGGAGGCGTTTGACGAAGCATCTCACGAGCAACGCTTTTCTTCAGCACCCAGCAGCTTTTAGGTACATCCGCTTTCTCGACCGCGGCCTTGATGAGGGGCAGCAGCTTCTGCACGTCCTCGGCGTCGTGCCCGCCAATCGCTCGCGCCAGGTGCTCGTCATGCTCTTTTATCTTGGCCAGCAGCGCATGATAAAGCTCGCGTCCGGTTGTATCGCCGTGGTCGAGGCCGAGCTCGCTGGTAGCCTTGTGTGTTTTCTCGATGATGTCGCCAATGAGCTTGGCATCAATGCCATGACGCCCCGACGCGCCCTCCAACTGCTTGAGGCTCAGGCTAAACAGCGGCTCCTTTGCATCCAATAAATCACGAAGTAGATTTGCCATATGTATCTACTTTAGCACAAGCGAGTTGGCTTTTCTTACTGTAAAATATTGACGGCTTAGCGCCACAATTATACGATATTGTTGCCTCATCAGCCGGTCACAACAAGGAGAATTGCAATGGCCGATATCACCGACGGTCTTCGTCGCCTGTATGACGATGAAGTAAGCCTTCTCGACCTCATGGGCCAACTGAAAAAGGCCAACGGAGGAGAAACACTTGTGGCCTTGTTTAGCCAGGGCGGTACACCTACGCTGATGCCCATACCTGGCGTAGAGGCTTGGAGGAGCCTGTTTTTCGTGGCCGAGGGTCGCATTATGTTCTACGCCGCCCCCAACGATCACTGATCGCGACCATCCAAGTCCGCATAAAGCCAGGGGCGAGATACCGCCCCTGGCTAGTCACAACCCACTCACGCCCTAGGGCGCTTTTTAAAATACAATTATGCCTTAAAATTTCTTCACTTTGAGCGGCATGTGGTGCAAATGGGCATGGCTATGCAAGATCCCGGCTGTCGCGCCAACTTTGGTTACGACCGAAGTCGCATTTGCGCTGGCGAAGGTTAACGTTTCGTCCAGCCCCTTACCCATTGCATGCCAGGCAACAAAGGCCGACCCAAATGCATCACCTGCACCCGTGCGGTCAACAACCGGCACGTCCTCGTACACGCCAGCCTGCATGATCTGGACACCATCGGTAGCCATTACACCGTTTGGCCCGTCAGACACGACCACCGTCCGCACAAAGTTGGTACCGTGCCGCACCAACTCCTCCAGCGTATTACCCTCCACAATTTGCTTCATCTCGTCCTTATTGACCAGCAATACCGCGACGTCCTCCAGCAATGTACGCAGCTTGTCGGCTTCGGCGAGTTCAGCGCCAGATGGATTGAGGGCAACTTGTACGCCGTTCTTGGCAGCGATGCTCACCAATTTTTCCAAAAGCGGCATAGACCCGACCGACGACAGATATAGCCAATCAGCCTGCGCTACAACGTCAAGATCGAGCGGCGCGCCAGAATCATGCACGTGAGTACCGTGGTAATTCAAGATGGTTCGTTCGCCGTTAGAGGCAAGCAACACGGTTGAGTAGCTGGTCTGAAAACGATCGTCCTGCACGACATGATGCGCGCCGATCCCTTCGATATCCAGGGCGTTCATAACTGCCTGGCCCGCAGGCTCCGTCCCGAGGATTCCCATAAATTCGCTCTCCAGACCTTGCCGTGCAAATGTCACCGCAGCGTTCATTGCGTTACCGCCAGTTGCAAATGTCACCTCGTCGACTGCCAGCTTGGCGCCCAGCAGAAATTGCTCGTAGTATTTTCCGTCCTGACGGTGTGGCTTTAACGCTTGGCTACGCAAAAACACATCCTGGGTCGCAGTGCCAATTGCCAGCATGCGCAATTTGTGCGCCATTACACCACTGCCTTGCCGGCTGACGCGAAGGTATCGATCTTGGACTCGACCACCTTTTGGACCGCCCCATACACCTCAGGTATAAGCTTTACCACAGCGTACTCGTCAGGGTGCTCGGCCAAAGTCTTCTCGAGCGTTTTGCGAAAGGCGTAGCGCATATCGCTGTTGATGTTCACCTTGCTGACCCCTATGCGTGCCGCCTCTTCGAAATAATGCCCAGGCGTGCCGCTGCCACCATGCAGGCTGATATTACATTCGACTGCATCTCGAATCTGTTGCAAAAGCTCGAGGTTCAGCTCCTTCGGGACCGGGTACAGGCCGTGAAGGTTTCCAATTTGGACCGCCAGCGTATCAATGCCTGTCTGTGCCACAAAGTCGGCTGCTTCGCTCGGCTTTGTCTCGTACTTTTTGACCTCTTCGTAATCGATCGTTTCGGTGTGCAGGTTGGACGAACCCATAAAGTATCGCTCCTCAGCTTCCACCAGCGCCCCGGTAAACCGCGCATACTCTACGACTTCCTTCGTGCCTTTTATAATCTCGTCGCGGCCCGCATCGTGATTGGCCTGCGAAATATCGATATGTATAAATTCGAACCCGGCATCAATGCCGCGTTTGGCCGCCTCCACGCTGGGGCTGTGGTCGAGGTTGATAAACATCTCGACACCGTATTCGTAGCGGTAATTGTCGACCATGTCGCGGATGTTGTCCAGGCCGATCGCCTTGACCTCGCCATCGCTAACCTCTACAAGCACCGGTGCTTGCTTGGCCTGAGCTGCCTTGACGACTGCAATCAAGGTTTCTTGGTTGTCGATATTGAACGCACCCACTGCAAAATGCTGCTGACGTGAACGCTGCATGAGGTGCCGAGCGCGGATACAGTTATCGCGAATCTGTTGAATTGTAAGTGCCATATGGAGGTTCCTGTTTTATGTTCAGTATAGCACTTATGCTTGTGCCGGTATGTCCAGGGTGCCAAAAGCTCGCTCATATAGCAACTCCCGAGCCGGGAGCTCTCCTGCGATGTGCTCGGGATAACTTTTATTTCTCGAATGGGCGATATGCGTTAATCATATCGCCCATCAGGTGTCACGCCGCAAGGGCAGCACGGACCGCCCTCTCTACATTGGCCTTTGCGGCTTCGATGTCTGCATCGGGCTTGATGACGATAAATGCCCGAAACACATGCCACTGTGTGAACCCGCTTTCTAGACGTTGGACTGCAGCCACTCGGCAGATTGCCGCCTCAACCCGATCGATGACCTTCAGGATTGGGGTGTCCCTGTGCCAAGGCGAGTTGCCTGCCCGTTGGTACGCCACCTCTAGTAGTAGCCCCCGGCTCGTCGCCCTAAAGGTAAACGCCAAATTGTCTTTTCTGGTCATGGATCCTCCCGATGCCTCGTAGGATAACGCCAAAAAACTCGCTATGCGCGGTACATACCGAGCACCTCATGAGCATGCATGGCAATGTGCATACCAGTGAGGCCAAAGACACTCAACAGCTGGTCAGGTTCGCCCGATTCACCAAAACGATCCTTCATACCTATCCGACGAACAGGGGTAGGTAATCGCTCGCTCAATAGTTCCGCGACAGCGCCGCCCAATCCTCCAGCGGCCTGAGCCTCCTCAGCGGTCACAACCAGACCGGTTTTTTTAGCGCTTGCCAGAATAGTCTTGGTATCTAGTGGCTTGACTGTCGGTACGTGCAACACTTCGGCTTCGATGCCATCGCCGGCCAACATTTTGGCGGCCACGAGGCATTGGTAGGTCATAGTGCCAGTGCCAATAAGTGTAATATCAGTTCCAGCGCGCAACACATAGGCGCGGCCAAGCTCGAATGGCGTATCGGCCGTAGTGAAAACGGGCGTTCCTTCGCGAGCTAGGCGCATGTAGCTAGGCTTGCCATTCGTGGCGAGCGCCAACGTAGCCTTCTCGGCTTCGACACTATCACCAGGTGCCACGACAATCATGTTCGGCATGACGCGCATAATGGCGATATCCTCGAGCATCTGATGGGTCGCGCCGTCAGGGCCAACAGAGACGCCAGCATGCGAGCCGATTATCTTGACCGGGCGGTCGTTCAGCGCGATAGTTGTGCGTATCTGTTCCCAGTTGCGGCCCGGGCTAAATGCTGCGTAGCTGCTTACGAAGGGAATCTTGCCCATGGCTGCCATGCCAGCGCCGAGCGTTACAAGGTTCTGCTCGCCGATGCCCACCTGGGTAAAGCGTTCGGGGAAGGTCTTGGCAAACTCGCCCATCTTGGTTGAGTCTGTCAGGTCGGCGCACAGTGCCACGACGTGTTCGTCGCGTCGCCCAGCCTCGGCTAGCCCCCGCCCAAATCCAGCGCGAATCGGCTCGCGCTTGATGTCTTCATCTCCGATATTGGACACTAAGTGCATATTCATGTTACTCATGCTCGCTCCTAATCTTGCCACCTAGCGTCCGAAGCTTGTGCAGCGCCTCGCGAGCCTGCTCGGAATTTGGCGGTGCACCGTGCCAATGATAATCGTATTCCATAAATGGCACGCCCTTCCCGGGGATAGTATGTGCGATAATCACAACTGGCTTCTCGACAATTGCACGCGCCATGCTGCACGCGTCAATGATAGACTCGATATTGTGCCCATCGATCTCCAGCGCATGCCAGCCAAACGCCTCCCACTTTGCACGCAGGTCTTCCAGCGGCATAACGTTTTCAGTGTTGCCGTCAATCTGGATGTTATTGCGATCAACAATGCCAATCAGGTTCTGTAACTTATACTTACCCGCGAACATGGCAGCTTCCCAGATATTGCCTTCATCCAGCTCACCATCGCCCATCACGCAGTACACCCAACGGGTGTGGTTGCTGTCCATCTGAAGTGCACGTGCCATCCCGGCGGCCTGGCTCAGACCAGAGCCTAATGGGCCTGACGTTGTCTCGAGCCCGGGCAGTCGCAACCGTTCTGGGTGACCCTGGAGTCTACTGCCATATCGGCGCAGGGTCATCAGTTCTTTCTTGTCAAAATATCCTGCTTCGGCCATTGTCGCATATCGCACCGGCACGGTGTGGCCATTGCTGAGGATGAGAATATCGCGCTCCTGCCAGTCAGGATCCTTGGGATCGTGTTTCATGATTGCAAAATACAGCGCCGTAAAAATGTCGGTCAGGTCAAGCGGGCCAGCCGAATGACCGCTGCCGGCGTGCTCTAGCATACGGATAATATCCTGGCGGATGATATTGGCTTTTTGCTCCAACTGGGGAATGGTGTAACTGGCCATATTTATATTCATTATACGGCTCATGCTTGCAGACTGAAAGCCCAAGATTGACAACCTTCAATATCTAGGCGACCATGAGGACATCAATCGGGCGCGACCTAGCTGCCCATTGTACCCGACGAACTAGGGAGTAAAGCATGCACGTGCGCGAAACTGCAACCACCGATCAGTATCACGCCTACATGCCCCACCAAACACCGACCGGAGGATGGATCCTCAGAATTACAAGCAGCGAGCTTTGGGAGCTGCCTGACGCTACTGTCCTGCATGATCTCCAGGGTCGAGCCGTCCGTGTCGCCACGCTGAGAGGCGTCGCCCTTCCAGTTACGTTCGCCCTATACGATGGCGCCATTAGCCACCACGTCACCGGCTATGGCCTCCCCCTAGAGGCCAAGCCAGCCAGTACTGGGCCGTACCTCGAGCTACGTCGCGCACGGTAATACTGGCCTGGCTGCACGATTGTGGTCGTGCAGCCAGGCTCTCTCAAATTCGTCGGGTTAAATCAAACTTATATAATTGCGAGCGGTTTTGCGATCTGTTCATATGCGGCTTTTGGATCGTCAGCGTGTTGGATAAATCCACCGACATTCAGCACTTCGATTCCTGCCTCTACCAGTAGCGGCGCGTTTTCGGCAGTGATGCCGCCGTCCCAACCCAGCTCGATAGTCGGGTTGATGGCGCGGATATCGCCAACCTTCCGGAGCACCGACATATCAGCCGTGCCGCCTTGGTGCCCCAGATTGCCGCCAAAGAGTAGCACGTGGTCGGCATGCGAAATCAAGTTAGCGTATTTTTCGGGTTGCGAGGACTGCAGTAGCGCAAGGCCAGCTTTGATGCCAACCGCTTGCAGCTCCAGCAACATCGCCAAGCTGTCATCCTCTGATTCGGCATGAATAATAACCATGTTTGGCCTGAGGCTAATAATCGTCTCGAGCTGGGCATACGGGTGGCGGTACATCACGTGCAGGTCGGCGATCATGTGTTCCGGCCAATATGCCTGCACGATGCCAACCATCTTGGTCGTAAAATCGCCGTCACCAAAATCGATATGAACGCGCGGCGCAAATGGCTCAATTCGTGCCATTTGTTCGCGATATTCGTGCGGATTCGTAGCGGTAACAGTTGGGCAAATAACAGGCATCAGCCGTACAGCTCCTCAATCTCGCCGATACGCCGCACATGGCGCGTAGCTTGGCTAAAAGGCGTCTCGAGCCAGGTATCGATAACCGCCAGTGCTTCGTCATTGCTCAAGAACCGCGCTGGCACACACAACACATTACTGTCGTTGTCGTTGCGGGTCTCGCGAGCCGTCTCGGCGTTCCAGCACAACGCCGCGCGAATACCCCGCACGCGATTTGCCGCGATGCACATTCCTTGGCCGCTGCCGCACAGCAATATACCACGCGCATCGTTATCGTCATCGCCTAAAACCTTCGTTGTGACCGTATACGCAAATTGCGGATAGTCATCTGCTGGATCCAGCTGCTTATCCCCATCGTCCTCGACGTCATAACCAGCCTTGCTCAAATGCGCGAGCACAGTAGCCTTCATCTGGAACCCCGCATGGTCGGCGCCAATAAACACTTTCATCACGCGTGCAATTGCTTGCCAATGTCGGCGACCAACTCGACCAGGCGATTGCTATAACCCCATTCGTTGTCATACCACGCGACAACTTTTAGCATGTTCCCACCGATAACAGCCGTGAGCGGTAGATCAACAATAGCCGAGTGGCTATTGCCTTTGAAGTCGCTGCTGACCAGCTGTTCGTCGGTTACGTCCAGGATGCCCTGGTAATACGGCTCCTTTGCGGCCTTGCGGAAGACATCATTGACCTCCTCGACCGTCACATCGCGCTTGGTAATAATCACAAAGTCGCTCATGCTGACGACTGGGGTGGGAACGCGGACGCTCAGGCCGCCAAAAATGCCCTCGAGCGCGGGCAAAGCCTTGGCTGCGGCGATCGATGCGCCTGTTGTCGTGGGGACGATATTTTCGGCTGCTGCGCGCGCTTCACGCAGGTCCTTTGCTGGGGCATCCTGCAAGCGCTGGCTGGCCGTATAGCTGTGCACGGTAGTCATCATAGCTTTCTCGATGCCAAAGGCGTTCTCGATCACCGCCGCAACCGGAGTAATACAGTTAGTGGTGCAGCTGGCGTTGCTGATGACCTCGCCCGCATCCTTCAGAGTGTCTTCGTTAACGCCTAGTACGATGGTGTTCGCGCCGTCACCCTTAGCTGGTGCACTCAGCACCACTTTCTTGGCGCCAGCTTTCTCGACATGTGCCATGGCCAACTCTGGCTTTACGAAAAACCCCGTCGATTCGATGACGACGTCGATGCCATGCGCGCCCCAAGGCAAGTTGGCCGGATCTTTCTCGGCCAGGACTTTGATATGCTGCCCGTCTACAATAATTCCGGTCTCGTCATAACTCACCTCATGGCCGTAGGCACCATACGATGAATCATGTTTAAGTAGATGCGCCAACGTCTTTGTATCGGTCAGGTCGTTGACCGCTACTATCTCCAAATCACTTCGCTCAAAAGCGATCTTGAACGCTGTGCGCCCGATACGCCCGAACCCATTAATAGCAATCTTCGTCTTCATAGTGTGCGCCCTCCACCACTTTTTGTACGTATTTCTAGGCTTCATTGTATACAACTGATTGCCCGGCAGCAACTAGCATTGCTCGTGCATTTTGTGCGGCGTTACTATATAAATAACAGCAAGCTCGTTCACATCAGAAGGGCTTGTAGCCAGAGAAGGAAAGCGGGGTGATTTACATGCTTCTTCGTCTTGGGGGAGCTGTTGGTCTCGTGCTCATCATTATCGGCTGGATACTGCATCAGAAGCCCGAGTACTTCACGACCGTCATGTTTGCATGCGGAGCAGGCATCACGGTGCTCGGCATTCTGGCGTTCATCTCCCGCCACTGATCGCAGCCGTTTTGGGCCGCCCCGACCGTTTCGGTGGTGGCCCAAAACAAAACACCGCACAAGTATGCGGCGTTTTCATTTTGCAAAGCTTACATGCTTATTGCTGTTTGTAACGCTCGATACACTCGCGCACAATGGCTTTGGCAGCCTCAGCATCACCCCAACCCAGCACCTTGGTGCTTCCTGGCTTCTTCATATCCTTGTAATGCGTAAAGTGGTGCTCGATCTGCTGCTTCCAGCGCTCGCCCAAGTCGTCCAGAGTATTGATGCTATCACCAGTATTGCGATCATCTGCTGGCACAACCACAACCTTGTGATCGGCCTCGCCGTCGTCTTCGAAGTTTAGGACTCCTAGGATCTTAGCTTCCAACCACACGCCGGTCGGGATTGGCTCATCACACACGATCAACGTGTCCAGCTCATCGCCGTCTTCGTCGAGTGTCTGCGGAATAAAGCCATAGTTACACGGTTTTGCAAAAATCGCTGGCTCCACGCGGTCCAACATGAAGGCCGCTCGCTTGCGATCCCACTCTATTTTGAGTATCGAACCCTGCGAGATCTCGACAACGGTGTTGAGCATGCCCTCATCGACGTCACCAGGGGTAAGAACTTGATTAAAATTTGCCATATTGTTTCCTTATTACTACCAACACGACTAGTGTAGCACAATGTGGGCACAAATCTATTGACGACCAACGCTAGCAGGAGTATAGTAGCTTTTCGTCAAGCAAGATTACGTTGCAACTTCTCTCAGAAGGAGAATGCCATGCAGGGCGTTACGATCATACGCGAACCAGTCATGGTTGATGGCGACAAGGTCACGATCGGCGACGAGTCTTACGGCTCGACGGAGTACACCGTCGCCAATCCCACTGGCTGCGGGTCGGTGAAGGTGCTGCTGATCGTGAAGCCGAGGGAAGAGAATGACGGCGCTCCGTTCTACGCGGCAGTGCTGTTCGTCGAGGGTCGCGAGCCCATCAGCTTTGACCTGACCAGCCACGCCCACTACATGTTCGTGCACATGAGCAAGGTTGGCGTGGTCCAGGCAATGTTCCGCCGCGCCGGGATCGACTTCTGACGCCCGCCCTCCCCACCGACAATACGTCGGCCGGGGAGGGCTTTTTGAAACCTTGTCAAAACCACATCACCCCAAGAAGCAGCCGAGGTGATACACTGATACTATGCTCATCATGGGACATCGAGGCGCGGCTGGGCTGGCGCCCGAAAACACACTGGCAGCTATCGCAGCTGGGCTCGCCGTAGGCGTTGATTTTGTCGAATTTGACGTTCGTCGAACGCAGGACGGACATATTGTCCTAGTACACGACCGCACCACACGACGCGTTGCTAGCAAACGGCTAGCAGTCCACAAAGCGCCCGTTGCCGAGCTCCAGTCGCTCGAAATGAAGCGCGGCGGGACAATCCCAACACTCGAGGAGGCCATAGAATTTATCGGCCTGAAGGCCAAGATTAACATTGAGATCAAAAGCCCCGACTGCGTCCCGCAGGTTGTCGAACTCATTCGTGCCTATGTCAAAAAGGGCTACCCCTACGACCACTTCCTGATGTCATCGTTTTCGCCGGCGGTACTACGCTCAGCCTACAAACTCGACAAGAAAATTCCTTACAGCCTCCTACAAATCTGGCCAGTACGATTTCGCTGGCTCCGAAGCGTCAAGCTCAGTGCTGTCGGCTTCTACCACATCTCGGCGCTCACGCCGTTCATCATATCGCTGGCGAAACGCCGCGGCCTCTATACCTATGCCTACACCGTAAATAGCTTCGAGGAAGCCAAGCAGCTAAAACGGCTGGGGATTGACGGCATTATTACAGATAATCCAGACAAATTTAGTGAGCTACGCACACAATAGTCTGCGCGCTACGTACTCCTCATGCTTGACAGAACACAATAAGACGTATATAATATCGAAGTTCTTCATCCGCAGCACGCGAATAGGAAGTGTATGCTCATGGAAACAGTGACGGTTACGTCCGTCGAGAGCTTCGACCCCCGCGAAACCGGCGCCACGGTCGTGGCGACCATCTGCACCGAGAGTGGATCTGTCTACACGATCCGCCCACGGCGCAGCCCGGTTGGCCTCGTGACGCTCGAGGGGCCGAAGTTCCCGGTGGGTCAAGCCCTGATCGGCGAGAGGGTCAGGCGTGGCGCCGGTTTCACCATCTGGAGGAGTGGCAGCGAGGTTCACACTTCCAGGGTCGCCAGCATCACCCTGACCACCACCCCCTAACACAACGCCCTGGCCATACCGGCCAGGGCGGGTTCATATCCTGCGTAATTCGATGGGGAAATTGTGTTACGCCGAGGCTTGATTCGCTATGGTCGCGTATTCGCGCGAGTGTTGCTCCAGAAAATGTCTAATCTTCAGCGCCGCTGTTGCGCCCTCACCCACCGCAGTGGCGATCTGCATAGTCGCGCCTGAACGCACATCGCCCGCTACATAGACACCAGGCATCGTCGTCAACAGATCTTCGCCAGCCATGACAAATCCAAACTCATCGAGCTTGATCGGCCCGCCTGCCAGAAACGCCGTGTTCGGCTTGAGGCCTACAAATACAAACACGCCGTCGGTTTCAAATTCTGTTTTTTGGCCGTCTTTGGTGGCTAGGACTTTGGTCACTTTCTTGTCGGCACCGACAATCTCGTCGGTTGTGGTGTTGAGGTGGACAGTGATTTTATCGTTTTTGGCTAGGTCGCGCTGCAAAATATCCGAAGCTTTGACGGTCGTACGAACGAGCAAATCAATATGCGTCGCAAAACGGGTCAAGAAGAGTGCTTCCTGCACGCCAGAGTTGCCACCGCCTACCACGACCAGGCGCTTGTCGCGATAAAACGCTCCGTCGCAGGTCGCGCAGTAATGCACGCCTCGGGCATAATATTCTGCCTCGCCAGGCACCCCAAGCTTTTTGTAGTCGGTCCCTGTTGCGATCAGCACGGCCTTGGCGCGGATGTCTTCGCCATCGACGACAGACAAGACTTTGGTCTCACCATCGTCAGAGATACTCTTCACCTCGGCATATTCAATCTGGGCGCCAAACCGCTCGGCCTGCGCCTCGAGCTCCTGGGCCAAGTCCAACCCGCTGATTCCCTTGCTAAAGCCTGGATAATTATCTACCCAGTCAGTCACCGCAGCTAAACCACCAACAGCGCCCTTCTCGAGCAGGACAGTCGAGATATCTTCCCGCGTTGTATATACCGCAGCCGACAACGCCGCAGGGCCAGCACCAATAATCGCCAGATCGTAAACTTTCTGCGCGGCCATATTACGCGGCCTGCGACGTTGGCGCCACCATCGAAGCGACTGCGCTTGTTAGCTTAGCCGGGTTCCAGCCGACCGTCACATCCTTGATGTCGGTCTCGTCATCGGCCACGACAGTGACGGGTACGGCTAGCTGACCCGTTAGCTCCATCAGCTCGTATGTCTTCTCCGGGGTTTCGTCTAGATTAATCAACGTGTAGGTCAGGCCCTTCTTCTCTAGGAATTTCTTAACCTGTACGCAGTACACGCAGGTATTTGTCGTATAAATGCTAATTGTTTTTGCCATGTTTAGTATGCCTTTCTGTTTAACTTTAGTATATATAGCGCACTCGTGATTTACAATGCGCTATATGTCCAGTACCCCCTACTTCGGATTGACCGCCAGGAGCTCAACCTCGAACACAAGGTCGGTGCTGGGTGGAATAGATGGCGGATTGCCCGTAGCGCCATAGCCGAGGCTAGACGGGATCACTAGACGGCGTTTGCCGCCTACCTTCATACCGGGTATGCCCTGTACCCATCCATCGATGACCTGCCCTTGTGCAATTTTGAGCGTTGCTGGTTCGCCGCGGTCGTAGCTGCTATCAAACTTTTGCCCGCCCTGCGCAAACGTGCCTTTATAGTGCACCCTTACCGTGTCACCAACTTTCGCTTCGTCGCCGGCCCCAACGGTCAGATCGGTCGACTCAAGCTTGCTAACTGCACCCGAAACCTTGTATGCCGTCGGATCAACCGGATACTGGGTGTACTGTTGCTGTGGTTGTTGGGTCTGGCTACTGTCCTTGGTCTGCAAAATGATCAAGAAGTACGCCCCGAGCGTACCGACGGTCATTGTCAGCGCAATGATACCGATGACGATACGCTGCATCGTCTGTTTGTTGACTGCCACGATAAAAATCCCTCTTTAGCTGCTGCTCTTTATTATACCTGGCGTTCGATGATTTTGTATGGGTTGTGCTGAAAATTCAGCGCCCGGTCTGCATCCAGGTACTTCAGCAGCCCCTGCGGGAACACCTGCTTGTCTTGCAGATCTTCGATGCGAAACCACCCAGGCAGCCACTGTTGGGGCACGCCTGAACGCTGCGCCTGTGCTTCGACGCTATTCGGCTGCAGCGCAGGCTCGCCGCCATGGTATTCGCACAGATAAATCCTCTGGTCGTGATGGGCGATATCATCACTGGATGTGTAGAGCAATTGACGCACCATAACGTTGCAGCTTGTTTCCTCCAGAACTTCGCGCACCACCGCTTGCTCGGGCGTTTCGCCGCCATCGACATGACCACCAGGCAAGACAAAATACTGCTTGCCGTCCTTGTGCCGTTCGATAAGTAGCAACTGGCCCTCGGAGTCAAATATGACTGCTCGCGCTGTTTGTATGCCAGGTCGGTCCATGGTCATGCGCCCAGATTTACCTGCTCGGCCTGCACGGGGGCACCGAAGAATTCTTGGCTAATGGGCGAAAACGACTCTGCGTTGGCGGTGTAGCATATCCGGCGTGAGCCGCCTTGCGACAAGCCGTGGCTGATGTCTGGGTGGCGGAAGAGGTAATCCTGCACTCGGTCTGCGACTATCGCCGCCTCCGAGATGACCGTCACGCCAGGCCCGGCTATCGCCGCAACTTGCTCGGCGATCAGTTCATAGTGTCCGCACCCCAAGACGAGCGTGTCGATGTTCATGCCGAGCAGCGCCTGCAGATAATGCCGCAGCATCATAGTCATTTCTGGGCCGTGATGCAGGCCAGATTCTATCATCGAGACCAATTCGGGTGCCGCCTGCTGGTACACAACAGCCTCGGGGCGAAGCTTCTGGATCTCCTCGGCAAACGCCCGAGAATCGACTGCGCCTTGGGTCCCCAGCACGCCAATGGCGTTTGTTCTGGTAGCGAGCACCGCTGCCTCGGCAGCCGGCACGATCACTCCCAAAACATGGCGATGCGGAGCGTAGCGCGGCAAATATTGTCGCTGGATAAAGCTAAGCGCCTGAGCCGAGGCAGTATTACATGTCAAAATTACCAGCTCGCACCCCGCGTCAAACAGATAAGGCAACGCCTGCTGAACATAACCGCGAATTTCGGCAGCCGGCTTAGGGCCGTAGGGCTTGTGCTGCGTGTCGCCGAGGTACACATAATCGTACTGCGGCAATTTGGCCATTACCTGGCTAGCGACGACCAGTCCGCCCACCCCAGAGTCAAAAAACCCGATCTTGCCCGAAGGCTTCATGGCAGCTATATCCTTTCGGCGCCAAAACGCTCTGTTGCTTGCGTAGCCACTTGGTCAAGCAAGGTATTGATCTCCTCAGCCTGCAATGTTCGCTCGTAGCTGGCAATACTCAGCCGGAAGGTTACTTGCTTGTGCGCCTCATCGTCAGGCCTCTGGTAGATGTCCACTGGCGCAATCGTAAACAGGGTATCAGCCGGCCGCAAAGAATCAACAGCCCGCAGAACACACTGGTGCAGCTCGCCATACGCGACATCAGCTGGTACCTTTAGCGATACGTCCTGTTCTACCTTCGGGAACCTGGAGGACCGAGTATACTGACGGCCACGTGCGTGCTCGAAGGTTGAGCCAAATATCTCAAACCCAGCCGCAAAGGCTGGCAGTTTCAGGGCTTTTGCAACACTTTGCCTGTACTCGCCTACGACTCCGACTAGTTTTTCGCCATTCATCACCACGGCAGAACGTTTCGGCTCGAACGGCTGTAGCATCTGCTGAAACAATGCGTGCTGGCTGAAGTCTGCGTCCTGCAGCAGCTGGAATGTCAATCCGTCTGCGATGCCAAAGCCTCCTAGTAAGTCGACGAGGTATTCCTTTGCCTGGAAATACGCAGCCCCGGCATACTTCTCGGCGGTTTTGGGCTCGGCGGCAAACACCAAGGCAATCCGCGCAAATTCTCGTGGTAATCCGCCCTCGTCCACCTCTGACTTGCCATGCACTTTGTTCATCTCGAACAGCGCAAATTGGTCATAGCCGGCCTTGATGTTGCCGTGCACCAGGTCAAGCAGACTTGGCGTCAGGCTCAGACGATAGTATTGCAGGTCCGGACTCAGCGCATTACTGATCTGGAAGGCGCTTGCGATATCTTGGCTGGCCTTTTCGAGCAGCTTGCCGTGCACAAATGTATAGGTCAGGACTTCGTTTGCCCCAGCGCGTGCTAATGTTTCGCGGATGCGACTGCGAATTTCGAAATCAGGATTTTGGGCTGCTGGCGCAAGATCGCGTCGTGGTAGCTCAAGTGGCAAATGATCATAGCCATACAGGCGTCCAACTTCCTCAACAATGTCCTCAGGTATTTCGATATCCGTTCGCCAGAAAGGGGCTTTGATCTCCATGGGAAAATTCAAATCTTGATCTGTAATGAGAGGGAACATGAACCCCACGTTCTCTAGGAGCTGCTTAATCTCGAACATTGTAAGGCGCAGGCCTAGTCGTTCATTGATAAAGTCTGGAGTTACCTTGACCGGTGAATATAAACTGTCGCGTTCAAGCGCACCTGGATCAACGTGATTGTCATCGATAACCGGGCCAGCGACTTTGCCATTTGCCAGAGCTCGAAGCTCATGAACAGCCCTGGCCAGAACCCGAATGTTTTGCAGCGGCGATTGGCCCTTGTTGAACCGTGTCACAGCATCGGTAAACAGACCATGCGCCATGCTGGTGCGACGCACGGAGTACATGTCGAAGGTGGCGCACTCCAGGATGATATTGGTTGTATGGTCGTCCACCTCGGTGCTTTTGCCGCCCATGACACCTCCCACACCGATGAGATGCTCACCCGTAGCAATCATAACGGCGCGTGTATGCGGCTCGATATCCTTGCCGTTCAGCAAGTTAATCCTCTCGCCCGTGCGAGGATAACGCACCGTAATATCGGCGCTCTGTGTGCCGCCCAGTGCCTTCACTTTGTCATAATCGTACGCATGCAGCGGCTGACCGGTGAGATACATCAGGTAGTTCGTAACGTCAACGACGTTGTTGATCGGCCGAATGCCAGCTCGCATCAGGTGCACTTGCAGCCAGATTGGGCTTGGCTTGACCTCAATTCCGCTCATAGGAACCATCACAAAGCGCGGCACCAGCTCGGGCAGCTCATTCACAACTGACAACGACAGCTCGGAAGCTTCAGGTTCTAGCGAATACACATCACGCGCGTACCAATCCGGCCCTTCAAATTTTTGGTGGTATATCCCTGCAATCTCGCGGTACACGCCCAACACGCCAAAACAATCAGGGCGATGGGTGAACATTTTGTTCTCAATATCTATCACGTGGTCGCTCAGATGGTAGGCGTTCGCGAATAGAGTCCCCGGCGCAACGTCTTCGTCCACCTCCAGAATTCCTTCGTGCTCATCGCTGATGCCCAACTCCTTGCTACTGGCGAGCATCCCATTGCTGATCACGCCGCGTAGCTTGCGCGCCTCCAGTACAAATGGATCGCCGGTCGCATAGGTGCTGGGCACCGTCGAACCGGGCGGCAACCATGCTACCAGCAAGCCCTCACGGACATTTGGCGCGCCACACACTACTTGCACATGGCCGTTCTGGTCGCGCTCTACATTCTGAGCGATACCTCCGTCGTCAATCACGCATACATGCAGTCGATCGGCGTCGGGATGGTCGGTGCAGCTCACCACGCGCGCGATGATGACACCTCGATACTGCTCGGCGAGGCTCACGACCTCCTCGACCGCTCCCAGCTGCGAGCCAATGCGCTCAACCAGCTCGCCGATTGGTTTCTGGGTCAAATCTTCGTTGGTGTGGAATTTGGATAACGATAATGCGACTCTCATACAAACTGCCTCAAAAACTCTAATTTTCCTGATTCAAAATGACGAACATCCTCGATGCCGTACTTCATCATGACCAATCGCTCGATGCCACCACCCCAGGCAAATCCCGTAAACTCATTCGGGTCGATGCCTGCTTCGCTCAGCACATGCGGATGAATCATACCCATGCCCAGCAGCTCGATCCATCCCGAATAGCTGCACACGTTACAGCCTTGCTTGTGACAGAACGGGCAGCTCAGCGCCAGCTCGAAGCTTGGCTCAGTAAATGGAAAGTAAAATGGCTGACTTTTGATCTCGATGTCCTGCTGGTAGTAGTTGCCAAGGAACGTTTTGAAGGTCGCTAGCAAGTTTCCGGCATGAATACCACGGTCCACGTAGACACCCTCTAACTGATAGAAGGTGTGCTCGTGGCGTGCATCGAGGTCCTCGTTGCGGAAGACTCGGCCCGGAATGACTACCGCAATAGGCTTTCCAGCCTCTAGATTGTCAGCAAACTGACGAAGTACTCGATTCTGCATGGTCGAAGTGTGCGCTGGAGCAATAAATTGCTTGCCATTTTTGTCGGTTTCGACCGTCATAAAGGTATCGTAATCGTCGCGCGCTGGGTGACCCTCGGGAAAATTAAGCGCACCAAACATATGATAATCGTCGTCGATCTGGCGACTCTCGATGGCGGTGAACCCCATTCGGTAGAAGATATCGAGTACAGCATCCAGCTCGGTCATCAGTGGATGCCGGCTGCCGGCTGCCGCATCGAGTACGCGCGGGCGCATAGCATTGGGCGTATTGGCGTCAAACGGTGCCGTAACATCAATAGCCGCCACACCACTAGACGCGGCCGCTTCTTCAGCTTCGCTCACCTTTGCCTCGAGCTCGCTACGGAGCTCCTGCAGCAGCTGCCCATATGCCGGGCGTTCCTCAGTAGGTACATCCCTCATAGTTGCGTACAGGCCACGAAGCTCGGGCGCCTTCAAAATGTCGCGCTTGGTCTCAAGCGTGTCAAATCGTTTCAAAAGCTCGTCACGAGCAGCGGTAACCGTCTCATTCATAATGGCTGTCTGTAGTATACCGGCTCTACCGCAAAAACTGTAGTACCCTATGATAAATATCTAGTATATAAATCTCTTAGATGCTATAAAATAGCTAAGCGCTTCATGCTGTTTGAGGCGTTTGCACATGAGGAGGACACAGTGAGAGCAACGATCACGAAGATCGTGTCGTCGGGTGGAAGGCACGCCCACGGGCGCTTGCTGAACGATTACGATACCGTCAGTATCGTGGTCGAGACATCCGGCGGGAAAGTTCCGTCTTCCATACTCGTCCCGACGGGCAGGTACGGACAAGGCGACACCATCACCGTACAACGCTCTGGCGATGGGTTTGCCCTGGTTGATGGAGAGGGGCGAGCCGCATGACAGTACGCTCTGTATCCGCCGCCCTGACGATTCGATGTCTGATGGGCGGCGGATACGGTATACTACCATCATGGCAACAACATTTTCATTTGACATTATCTCTGACTATAATCTGGCCGAAGTCATCAACGCGGTCGACCAGGCCAAACGCGAGCTCGGTACGCGATATGACCTGAAAGGTACGAGCGCCAGCGTCGAATTCCGTGACCCCGACAAGACCGGCCTAACCGTGACCGGTGATAACGCCTACCACATCGATGCCATCCTAGATATCGTACGCAAAAAGCTCGCCACCCGCGGCGTGAGTCTCAAAATTCTGGATGCAAGCGCCCCGCCAGTCAATAGCAACATGAAAGTTACGCAAACTATTGCCTTTCGCAAGGGACTCGACCAGGACAAAGCCAAAAAAGTGACGTCGCTACTACGCCAAGAGTTCCCCAAGGTCAAAGCTCAAATCCAAGGCGTCGAGATTCGCGTGAGCGCCCCTAAGAAAGACGAACTTCAGGCCGTCATGCGCTTGCTCGAACAGCAGGATTACGACTTTCCACTCGACTTTACCAACTTCCGCTAGCGTGGCATAACCACGAATACGGCGCCGACGATCAATCCGATGATGAGCAGTATCCACAGCCAGGCTAACGGGCTCGTGCTGCGTTGATTGTCCAAAATTGCGGGCCGGGTTGTCGCCGGATCTGCACCGAGTGGTTGTTTATTTAGACGCTCCGACAGATCAGCTGCGATCTTTGACTGCAGCTGCGACCGCTGCTCGCTTTGTTTTACGAATAATCCCATGCACTTAGCTTAGCATACAAAAATAGCCCAATACTCTGGGCTATTTTTGCGTGGCAAGATACCAGCGGTCTTAGGCTTTGGCCTCTGCCGCGTCAACATCTTGCTTCAAAAGCTTGAATAGACCCGCGCCAACCGCACCACCGACAAGTGGAGCAATGGCGTATGCGCCAATTGACCACCAACCACCCTGGCTGAAGCCGCTCAGACCCAGCGCGACTGCTGGATTCACGACGCCTAGACTACCAGCAAGCGCGGCGATCAAACCAACCATCAATGCGCCACCGATAACAAAGGCACGATCGAACCCGACCTTCTTGTAAAACATGGCGCTAGCCACACCAAAGCTAAAAATAACGGCGCCGACCAGCTCGCCAAAGATTGGCTTCCATTGGCCAGGGGCTCGTGGCTGCAACGAGCTGGCTGCATCGTTCGGGTTAGTAAACAGCGTAAAGACGCCGGTGCTGGTAGTCGAACCGGCCAGGAACTTGGATACGATGACATACGCAATCATCGCGCCAATCAACTGTGCAACCACGTAGCCAAGCGCTTTCACCCACGTCGTCTGGCGAGTAGCCCAGGCGGCAACCGTTACAACGGGGTTGATATTGGCACCGGACAAGTCACCAAATACCAATACCAGCACGATGACCGTGACCGCTGCGATAATAGGGTTGTTGCCCGACATCAACGCTGCCAGCGTCAGCACTGCGCTGGCCAACATCTCGGCAATAAGCGCACCCAGCACCAATTGCCCGCCCAACGAGGCTTTCTTGAGTGATAGCGGACTATCTACAGTTTTCTGAGAAGTTTTTGTCGATTTGGCCATATATGTGGTATACCCTCCGTGGTCGTTTATATGTGATATCTGGAGTATACCACGGTCAGTTATTCTTCTGCCAATGGTCGGTCGAGCGGCAAGGCATCCTCGATAACGGGTTGCGATTTTGCGATGCGCACGACATCTTTGTCCACCTTTTTCAGCTCCTTAGTAGCGCTGTTGAAGTGTCCGACAGTCGTGCCCAGGCTAGCCCCAAGCTTTTGCATAAACGTATTGTACGTCTCCAGATGACGGCCCAACTGGCCCACGCGCACCTGAATGTCCTTGGCCTGCTCCTCGATCTGCAGGCTACGCAACCCCTGCAGCACAGTCTGCAAATACGCCATAAACGACGTTGGCGACACGATGATAACATGGCGGTCACGGAACGCATATTCGATAAGGTCGCGCGCGGTTGAAGTGATTGAGCCAATTTTGCCGGTCAGCAGGTCGTAATAAATCGCTTCGCTAGGGATGAACATAAATGCAAAGTCCATGGTTCCTTCATCAGGGCGGATATACTTGCTGGTTTCGTCAATGCGGTTCTTGAGGTCAGAACGGATCAGCTTGGCGAGCGCCTCACGCTTGGTCTTGTCAGGCTCCTCGATGAAGCGATTGTAGTTTTCCAAGCTAAATTTAGAATCAATCGGCAAAACCTTTCCCTGGTCCAGAAAAATCGCGGCGTCGACAATCTCGCCATCCTTGAATTTGTACTGTGCCTGAAATCGGTCAGGTGGCAGGACGTTCATGAGCACCGTCTGCAGGTAGTATTCGCCTAAAACACCGCGTTGCTTAGGATTTTGGAGGACATTTTGCAGAAGCTTCAGCTCATCAGCCACATCCACCACGCGTTTGTTTGTCTCGTCCAGTTTAGCCAGCCGCTCGGTCACATCGGTGATGAGCTTGGTACTTTCGCTAAATTGCTTCATGATAGATTCGCGCATCATGGTCTGGTTCTTGTCTAGACGATCAGTCAAATGCGTCTGCAAGCCATCCTTCAGCTGTGATATACCGTCAGTCAGGCTGACGAGGTCTTGCTTGAGCATGGACGTGGCGTTGGTGTCCTTCATGTCTCGCAACCTCATGTCCAGCATGTACAGCAGCGCTCCCAACCCAAAAATAACCAGCACCAACAGTACAATCATAATCGTCGTCGCCATCTTGCCCCCTCCCGAAATTATATTAGACCAACAACGCCCAGCGGATAGCTATTACCGCCACAACTGTCAGCACAACACTGAGTGTGAAGCTTTTCAGCCGAAGTAGCCAGTAAAATAGCGCATAGGATACAGCATACAGCGCGGCCGAGGTGGCATAAAACTCCACGCCAGCAGTTGACGCTGTATGCTGAGCGTACCGTGCAAAGCCCCACAGCGCTGCAGCAGCAGCCACGGCCACCAATAGCGGACGAAAGATCTGCCAATTCGCCATCAGGGCAATCGCCATAATGCCCGTGATAATCGTCGCAACATAAAATGCCGTCAAATCATTGGCGCTACAAATAGCCTGAAACGCCTGATGGCAAAATAACGGTGTAACCGCAAACTTCTGCAGCAAGTAGCCGACTAGTGGTGTGAGCAATCCAACAGCTGCACCCAGGGCACTCACTTGTAGCAGCTCTTTGCCCTGCGGCATCACGAGTAACCCTGTTGGGTCACTGGGCGCACTAGCGGGTATGGGTGGTATTGAATTCTCTGCCATATACTTGCTCATTGTACGAAAGAATGCCTAACGAGGCAATGACGATCTGAAGAATGAGCGCCCATAGACGACGAACGCTGCAACCAGCGCACAAACAACTCCGCCCGCGACATCCAACGGCGTATGCACCAGCGCCACCACTCGGCCCACCGACACTAAAATGCTAAGTGCCAACAGCGTTAGCGCTACTGGCTTATTTTTGGTACTAGCCCACACCACTAGAGTTATACAAAACACAAATAGCACATGATCCGAAGGAAAGCCGGGGTTGTTCAAAAATGCCGCCTTGGGGTGGACGCCCAGCAGCATAAAAGGCCGCTCGCCCTCTTGATAGAGGACGCTCATGATCTTGGCGAGTAGTAACGCAATCAGCCCGACCATCACGCCGAGCTTTAGCCGCTCGAACAGCACCGCGCGCGGCAAACGCAGGAGCACCCAAGCCGCAATCAGTACGATAGGCACAACGAGCCCGTCTGCCATAACCCGAACAATAATATCACCAATCGCTTGCATCACTTCTAGCATAGCTCGATACGGTGTAATTGCAAAGCTAGCGACATGCAGCCTATTCTCAGGTATACTATACCCAAATATGGTTCCTATTTTTGTGCTTGTGCTGCGCCGTCTCGGCATCCTTATCGCGGTTGTCGCGCTTGCCTACTTTACTGCGTTTGGCCTCTATCCATATCTCGATCGACGCATTCCAGCGCTGTGGGCGGCGCTTGTTACATATAGCCTGATGGCGTATATCGGGATTCCGACCGCGATCCGTCTGCTCAGATTCATCTACAAGCCCAACCACATTCCGCACTACACCACCACGAGCGACGGATGGGCTTCCGACCCGGTAAACATTGCCGTCCTGGCCCGCTCCGAGCGCGACCTCGTCTGGGCCATGCAAAAGGCCGGCTGGCATATTGCCGACAAGAAAACCCTGCGCACCACTCTGCGCGAGGGCTATGCGCTCTTCTTCAATCAGCCGTACGTTACGGCACCATTCAGCAAGCTCTATCTCTTTGGCCGCAAACAAGACCTGGGCTTCCAGATTCCTGTCGGCAACAGCCCACGCAATCGCCATCATGTTCGATTTTGGCGAGTTGACGCGCGCAACAACCCTGGGGAATCACCTACAGCCAACGAGCATCAAGGGTTTTGGCGCACACTCTTTCGGCAGTTCTTGCGGCGCAAATACTCGCTATGGGTAGGCGCCGCGATCTATGATTCCGGAGCCGTGGCTGTCCGCTGGAGCAACGGGCAGCTGACGCACCGGATCCACCCCGACGCTAACTTTGAACGTGATTTCATCATCGAGTCGCTTGGTCGAGCCAATGTGCTGCGTTCACTCAGTGACATCAAGGCCGGCGAACCATACCGAGGCCGCGGGCAAGCCATTGGCGTTACCGTTATCAGCGACGGATTCGTCAAATTGTGCGAGCTAAAGCATCAAATTATCCCACCGCACGGTCAGGCGGCGGTTGAAGCAAGCGAGGAATTACCGTCGGATCAGCGCTAATCCTTAAGCATGCGACTGGTTGTAGCGCCACGAACTGAAGAACGCCAAACCGATAATGACAAGTCCTATCGAGCCGGTAACCGCCTCGTGCACCTCAAACCGAATGCTCAGCAGCATCATGATAGCTAACGCCCCAATAGCGTAATGAGCGCCATGATCCAGATATCGATACGTATTTAGCGTATTGCGGCGTACAATATGAACCGTCATAGAGCGCACCCAAACTGCGCCAAGCCCCAAACCCGCCGCAATAAGCAGCACCATATTTGTGATAGCGAATGCGCCTATCACACTGTCGAGGCTAAAGCTCGCGTCAAGCAGTTCTAGATACACAAAATTAACCAGGCCGGCCTTCAGGAGCGCACTCTTCGATGACTTCAGCTCCCGCTCTTCCTTTTGTTCGAACACTTCAGCTAGGCCTCGTATGGCCACGTACGTCACCAGTCCGATGACACCTGCCAGCAAAACCTCAAAGCGAGTATCCCCAGCCAACAGCCACGTCGTAAAGGCCAACACGGCAAGCGCCACCAGTGGCGGAACCTGCCGCAGACGCCCAACTCTCATAAGGGGACGTTCGATAACTCGCAGCCAATGCACTCGGCGACCGTAATCGGTCAAGAACTCCATAAAAATCATGAGCAAAAATATCCCACCAAACGACGCAATCATCGGGTGTGCTCTCGTGAGATATGATGCGTACTGATCCGGCCGCTCAATCGCTAGGCGTACGACATCCGTCGCGCTCAAACCCGCCGTTGCCGCAATCAACACAATCGGCAACACCAGCCGCGCACCGAAAACCGCTATCGCAATGCCCAACGTCAAAAAGACCTTCTGCCAGATGTCCAACATGTGCTGCAATATCTTGGCGTTGACGATGGCGTTATCGAAGCTGAAAGTAATCTCTAGCCCGGCTAGCACCAGCACGGTCAATAGTGCATCTATGCCACCCCAAATGCCAGCCAATACCAATACCGCTACGCTAGCCAACCCCGAAAAAGCATAGATTCGCACAAGCGAGCTATCTCTGGCGCTCATACTTTAGGACGTGACCTCAACACCATGCCAGAAGGCGATGTAATCTTGAAAATCCTTGCCAACGCGTGCGACCGAACCAGGTTTGGGCTCATGATAGTACCATGCGGCGTCCTCGTTGGTCTGTCCGTCAACGACGACGTTGTAATAGCTGGCCTCGCCCTTCCATGGGCATGTGGTATGCGTGTCGCTTGGCGCCATATACTCCATGTGCACTGCGCTCGGCGGGAAGTAATAATTACCTTCGATACGAATCGTGTCATCACTTTCGGCGATAACCTTGCCATTCCATGTTGCCTTGGGCATATAGAAATTACTCCTTACTATTTTTATCGAAGGTATGTACCTGACAGATACGTAAGCGGTCAGACAGCCACTGCATGTCGGCGTTGCTCGCAAGAGTATCGGCGGCCGCTGGGCCCCATGTTCCGCGTGCGTAAGGCCTTAAATTGTCATCACTCATCGCCCAGGCCTGCACAACATGCTCGACGACGGCCCAAGCAGCCAAGACCTCATCGCTCGTTGCAAACAGCGTCTTATCCCCGCGCAAGGCGTCAACCAGCACCCGCTCGTACGCGTCAGGGTGAGCACCGGTGCTACGTTGATCGTAGCAAAAATCCATCTGTACAACCTCGGATTCGGCATCGAATCCAGGCTTCTTGACCTGCAATTGCACCGATATTCCTTCGTTTGGTTGAATTCGCAGCGTCAGCGCATTCTGATGGTCGCCAGCACCATCTTTGTCTTTGAATATGAGTGTAATCTCGGTCACCTTCTCGGCCAGGGCTTTGCCGGTACGGAGGAGGATCGGCACGCCTTTCCAGCGCGGCGTATCAATCGACAGGCGTATAGCGGCATAGGTCTCCGTCACCGAGGAATGGTTGGTGACCTCTTCCAGATAACCTTCGTACTGGCCGCGAACAGTTGATGTGGCAATTTCGTCAGGTGCGATAGGCTTAATGGCCCGCAGTACCTCAAGCTTCCTTGCATGGATAGCTTCGGCATCCATCCGCTCAGGCGGTTCCATGGCCACCAAAGCCAGCAGCTGCAATAAGTGACTCTGAATAATATCCCGTAGCGCACCAGTCTGCTCGTAGAATGCTACACGCCCCTCGATCCCTATGCTCTCGGCCGCGGTAATCATCACACCACTAATAGTCTCGGCATCCCATACGGCACGGAAAAGCGGATTGCTAAAACGAAACGTAAGGATATTCTGGACCGTTTCTTTGGCAAGATAATGATCGACGCGGTACACCTGCGATTCGCTGAATTGCTGCGACAATGTCGCAATCAGTTCACGGGCGGACTGAAGGTCATACCCAAATGGCTTCTCGATCAACAGGCGACTTTCGCCAACCCGGTGGTCGCACCCCTCGGCCAGCCCCGCTTGGCCGAGCAGCTCGGCGATTGATCCAAATGTCTGTGATGGCACCGCTAGGTAAAACAGACGATTCGTACAGGCTGCGACGCGCTTTTCGTGGTCGTCGAGCGCCTGTTTTAGCTTGGCATATTCATCGACCTTCGAAATATCCATAGTGATGATGAGCGTCACCCCACCCAGGCGGGTTAGTGTCTGCTCGTCGATCGTTTCGCCATTTGCTGCCAGCGTGGCACGAATATCGTCCAAAAGCGCGTCGACCGTCATGCCGCTTCGCGTAACACCAATGATCTGGAGGCCTTCGGGCAACAACCCTGTCTTCGCCAAGCTGTACAATGCAGGCATCAATTTACGGCGGGCCAGATCACCCGTTATGCCAAAGACAACAATGGCCGCGGGCGGTAGTACCGAGGCGCTCATCGCTTCTCCTGGTGCAGAATCGCCGGCTGAGGCCGCCAGGCAACCGGTTGATCAGTGTAGATAATAACATCGCGCGCCCGAAGCAATAGTTGAGCTGGTTGGTCATCAGCCGACACGTCCGTATTCATACGCTCGAGTGGGGCTTTCTTGGGCTCGCCCATGGCAACCACCACGGCCAAGCTCAGCTTGTTAAACAGCGCAGCCGTCGTCGTAATACGCTGAAAGTCCGGCCCCTCATAACCAACAACCAACCGCCGCGCATGCACTCCAGGACTGTAAGGCAATATACCAGCTGTATGGCCATCTGGCCCCACGCCAAACTGTCCGATGATGACATCCGCTTTTTTGATCGCGGCCATGAGGCGCTTTCCAAAGTCCGCCGCAGTAGCTTCCAGACTATCGTCGGCGTTTATGATTGGTGCAAGCAAGGTGGCCTTTTCACCGTTCAGCCCGGCCACACGCAGCTGATGCCAATTGCTATCAGGACTATCCAACGGCACAAATCGTTCATCAACAAGGCCAAGCGTAAGCGTGCCGGGCGTGGCATGTTGCAATATGCTTAGCGCTGCCACCTCAACAGGAATATTACTGCCCCCAGATAAAAGCCAGAGCACCTTCAGACCGCTCCCTAGCGCTCGATCTATGCCGCGAGCAATAGCCATAGCTGCGTCGTCTTGATTGGTGTGTACGAGTGTATGCATCGCTTCTTATTTTAGCGCATCAGGTCAAAAGTAGAAATGAGTTGGCGCTGGGAGAGCGCCTCAATGCTATGTCGAGCGCTCTCCCAACACATTAGTCGGCCATGCGCCAGGTGATGGTGTCCCCATCGTACCGCGCGAAGGTCTCTTGCAGCGTCCGGAGCAACACTTGACCCGAAGCGTGCCTGTCATTGTTCGGCACGCTCAGTAGCTCTCGGTTCATGTCGTATGTACAGTCCGGCAAACCGTTCGCAGCCAGCGCCTCGACAAGCAGCCTACCGTTGCCCGTAACCGGATTCATCGAGATCTCGTCGGCATCCCAACCAGTAGGATACACGAGAAAGCTCCACTTGCGATCAGGTTCGGACCATCTGACGAGGCCTTCCAGCTTGGCCTTAAATGCATCAGTCCAATGTGCCATTTCGTCTCCAGGTGTCGCTCCAAAGCTAACGATATATTTATATCATAATCCAAACAAATCTACGACTCAGCTCGCAATCAGTAAGGTACGTTATAACACAGACAGTATCAGCAAGGAGCTACTTTATGAGTACCACGCAACACCCGCCAGTTATAGACTTGAAGGATGTGGGCAAGATGTATACATCAGGAGAGGAAAAGACCATAGCCCTACAAAACGTACGGTTAACTATTCAAAATGGCGATTTTGTCGCAATTATGGGCCCAAGCGGCTCAGGCAAATCAACTATGATGCACATTCTGGGGTTGCTCGACACGCCCACTCACGGCACATACCTGCTCGACGGACAAGATGTCAGTACGCTCAAGAATCACACTCGAGCCGACCTTCGAAACCGCAAGATCGGCTTTGTATTTCAGCAGTTCAACCTTATGCCCCGGACCACAGTGCTTGAGAATCTGATGCTCCCCACTATATATGGCGACCTGCCCAATCGGTACGAGCGAGCGGAGGAGCTCCTCAAGCAAGTTGATCTAGCCGACCGTGCCACCCACACCGGCGCTCAGCTGTCGGGTGGCCAAATCCAGCGCGTAGCTGTGGCACGGGCGCTGATGATGGACCCCTCACTCATCCTGGCTGACGAGCCAACTGGCAATCTGGACTCAGCACGCAGCGAAGAAATAATGCGACTCTTTCGCAAAATCAACAAACAGGGAGCAACAATCATCCTGATCACACACGAGCCAGAAATTGCAGCATTCGCCGACCGCGTTATCACCCTAAAAGACGGCAAGATCGTCGCCGACAAGAGGAGTAAATAACATGAAACGCTCACTCCGAATCTTAGGCCAGGCCTTCCGCGCCATCGGTCGCAGCAAGGGACGCAGTTTCCTGACCATGCTTGGCATTATCATCGGCATAGCGTCGGTCATTGCTCTGGTGGCTGTCGGTAACGGCGCGAGCAACCGCATAACCAGTCGCATTAGCTCACTTGGTACCGATGTCGTAACCATCCGGTCTGGCGCGGCTCCGAGTGGCGCAAACGCAGGCGGCGTGTTTGCGGCCGGGCTCGGTAGTGGCGGACAGCGGGTCGTACGCATGGACGGTGGCGGTCCAGGACCGCGCAATGTCCAGGCGACGCTGACTACGGATGACCTCAAGGCTATCAAGGACAACGCTGCCAGCTGGAACCTTGCAGCCGTCGCAGGCTACACCAGTAGCAACAGTGAGCTGACCCTGCCGGACAAAGACAGTAGCGGCAACGCCCAGACACAACGCTTTACAATCAGCGGCACCGAGGCAACGTACTTTGGCATCCAGGCCCTCACGGTGGCCAGCGGCAAGGCTTTCACCGACGGCGATATCAGTGGCTCGGCCAAAGTCGCCGTCCTGGGCAGCCAAGCAGCGAGCGACCTATTCGGCACCGGCACTGCCGTGGGGCAGACTATCAAGCTCGAGGATGACACCTACACCGTTGTGGGCGTCCTAGCCAGCAAGGAAGAGAGCGGCTTCAACAACGCCAATCGCCAAATCTATATCCCATTCACCAGCGCGCAGGCTACCTACAGCCTCACCAACCTCAGCGCGATCTACGCCAAAGCAACCAGCGATACCGCCACCGAAGCCGCCAAGACGAGCGTCACAAATAAATTGCTCAGCCTACATGGCAAGATCGACAAAACCGCCGACTTTAGTGTTAGCACCCCTGAGGATTTGCTCAACACAGTCAAGCAATCAACCAGCGTGTTCACGACCCTTCTGGCCGGTATCGCCAGCATTTCACTGGTCGTTGGCGGCATCGGCATCATGAACATCATGCTAGTCGCCGTCAGCGAACGCACCCGCGAGATTGGCCTGCGCAAGGCGCTTGGCGCCCGAACGCGCGACATCATGCAGCAGTTCGTGTTCGAATCGGTACTGCTGTGCCTGGCGGGTGGGCTGATCGGCATCGCTGTCGGGGCGCTCACGGCTGCCAACCTCGGCAGGGTGCTCAGCGGCATTACGCCGTCGGTCAGCATGAGCTCAGTCATACTGGCCGTTGGGGTGTCGACCCTAGTCGGACTCGTCTTTGGCATCTATCCCGCCGCCAAGGCCGCCCGGCTAAACCCGATCGACGCACTGCGTTACGAATAGATGGACGAGAAAGGTTGCAGGTTGGATAGCCGAAACGGCCCTCGCCGCAAGCAGCGGCTTTGCGGGAAACGCAAATGTTCCAACTATCCAACCTGCAACCTTTCTAAATCAAGCACTAAGGAGAATCTCATGGCACTTCACGAATATCAGAAGCAAATGTACAAGAAAATGGCGGTTGTCGCCGCGCTCATCATCCTCCCTATTGCCGGCTTCTTTACCGGCATGGCGTATCAGAGGCAAACCAACGCTGCCAGTGGCGCAGCGATCACTCAGAGCGGCACCCGTGGCGGGCGCTTTGGCGGCATGATGCATAACCGTGGAATTGGCACCGTCAAAGCTATCAGCGCTACGAGTATCACCATTACCGAGCGGTTCAACAACACCGACAAAACCTACACACTTACCAGCAGCACGGCCTACACCAATGGCACGGCAGCTGCCAGCGCATCCGACGTTAAAACGGGCAGCACCGTCATGCTCACGCTAGACCCGTCAGACACGACCAAGGTCACAACCGTTACGCTCAATCCCCGCCTAATGTTCCGCGGCAGTGGCAGCACAGCCCCAGACACCACCAACACTCCCGGCGGCGACACGATGGTTCAATAGGCTTACTCGGCGCGCTTGCCGAGCAGTTGCTTGCGCGCCTCGTTGGCCCAGTGATCGGCCAGCTCGTTGCCCTCGTCGTTATTGTGGCCGCGCACCCACACCAGCTTGGCTTTGGATTCGCGGTACAGCGGGCATACTTCGCGAACGATATCGAGATTTTTTATCTCGCCGCCTTTCTTCTTCCAGCCGTTTTTCTCCCATGCCAGCGACCATTTCGTAATCACGTTTATCCAGAATTCGCTATCGGTATGAATGGTGCACTCCTGGCCGTCAGCATCCTTCAGCGCGGCTATCAACGCCTTACCTTCCATGCGAATGTTCGTGCTCTCGGGCTCACCGCCCAGAATATGCGGCTTCATGTCTCGGATTACGGCAAACCCGCCCGCCCCGGGATTCGGCTCGCAGCTACCATCGGTGTAGTAGGTAATCATTTGTATTAGTATACGCTATATAGATACGAAGGAAGAAGTCTACACCGCAAGCGCCCGCTGTAATTTGGGAGTCAACATCCCAACCATTCTGCCGTATAATAAGGAGCATGCAACCTGCGCTTACTTCCGAAGGCGAACTGTTAGTTCGTAATCTTGCAATGACCGAACGGCAATCCCAGCAGCCTGCTGGCGACAAAATCCACGTCAGCGGCGTGGCTGGTTCGCTCTATTTTGCCTATGAGCAGCTGCGCAATATTGCCGAGTACACCGAGCAACACCTGATCCTGAGGGCGACTATCGAGCGCTTCCTGAAGCGGCATCTACAGTTTACCGACCAGCCCAAAAAGCTCGGCTTCGAGCTCGTCGAAGAACTAACCCAAGAGCGCTACCTCAAAAACGACAGCGTCACACAGCATACCGTCGAGCGCATAAACGCCTACCTGGAATACTACGTACAACTGCAGGGCACGCTCCAGAACAGTATCTACCACCTGAGCCGCGAACAAACCGCTCGATGGACCATCCAGGCCGCCTCGGTGACCATCGAACAATTACTGGCGCCATTGACTAAGACCGACGCATTTATCAATTTCGCCTACGACCACTGTCTGCACGCTATTGATCGCAATGATTTTGCAGATGTCAGCGACGAAGACTTTGCCGTAGCCGTCTACTGCGCCACGCATCGCGCCCTGCTGAAGTCCGACCTAGCCACCACACGCGCCTACTACATCGCTGCCGATCCGCAGCGGTCGCAATCGGTCGACACATTCATCCGTGCCAACGAGCTGATCGACAAGTGGTTCGATGCGCGTCTGAGTATTCGACTCAGCAAGCTCATCAGTCATAGTGGCGCTCCACTGCGTATTATCCGCGAAGTTACCATGATAGCGCCGGCAAATTCAGAGCTCATAATGCAGCCACCCAAGCTATACAGCCAGGTCGCAACCATCGCCGAGGATCAATACCAAAAAACGCACAGTCGTTTGGTGCAGAGCATTATCAGGACGCTAATTTTTGTATTTATCACCAAGGCTGCGATCGGCCTGCTCGTAGAGGTGCCATACGACATCTGGCGGCACGGCTCCATCCTGGTCATGCCGCTGCTTGTTAATATGATCTTTCCGCCGCTATATATGGCGACGGCAATTTGGTCGGTCAAAACTCCCGATGCTTCAAATACCGAAGCCCTGCGTAAGCAAATCGAGCGCATCCTCTATGCTGGCGGCAACGCTATCCGCTATCGAATTCCCCGGCGTGATGTGTCACGGGCGCTGAGCTTTGCGTTCAATATGGTCTATGCGCTAGCATATGCGGCGTCATTTGGGCTGGCCATATGGATTTTGCTACAGATTGGGTTTGCGTGGGTCCACATAGGTGTATTCTTCCTATTCTTCAGCGCGGTCAGCTACTTCCGCTTCCGCCTCATACAGCAATCACGCGAGTTGGATGTCAACGACCGCCGCGAGAATATCTTTGACGTTATAGGCGATTTCTTCTATACGCCATTCATTAAGCTTGGCGAATGGCTGAGCGCACGCTATCGTCGCATCAATGTCCTAACGGTTATCCTAGACCTCATTATCGAGATGCCTCTCAAGACAACCCTACGCATTCTGCAAGAATGGGTGCGATTTATGCGAGATAAGCGCGCAGGATTTTAAAATGGGCGCGGGCTGTGTTGCCCGCGCTCACAGCGCTAATCCTTCAGCGCCAGGCCATGATCGGTCATCACATCCCTGACCTGTTCGGCGCTCCAAGCTACTCACCTTTGGGCCGAAGAGCGTGCTTATCTCACGACGCACTTCGCTATGCTCGCGCTCATTCCAGAAAAATGAGGATGAACCCAGCACACACCAAGGCAACTCTAAATCAGGTGTGATGCCTTCCGTCACCCTCATCCCCTGAGCACGACAGTCGCCGATGAATGCGGCCAAAGTTCTGGGGTGAATGTCCTCCGCTTCGATCACCAAACGGGCGTCTCTTCTCTGCTGTGCCATACGGCAGCTCCGCTCTATCGCAGGTACTGAACATACTATTTTATACCATTAAAAAGCTATCTACTCAACTCGAGACGCACAACAAATGTCGAGCCTTCGCCAACCCTGCTCGTGACGTCGATGGCGCCTTTGTGCAGTTCGACAATTTTCTTCGCGATTGACAGGCCTAGCCCGTAGCCGGTGACTTTATCCTTGGTGCGCGACTGGTCAGCACGGTATAGACGGTCAAAGATATGAGGCAAATCGTGAGGTTTGATGCCGTAGCCTTGATCGGCAATCGAAATATGCGCACTGCCATTCTGTGCGGTCGAGCCGAGCGTCAATGTCGTGCCGCTCGGGCTGTATTTGATGGCGTTGTCCAGCAAAATCACAAACAGCTGCACCAACTCGCCGCGATCACCCAGGACGTGCAGGTCCGAGACGTCGTTCTGAATGGATATATCCTTCTGCTCAGCCTGCTTCTGGATGCGCGAAATTGCCTGGCGCGTAACAGCTTCGACAGAAACTGATTGCGGCGCAAAGTGGTCCTGATCCTGGCTGGCCAACGCCAGCAAGCCATTGCTGAGGTCTTGCAAATTACGCACTTCCTCGAGGTTACTTGCCAGCAGCTCACGCGCCTCATGTACCGATAAGTTCTTGTCCCGCAGCGCAACCTCTACCTCGGCTTGCATGGCCGTGAGCGGCGTGCGGAGCTCATGCGAGGCGTCCGCGGTAAAACGAGATTGTGCCTCCATGGCCTGTTCGATCGGGCCAAGTGTACGACGCGCCAGATAAAAACTCGCTGCGCCAGCCACGACTAACACGGCAGTATTACCGAGCGCCAAGCTTGCGATCAGGCGTTGCTGCGCCTCCCCTATCTCGGCACTTCGCGGATCGTACAGCGACGGCGCAAAACCAAATGCGTTCTCGAACTGTTGCCGTATGATGACACGCTGATGCTCAAAGCTAGCCCGAAGCGCCGCCGAAGACGAGTTATATAGCACAACACTAAACGTCAAACTCAGCCCCATGATGAGGGCCAAGTACCATGCGGTTAATTTGAGGCTTGCTGACTTAAACATATTACCCGTCTAGTTTATACCCAAATCCACGCATCGTGCGGATGAGCGGCGGCAGGTCCCGAAAAGGCCGATCAATTTTGTTGCGCAGGTACCCAATGTACACCTCCACCGTGTTGAACAACACGTCGGCATCGTAGCTCCACACATGTTGAATAATCATCTCTTTGCTGAGAGTTCGCCCTTTGTTGCGAAGCAAATATTCCAGGAGGGCAAACTCGCGTTGCGACAATTCTATCACCGAGTCGCTACGCCGAACTTCGTAGGTGACTGTGTCGAGGGACAGATTACCAGCCTCGAGCTTGATTCCCAACGCATCCTGCGGGCGTCGTAGCAATGCCCGCACCCGAGCCAGGAGCTCCTCGAACGAAAACGGCTTGACCAAGTAATCATCTGCGCCCGCGTTAAGTCCCACCACTCGGTCGCGCACAGCGCCCTTGGCCGTCAGCATCAAAATCGGCGTCCGGTTCCCCTCGGCACGGAGCGTTTCGCATATGCCCACGCCGTCCATTTCACCGGGCAACATGCGGTCCAAAATTATCAAATCATACTCGTCAGATCGCGCGCTCGCCAGTCCATCATCGGCATCGTACACGGCATCGACAGCGTACGATTCCTGCTGCAAGCCCTTACGGATAGCGTTGGCAATCTTGTGTTCGTCTTCAACCACTAAAATTCTCATATCCATAATTATATGGCATAACCTGAGAATTCTCTGATTATAGCTAGTTACACCTCGAGGAGTCGTTCAAATTCGTGTGGGTCGCCATAATGGTAGATCAGTTTGCTCAGCAAGTCGGCGATCGGATACTCGTTCATCGTAACGGCGTGCGGCAGTTCCTTTAGCGCGGTCAGGCCTTCGCTTTTGACACTACCGTCGGCGATCCCCTCGGCAATGCTCCTGCCCACACGATAATTAAACGACGCGTCGCTCGTGCCAGCCGCGACCAAATCGCCCAAACCAGCAAGGCCCTCGGCTGTTTCCTGGTTGGCACCCAGCGCCTTCAGCATTCGCTTCATTTCGCGCAACGCCAATACCAGCAAACGACCACGGGCATTTGCGCCGAGCTTCAGCCCATCACACATCCCGAAGGCCATCGCATATACATTCTTCAGCACGCCGCTGACTGCTGTTCCGTGCAGGTCACCAGATAGCTCCAAATATACCCGCGCTTTGGCAAAGGTATTACGAACCACCGCGCCGTACTCGGGATCAGACAACGCCAGCACACCGCTGCCCATCATGTGCGCCACCAGCTCGTTAGCAAGCATCGGGCCATATATGAGCCCATATGGTGTGCCCTTGGGGAGCGTACTTTTCAGGACTAGGTCCATGGTTACAAAGCCGCTCTCGACACCCTTGCTGAGCGAGACAACCAATGGCGGGTCCTGCGGATTGATATGGCGCGCCATGTGCTTTATGACATCTCGGCTGGCCCACGAGGGCACACACAGTAGCAGTAGGCCACAAGCCCCAACCACATCACCAATACTTGCGGTCGTGGTTCGATCGTCCTCGCGGTCGTAGTACAGAACCTGCGAGCCCGCCTTCTCGAGCACATGACCCAGCGCGCGCCCCAGCTCGCCCGCACCGATAACGCCGATTTGCTCTGTCTTCATGTGCCACTCCCATACTTATGACTGATCGTATATATGTACATCATACGATTAGCGATTGGGTTTGGCAAAATAAAGCCTAGGGCAAGCTGCTCAAACAACATCGGCGTTCTCCGCCGACTGAGCCGCTGTTTTGCGGCGAGGGCCGTTGTGTGAGCAGCTTGCCCTAGGCTCGAGCCACCGCTCCAACCAGCCACTTTCTTTTACGAAACGGCCTTCGGCGCAAGCAGCGCCTCTGCCTGCGGGAAACGCAGATGTTTCACAAAAAGAGAGTGGCTGGTTGGGGCACTATATGCTACTTTTGCGCTACAATAAACATAACCATGCCATTCCACGGATTATCCCACGCCGAAGTCATCCAGCTGCGCAAGCAATTTGGTCCCAACGTACTCCAGGAGGAACGCCGGCCGAGCCGAGTGCTGGCTTTTTTGCTACGGTTCAAAAACCCACTAGTGATCGTGCTACTCATTGCAGCTACATTGTCGCTGGTATTTGGCGAGCGGATCAACTTCTTTATTATCGTGGTCATCGTGTTCACTAGCGTGATACTCGATTTCGTCAACACCTTCCGCTCCGAGCAAGCCGCCGAGAAGTTGCGCGACCGCGTTCGGGTCAAAATTCGCGTTCGGCGGGCTGGCAAAGACCATCTATTGCTCGCCAGCGACCTCGTACCCGGAGATATTGTGCTGCTCAACGCCGGCAGCGTCGTGCCCGCCGACGGGGTGATGGTGGACGGCGAGGACATGTTCACCAACGAATCGGCGCTGACTGGCGAATCCTTCCCGCAGGCCAAACCGCCCAAGGCCGAGGTATATATGGGCAGCGGCGTCGTGAGCGGATCGGGCATAATGCAGGTGACAGAAACCGGCGCCCGTACCAGATTCGCGCACATCGCCCGCAGCCTGCAGTCTGCGCATCGCCAGACTGAATTCGAGCGCGAAATTCGCGACTTTAGCGGACTGATTGTCCGAATGACATTCTTCCTGGTTCTGTTTGTCACGACAGTGAACGTGCTGTTTCGACACAATATTCTCGATTCGCTGCTGTTTAGCATTGCGCTTGCAGTCGGACTAACACCAGAGCTACTACCACTCATCATTACGCTCAACCTTAGCAAAGGATCGCTCCGTATGGCGCGCGGCGGCGTGATCGTCAAGGAACTGTCGGCCATCCAGAACTTTGGCAGTATGGATATGCTCTGCACGGACAAAACCGGTACGCTCACCGAGGACCATATCGCCCTCGTCCAGTACGTAGACGGTGCCGGCAAGCAGTCGAGCGACGTCCTACAACTGGGCTACATTCTCAGCATGTACTCTACCAGTTTCGACAATCCTCTCGATCGTGCGGTCAAATCATTCAGCCATCTGAACATTGATGCTTACCAGAAGATCGACGAGATACCATTCGACTTCGAACGCAAACGCTCAGCCGTGGTCGCCCATCATTTGCAAAACAAGCAACGTGAGCTAATCGTAAAGGGTGCGCCGGAAGCGATTATCAGCATCTGCGCCTACGAAAACACACCGGACATGCGCCTAACTCCTACACAGCGTCAGCGCATCATGAAGACATACGAGCAGCTCAGCCGCGGCGGATTCCGCGTGCTAGCTATTGCCACCCGCAGTATCGGGCGCGAAAAGCACTACTCGCCAACCGACGAGCAAGACCTGTGTTTCAGAGGGTTTTTGGCCTTCCTGGATCCGGCCCGCGAAAGTGTGCGCGAAACGCTAGCCCGCATGAGCGAGCTCAATATTGATATCAAAGTCATCACCGGCGACAACGCGTACGTCACCGAAAAAATTGCCAAGGACATTGGGCTGACCATCAAGCGCATCCTCACCGGCGAAGATATCGCACGGCTCAGCAAGCAGGAATTGGCCGTCGCCGTCGAGCAAACAACTGTCTTTGCGCGTGTTGACCCCGAACAGAAAATGGCGATCATCGTTGCGCTGCAGGCAAACGGGCATGTGGTGGGCTACATGGGTGACGGCATCAATGACGCACCGAGCCTCCGCGCCGCGGACGTCGGCATTTCGGTCAACAATGCCGTGGACGTCGCCAAAGCAGCTGCTGATTTTATCTTGCTGCACAAAAGTCTGGCCGAGCTGATCGAAGGCGTGGCCGAGGGGCGCCGGACATTCACCAACACCATGAAGTACCTACGTATGGAGCTAAGTTCTAACTTTGGCAATATGTTTTCGATGGCGGGCGCAAGCTTGTTTCTGCCTTTTTTGCCGATGCTAGCCACACAGATTCTACTAAACAACCTCCTGTACGACACGTCGCAGTTCACCTTGCCCCTCGATGCTGTCGATGAGGGCGACGTCCGGGCACCTCATACTATGAGCATGAGCGAGATCAAGCGATTCATGTGGGTATACGGCCTGCTGAGCTCGATATTTGACTTCATCACGTTTGGTATTTTGCTATTCATTTTCCACGCCGATGAGGGGCTGTTCCAGGCCGGCTGGTTCCTAGAATCGATCATGACCCAGATGCTCGTTGTCTTTGTCATCCGCACCAAACTCATCCCGTTCAAGCAAAGCAAGCCAGCAGCAGCGTTAATTGCCAGCAGTTTGAGCGTGGCGGCTATCGCGACGCTCATCGTACTGCTTCCAATCAGGCGGCTATTCCATTTCGAGCTATTGCAGCCATGGCAATTAGGGTTGCTCGGACTGGTGGTGGCTAGCTACCTGGTCTTTGCCGAGCTTATCAAACATTGGTTTTATCGCACCCAACCACGCAAAGCTTCTCCAGTGCGAACCTTCCCCACATGAAACACCCGCCCCGCCACACCCTTTCGGGTGGGCAGAGCGGGTCATATCGGGGGCGATACCGCCGTGAAGGCTAATCCCAGTACGGTGCCGGGTCCCGCCACTGTGGGTA
The DNA here is from genome assembly GCA_965225085.1 of uncultured Candidatus Saccharibacteria bacterium. Lineage (GTDB taxonomy): Bacteria > Patescibacteriota > Saccharimonadia > Saccharimonadales > EFPC-124 > CAZJVU01. The sequence continues at coordinate 11,544 of CBDDBE010000003.1, read as the reverse complement.
GCGCTCGTCAAGCCAAGCTTCAGCTTGCTCCCAGGCTGCCTGGCGGTAATAGTCGTACCAAGATGGCAGATCACCCCGACGAATCTTAGCTGTGAATACTACTACGCCAGTGCTACGGTCCAGAACATCAAACCGTCCAGATGGAGTCCATGGCTCACGCGGCAACACCGCAAAACGGCAAAGCATGTTTGTGATTGAAGCGGCATCATTATGGACAATGTAAGCCCGCGATCGGCCCCTATCATCCAGCAGATGCGCTGGACCCTGCCCTTCCGACCCCACCCTCCAACCAGAGGGCAGCTGTACGCGAATCAAACGCGCATCATCTTCCACCAGATTGCCAAAGCCGACGCCATTGGTCGCCAGCAAATTGCGGGTGGTGGCGGGCATATATGCCGGCAGCGCCAAACCGCGGGCGATCAGCTCTATCCTATTCGCCATTTCAGGGTTCCTTCACTTCATGATCTGTATCTCTTCCTGCAAGAGATACACATTTCCGAATTGAAAAATGCGCCCTCTGTCGTCCATGGCAGACAATAGAGGGCGCTCGGACTAGAGGAGCAGCGCCTTGAGGCGCCCGTCCTCGGCAAGAGCCTCCTCCAGCCCCGTCTCGACGATGAGCCGCAGGACCAAGTCCCGACACCCCGTGACGTACAGAGGGAAAGCATGCCCACCACGCTGGAGGTGCCGCTCGAATGCAACGAACAGCCCTGTCATCGTGAGCGACTCCCGCCGGTAAAACCCCACGAACGTCTCGCAGAAACTGCGAATAGCCTTATCGCTCGCGGGGTTCTCGCTGCGTGCGGGAAACCTTGCGTCAAGCCTCAACGCCAGCGTTTCCAGGCTCACAAGCCGCAACTCCGCGTTGACCGTTTCCATCTCAATCCCTTCCAAAGAAAGCAGTGATGACACTCGTGTAGGTGACCAGCACACCTTACTATATAGCACCCTTACCGTCAAGCTTCGCGGAAAGACGGCTAAGATCACTTTAGTCTTCTTTGGCTCCACATACTGGGCACATCTCGTCCGTCTCGGCTTCGGCCATAAATAGCTCAGACGCCTTCCACCAGGGTTCGACGTCGTGGTAGCCCACCCAGTCTGCTGCTTCGCGAAGCGCCCAGCCCAACCAGCCGTAGATCCGAACTGGACCCCATAACACAGCCGACCAGCGCTCCCCGGCCGGGTACACGTATATGGGACGTTTAGGCTTGTATGCCAGCGGCACGTCATCGTTCGCGAGGCGTCTTAAGTTCCGAGCCAAGAAGGCGGCGTCGTGCAGGGCTGTCTGGGCCATGCCGCTATATTCGGTTAAGGCGTTGTCCCCAATCACATAGATATTCTCGGCCTGCTCATTCTTGGCGCGCAGAAATTCATCCACCACTACCTTGCCGTGATCCAGCGTAAAGCCATTCTCGCTAATAAACACGTTGCTGGACATGCCTGCGGTCCAAATGACGGTATGGCTTTTGATCGGCCGGCCATTGATGATAAGCGCGTCGGCAGTTTCGGCCTCGACCTTTTGCGCCAAATGCAGCTTGACCCCCATTTTGCGCAGGTGCCGTTCCACAGCAGCCGACAAATCCTTGGGCATGCGTGGAAGCAACCTGGGCGAAGCTTCGACCAGCTCGATGTTGATGCGTCGGTTCTTGATACCATGGTGCTTCATAATCCACTTCAGGTAGTGCGGCAACGCCCCCACCAGTTCAATGCCCGTCGGGCCACCACCGACGACGACATAATTCAGGTCGGGCTTGTGTTCGTTGAGCATTAGTTCGTGCAGGTGTTTCTTGAGCGTCTCAGCCTCTTCGATCGTCTTGATACCGTAACTGTATTCGGCCAGGCCATTGATGCCGAAATAATTCGTGACCGAGCCAAGCGCCACGACCAAGATGTCATAAGGGATACTTTTGCCCGATACAGTTGTGACGACGCTGGCCGCACGATCTAGTTTGAGTGCATGCTCGTGCAGTAGCGTAATGTGTTTGCCGTGAAAGATCTGATCGAGCGGGATAATAGATGCCGTCCTACTCATGCCAGTCGCCGAGCGGTACAGAGCCGGATAATATTTGAAGTCAGTTTTGTCCGACAGCAGCGTGACATCATACGCGCTTTCGTCATTCAGCCCCAGGGCTGTCTTGATACCGCCGAAGCCTCCACCCAAAATCAGAACTCTCTTCTTCTGTACGCCGTCTGCCATAATTGTATATACCCTTTTGCAGTTATTATACACGAGCTACGCGGCAGAACAGTACGTCGCTATGTACAGATAATTGCGAAGGTGACCGCACGGTGTTATCATAACAGCCTGCATGGATTTGCCATGCTCCGTCGTGTCAACCGACTCGACGATCGTTCTTTTACATCACATCCGAAAGGGGTGAACGCCATGTGGCGATACTACGGATGGCCCAGTATTGCCGCGATCTGCGTCCTGGGCTACTTGGCCTATGCCATGCCGCATAGCGCGATGGTCGTTGCTATGCTAGCAGTACTAGAGGTGGCGCTTTCGTTCGACAACGCCAGCGTTAATGCCACCTACGTCGCAAAACTCAACAAGAAGTGGCAGAAGCGCTTCATGTTGTGGGGCATTGCGGTAGCGGTCTTTGGGGTGAGGGGCGCCGTGCCGATCGTGATTGTTGCTATCGGCAACCACGAGAGCATAGGCAGCGCGCTGACCAGCATCGTCAAACATCCCGACGCCTTTACCCAACAGCTGCTAAATGCCCACTTGCCGGTCATGGTCTTTGGTAGCGTGTATCTGCTGCAAATCTTCGCAACGTTCCTGTTCGCGAAGGACCACGAAACCGACGCCGAGGGCAAGGACCTTACCATCTACTGGATTGGGCCAGTCGAGCGCTGGTTCGAGCGACTGGGCGGTGCGCATCCGCACTTGTCCGTTCTTGCAGTAGCGTGCGGTGCGATCATCGGGCTGTGTTTGAAATGGCATCAGCAGTATCGCACCGTGATCGGAGCCGGGTTGGTCAGTATCGTGCTGTACACTGCGCTCAGCCTGCTGACCAGATGGCTCAACGCGCGGCAAGACCGCACGTCTGACCGGCCAACCAAGCAGCGAGGAACACCGAGCGACCCCGGCCTCAACGGCTTGCTGGCCTTCGCAATGTTCTGTTATCTCGAGGTACAGGACGCGACCTTCTCGGTCGACAGCGTCATGGGCGGCCTCTCGATGATCGACCGAGTGCAGAGTAGCATCAAGCTGATTCTACTCCTGCTTGGTCTGGGCATCGGTGCGCTCTTTGTCCGGGGGATGACGCTGCATCTGGTAGCAACGAATGCGTTCCTCAGATATCCATACCTGGGTCATGGGACGTTCTGGGCTATCGGCACGCTGCCCTGGGCGATGTGGTTCGACCTCTCCAGCCTGGTCATAGGCTGCATAACCACGTCGTTGATCGGCCTGGCGTGGCTGCACAGCCTGTTCGCTAAGAAGCGCTTTGCCCAGCCCATTGGAGCGACGGGCGAAACGCTCCACGCCAAATAGTAGTGACCTCGGCCCGCGCGTATCGGGCTGAGGTCACCTCAAAAACTTATGTAAAACAAATTAAAAGGGGCGGCATCATGCCGCCCCCGCGTGCTACGACTCGATCTCGAGGACTTCAGCGACCATACCCGCACAATCCCTAAAGCCGCCGTCGATGACCGTCTGGGCTTCGGCACGAGTCCTGAACCGCTCTGCTCGTCTACGACCCGGTTCGCCAAGGTGCCAGGTATAATGCTCGCGGCCCTTCTTTTCGAGATAGTACTTCCTCGGCTTAACGGCCGCTGGGTCCGACTGCGTTGCGATAATGAACTTCATGTTCATTCCCCTTCGAAAATTGACCGTAGGACATATTTATTTTATCACAATGGTAGATCCGTAATAAACTTGCTTTTTGCTCGCTATCAAGGTTACGCTTAGGAGTATATGGAAGACATTATTGACGCCCTCAAATCGAAAGGCTTTAGCGGTGACGTAGATACCAGCGACAAAACGCTGGAGCTATATAGCCATGACGCCTCACTATTCGAAATCAAACCACGCCTGGTTGCCATGCCAAAGGACAGCGCCGATGTCCAAAAGCTGGTCAGCCTCGTAGCCGAACAAAAGAAAACACATCCCGACCTGTCGCTCACGGCGCGCTCTGCCGGGACAGACATGAGCGGTGGGGCTATAAACGACTCAATCATTGTCGACTTCAACAAATACTTTACCGCCATCGAAAATGTTGATGCCACAACCGGCCATGCTCAACCCGGCGTATTCTACCGTGACTTCGAGGCCGAGACGCTCAAACACGATGCGCTGATGCCCAGCTATCCAGCCAGCCGCGACCTGTGTACCATCGGCGGCATGGTCAACAACAACTCTGGTGGCGAAAAGTCACTCGAGTTTGGCAAAACCGAAAATTTCGTGAGTGAGCTAAAAGTTGTGTTTGCCGATGGTATAGAGCGCATCGTCAAACCGCTCCAGAAAGCCGACCTTGATAAGAAAATGACCCAAAATGACTTTGAGGGCAAGGTCTACCGCGAAATATTCCAGCTAGTCGACACCCACTACGACGAGATAAAAGCCGCCAAACCTCACGTCAGCAAAAACTCCACCGGCTACAACCTGTGGGATGTATGGGACCGCGAAACAGGCATATTCAATTTGTGCAATCTGATCGTTGGCGCACAAGGAACCTTGGGTTTCACCACCGACATTACCTTCAAACTAGTGCCGCACCGCAAGCATTCCGGGCTGCTCGTCCTGTTCCTTCGTGGTATGGATGACCTGGGTGAGCTCATCCCAAAGGTGCTCGAAAGCAAGCCGGCGACATTCGAAAGCTTCGACGACCAGACGCTGTGGCTCTCGATTCGCTTTATGCCGTCGTTCCTGAAGATGCTTGGCCCGGCGCGTTTCATAATGCTACTGCTCAACCTCATCCCCGATGGGCTTCTGCTACTGCGCGGTATCCCAAAGCTGATTCTGATGATTGAATTCAACGGCGACACCGAAGACGAAGTGCGTACAAAAATCCGTGCGCTCCATCGAGAACTAGGCCAACACCGTGCTCGCTACGAGATCAATGGCTTCGAGGAAACGCCGACTGAGGGACGCAGCGAAAAATTCTGGCTGATGCGCCGCCAAAGTTTTAAACTACTGCGCGAAAAGGTAAAAGACAAACACACCGCGCCGTTCATCGACGACCTGGTCGTCAATCCGCCGCACCTCACGGAGTTCCTACCCCAACTGCAGCAGATCATTCGCAAATACAAACTCTTTGCGACAGTCGCCGGGCATATGGGCGATGGCAATTTTCACATCATCCCCCTCATGAGGCTCGAAGACCCGAGCGACCGCGCCAAGCTCGAACCCGCGATGAAAGAAGTCAACACGCTAATCCTCAAGTACAAAGGTAGCTTAAGCGGTGAGCACAACGACGGCCTGGTGCGTGGCCCTTGGCTGGAGCAAATGTACGGCCCAACCGTCCTCGGCTATTTCCGCCAGGCTAAAGACATCATGGACCCAGACCATATCTTCAACCCTCACAAAAAAGCCAACGCTGACTGGGGTTACAGCTTCGGCCACGTGCGCGAACATTTCTAGTGACCCAAGCTTCAGCGTCATTAAATTCACCCGCTCGTAGCTGCGGGTGAATTTAAAAGTCTATTTGAGTTGTTTACGCTTTAGCGTGCTTATGGGTAGTAGTGCCCGAGCTCTTAGCGTGTGACACAAAGGCCATACCGACTGCGCCTAGTCCCCCTATCAACGCCACGAAGCCAAACAGTCCGCCGACAAAAGGTATGAGCATCAGGACCGATACAGTTAACACCCCGAGTGCCAACGCCGATAGGCGCGGCCACTTCAGCTGCCATTTTGCCCGCTCAGCAATCCATGACCCAACAGCATATGAGCTGTAGCTAAAGCTGCCTATGAGCGCCACGATCCAAGCCAGCAACAACGCAATAGCAAGTGGCAGGCCGATCACCGTCATCATCAAGATCACCGCGACAATAGGCGTTAGAATGAGCATACCAAGTCCAGCCAGAAGAGCCCAGCCGCCTTTTGTGGCAAAGACTTTCTTGGTCGATACAAATGTACGCGGCGCGACCAGCAGCAAAGCGAGCCCAAACATCAGCGTCGCCCCAAACCAATAGGCTGCGTTCCAGAACGAAGCCGTGCCCGTATTGCTCTGCCTTTCATTGCGGGCCGGTGGATCGTGCCGTTGCGTAGCGCCCACCACCGTAGCGCCGTGCTCGACTGTTGCCTGGTTGCTGCTAGTGTAGTCAAGAGCTCCACCGATTTGGCTTCCGTTCGCCAACGTTAGATCCTGCACCTGAGCCGTCACATCGCGGGCAACTCGGCCAGAAATAGTAACGTTTTGGCCGCCAATCACCGCGTCCCGGCCGACTTTGCCGCCCAGATCAATCATGCTTCCGAAAATAGTCGCATCTTGGTCTACCGTGGCGCCACCGCCGATACTCGCACTCTGAGCAGCCACACTCAGCCCGTGGCCAATAGGCCCTGTAATTGTCAGCGTCTGAGCAGCCACTCGAACACTGCCAAGGACGGTGCCGCTAATGTGCATGGTCTGGCCAGCACAAAAGACATCACCTTCGACCATGCCGGTAATGTCTACATTTTGCCCTACACAAAAGACATCACCGTGGACCACGCCAGCCACCGTAACGGTTGAGCCGGCCAAAAATACTGTCGAATCAACCGATTCATCCTGAGCAACCGACACTCGATCACCATGGCGAATCGCGCTGGCATGGACCGCGAGCGGCGCGAATACAATTCCCGCCAGCGCCATGAGCGCTACAAATGCACCTATTTTTAACTTCATATTACCTCCGTGATCTTTACTACTCGTATTGTAACTCACTTGCTCATGTTTGCGTATGACGATAGTGCTCTTCGATTGCTTTCAAGATTTGCCGGTAATACCCCTGGTACGGTTGCAGCTGCATATGCGGCAGGCCCTTGTGGTTGAAAAGAAGCTCATGCGCACTGTGGACCGGCAGTAAGCGCACGGCCTGAACCTCTTCCTCTTGCAGGCGCAGATACGTTGGATCAATCTCGGCGATAAAGGCATACAGAAATACTTTGACATGCATGCCGTGGCTGGGCACATGATGGTTGTATTTCCAGCGCGTCACTGGCTCCAGATGACGAGCGAGCGTACCGAGCTCTTCGTGCACCTCGCGCAGGGCTGCGTCGTAAATATTTTCGCCAGCCGCCACCGCACCGGCCACGCCCAAGTCCCACATACCGGGATAAAACATAATAGCTTTGCTGCGCTGTTGCAACAGCACGCGTCGATCTGCTGTATAAAGCCCAATGTGCACAGCCGCATGCCACTCGCCCGCCTTGTGCGCGCCTGTCAGGGATGTAGTACGACCGGTCGGGCTACCGTCGTCGTCCAAAATATCTACTATTTGATGGTCCGTCATGTTTGTTTTTATTAGCTTTATTTTAGTGTAGCATATAGATGTCGCCATTCGCACCCACGAAAGGAGCTGGCCAATGGCCGGCAAAGAGCTTCGCTTCAATGTCCACGTCAATCCACCGAGTGATGGGGTCTTCACGGCCTTCACGAACCCACCTGAATACCTCGAAGACCTTCGGCAGGTCATCGACGGGTTGATCGCCCAAGGAGCCCTCGACAAGGCAAGCCAGTCACGACGCAATAAGGTGGCCTTCCGACTCGGGGCGCGCACGCTACAGCAGATAGGGCACCTGGATCTGAGTGACCTGCAGAATTGGCTCGAAGCGTATTTCCAGAACCGGTACCTGGATATCTAGCCGAACGCCCGGTCCACACGCCATGTGGATCGGGCGAATATCATTACTTCACCTCGACCTCTTCACCATAATGTTTCTTCAATCTGGCATGAATCGAACCAGGATGACGGCCAAATTCCTGCGATAGTTCGGCCAAACCTTTGCCATCAGTAAATAATTGTTTCAATCGGTCGTCATCTGCTTCGGCCCACGGCTTGAAGGCGTTGGGGTGTGTCTCGCGCATTTTGGCGACTTTCTCGGACCAGTTGGAATTGGGCTTTTTCTTTTTATCGGGCTCGGGATTGCTCTGGCGCGTTTTAGCCTTCTCGGCCAAAGGCGCGAACGTCACCGCGTCTTGCTTGGCCCGCGCACGCAGCAGCTCGTCAATCTCCAGCGCGTCACGGCTCACCTTCAGCGCCATGTTGTTGATGCCGAGCAGGCTAAGCGAATCCAGGCTCTTCACACGGCTAAGCGCCACATATCCCATGCCTTCTACAAATGCTTTGCGCAGGTCAATCCGTGCGGCGTCTAGCGTCATGCCCTGGCTTTTATGCACCGTAATAGCCCAGGCCAACCGCAGCGGAATCTGGGTGATCGACGCGCGTTTCTTGTCCCCATCACGTAGTTCCCACGTCTCGAGCCCAATCGTCAGCTCTTTGCCCGAACGCAACTTCACAATCGGATAACCCAGCAGCGGCTCAAAGCCGATCACGATACCCAAACTTCCGTTCACAAACCTCCGGTCGGCACTATTGCGTATGCACATCACCAGCGCGCCCAGCTTCAGCGTGAGTGTCTCCAGCGCCAGGCACGATCGCTTCAATGTGTCGACATAGTTCTGACTGCCAGTTGTTTCCATCTGATACACGTGCTCATCGCCATCGATCCCGGCCAGTCTGCTTTGGTTGATACTATCGACGTTCATGTTCGTCACATACAGCTCTGTCACGGCGTTATTGCCCGGAAGTTCTGCCGCCACGCGACCCAGCAGCTGCTCGGCGTGATGACGACGGATATCACCGGCCCGCAGTGCATTCAGGATTTCCAAAAACGCGTCATCATCCTGACGGTGCTGTTCATTCAGGTAACAAACGCTCGGATCTAACGCCTGCCACGCCGCCGAGTTCACCACAAATCCACCTTGCCTGCCATCACCCCGGTTCACCGGCGGCAGCTGGAAGAAATCCCCACACAGTATCACCTGCAGACCGCCAAATGGCGCATCACTACCACGCACTTTACGCGTTATTTCGTCCAACATGTCCAGACGATAATCATGGAGCATCGACACCTCGTCGATTATCAGCACGTCAGTTTTCTCGATCGTCTCTCGCCGCGCCTTGCTGAGGTGGTCAAAGAACTTTGGCGGCAGCTCATCGTGAATGCCCATGCCACTCCAGGCGTGAATTGTGCTACCGCTAAGGTGCGTAGCGGCCAGACCCGTTGTGGCCGTGACCGATACATGCTTGCCCTCGCTCTTGGCATGTCGAATAAATTCATTCAGCACAAACGTCTTACCCGAACCAGCTGGCCCGGTTAGCATCACGCTCGCACCACTCATCATAACTTCCAGCGCCAAACTCTGTTCCATTGCAGATTTTAGTATAGCGTACCCCGAGCCACTGGTATGTTGTGGTTTTATAATGCTGTGGATCTATTGGCATTTGCGAATACGTATATTAGATGAGATACTATCCTACGGTTCAGATCCGATCGAGAGGACATGGCATGAAAAACCGTAAAATCATCGGGGTTCTCGGCAAAAACGGGCAGGAGGCAGTCGGCATCTTCATGTCGAACATGCCCCTCGACCAAGCCGGCATCGACGCGCTTCAGAAAAGAGTGCGAGGATTTTCCGGGGCGACCGTCGGCACTGTAGTATTCGTCGTGGGTCGCGTCGATCGCACCGACGCACAATACTACAAGCTTGTCGCAGAATACGGCGCCGCCTCCCGGGCCGACTGGCAAAGATTTATGGCCATTGCCCGACAACTCTTTGAAGGCGACGTCACGTCTACACGTCAGGACACCGCCTCTTTCAAAGCTGCGCTTGAACTCTGTGGAAAAATATTCGACTGAACCACCAGCCCGGCCGACCCATGTTGGCCGGGCACCATCACTTTTGACCGCCCTCCTATCATCACTTATACGCTTCGTGTATAATCCCCACATGAACTGGCTCGTTGCCGATCTTATAATGTTTGCCTGCTCCGTCGGACTATATTTGGTTGTGCGCCGCGCCGCACTGGCCAAGTTGCCGAATCAATTCAACAATTTAGCGATGTTTGCCATCCCGACCCTGGTCTTTGCAGTAGCCACCGCGGCAACACACGCCCCGTTATCGCTGACACTTTGGCAGTTTGTACAGATACTGGGCACTGCCATCGTGCTATCGTACTACGGCAACGCGATGTCAACGCGCAGCATCGAGCTAGCGCCAAATGCTGGTTACAGCCTGGTACTCTCCAAAAGCTACGTCGTGCTGACCTCACTGCTCGCGGTGCCGCTTTTTGGCGCACATCTCAGCGTGCGCGCACTGCTGGCTATTGGGCTCATCGTTGCGTCATCGGCAACTATCATGATCAACCCACACAGCACGCACAAAGCCAAAAGCACCGCCTGGATTCCGCTCGCCTTCGGGTCATTCCTGTGCTGGGCGTTCCTTTCCCTAATGGCAAAACACCTCATATCCGATGGCGTGCCGACGGTCACTTTCCTGCTGTATATATTCGTGATAAGCACGCTGTGCATCATGGTCGAGATGTGGCGACGCCAGATCAATTTTGGCACGGTCCGCGAGCACTGGTGGCCATTCGCGTCGATAGGCGTTGCGGCCGCCGGGTTTAATTTCTTCAATTTCTATGCCCTGAGTGTCGCCCCAAATCTGGGCTACGTCAATGCCACTAATGCCGCGTCGATTGGCGCTGTTACATTGCTCTCGGCCTTCTTCTTCAAGGATGAACTTACCCGGCAAAAGCTGGCTGGCGTGACTGGCGTTATAGCGGGCCTCGTCCTGCTACTAGCGTGGAAATAACCGGTGGTCGCCGCTAGCACCCAGCCTCAAACGTACGACTACATAATTGTGCTATGCCCAAATGTTTTGCCCACGCTCGGAAGTTTCGAGGAATACGGCGCTGACGGCCGATACATAGGCGGACGCGTCAGAATGCAGGCTGCGGTCGATCTATACTTCAAACCGAATGCCAATGTAGGCGCGTATATCTTGGTTGGCGGCGGACTGAACGGCCCCGCGAGCATACGTTGGCACAAGACCGACAACATGCGATCTTTTTTAGTCAAAAATGACGTGCCCGAGGACATCATCACCTGCATCGCCTCCGAACCTGATACTCTGGGAAACCTCCGCGCAGTCTGGAAGATCTACCATAACTTAGTAGAGCACCAAACAGTCGGCATCCTCACCAACGCCTACCACATAGAACGAACAATGACCATGATTACCGATATGCAATTCGATTGGCACGGCGCACAGTTCGTAGCCCTACCCGCCGAGGATCACATCCTAGCAGGCACAGTGCCCAGCCACTCAGTCCGCAGCAGCGCACTCATCGAAAGAGTAAACGTTGAGCAACAAGGCCTCCGCGACTGGCACGCCGGAACATACGTCCATCAGCACACCCCACGCTCCCAATGGCGCGGCGAACTCCGACAAACCTCTGGCGCTAGCCGTCAATTTACCGTATAATCTGCATCTGTAAACACATTGGGGATTGGCCAAGTGGTAAGGCAACGGGTTCTGGTCCCGTGATCGGGGG